>NZ_JBQVMV010000002.1:0-505435 GCF_052435475.1 Aliihoeflea sp.
TCATCAAACCGCCTCCAAACAAAGACGACTGAATCACAATCAGCCAATTTTGCAACGATCTCCACAAGGGGGAGGGATAAAGGGTTGGGGTCTTCTTCGGAAAGACTGTCCGACGGCTCTTCGACGTGCAGGGTTTTGGACTACGCCCGCAGCGCCGCGGCCTCGCGCGACAGGCGCTCCACCTCGGCCCAATCGCCGGCCTTGACGGCTGCATCCGGGACGATCCAGGAGCCGCCGACGCAGGCGACGTTGGGGAGGCCGAGCCAGGTTGCGACGTTTGACGGCGAAACGCCGCCGGTGGGGCAGAACAGCATGTCGGGGATGGGGGCGGAGATGGCCTTGAGGAATGGCGCGCCGCCCGACTGTTCGGCGGGGAAGAACTTCAGGAAGCCGTAGCCTTCCTCGCGCATCGCCATGATCTCGCTCGGCGTGATCGCACCCGGCAGGAGGGGCGTGGCGGCGGTGCGCGCGGCATCCAGCAGTTCCTGCGTCGTGCCGGGGCTGACGATGAATTTCGCGCCGGCCTTTTCGGCGGCATCGAACTGGCGCGCATCGAGGATCGTGCCGGCGCCGACGATTGCACCCGGCACCTCGTCGATGATGAGGCGGATCGCGTCGAGCGCGACCGGCGTGCGGAGCGTCACCTCGATCGCGGGCAGCCCGCCCGCGACCAGCGCCTTTGCCATCGGGACCGCATGGGCCAATTCGTCGATCCGCACCACCGGAATGACGGGCTGGGTTCCGATGAGGGCGCGAAGCCGCTCGGCCTGTGATGTCGCCATGACGCAATCTCCTTTTTCAACCGATTTAGCACGGCTGCGACGGGGAAGTCACCCTGACCTGAATAGCGAAATGAGCGCCTGGAGCAACCCGCCAGGCGTGATCCGCCGTGCTGCCAGCGCGGCCATGGTCGCGGCGTCGGCGATGCCTGTGGCGGGCAAGCCGCGCCGTGACTGAAAGGCCCGAAGGGCGGCTTCGGTGAGCCGACCGAACACGCCGTCAATCGTAAGGACTGCGCTCTTGGCGACGAGCAGGCGCTGCAGGGCGGCGACGTCCGTGCCGCGATCGCCGCGCCGCAAGACCCTGTCGCCCGCCGTCCAGTCGAGCCTTGCGAAGCGCGCATGGGCGGATGCGAGCTTAACGTCATAGGCGTTGCGGGCAAAGCCGGGGCCGTTGTAGCCGCGGGCGAAGGCGGGCCAGTCGCGACGCGCGAGGGCCGGGGCGAGGCCGGCCTTTTCGATGTAGCGCGCCATCAGCCGCAACTGCCCCTCTGTGCCTGAGCGTGCCTCGGCGACGAGCGCTTCGACCGAGCCGAAGCCGAGCCATGCCCAATGCGCGCCCATGACCTGGCCCATGCCCCAGGAGGTGGATTCGTCGGCCGCGCGGGCGTCTATGGACCGAGCGCGGGCGAGCAGAGCCCAGCGGGCAGCCTGCGAGGCGGGGTTGCGGATCGTGCCGGCTGTCGGCGAGGCGAGGCCGGCGGTTCGGGCTTCGGCCTGCGCGGCCGCGGACAGGCGGCGGTCGAAATAGTGACCCTCGAAGCGGATCAGGGGTTCGGGGCGGCCGTCGATCATGGCGTGGGCGACGAGGTTGCTTTCGACCGAAGCGACCGCGGCGATCGTTGCGGGCTCGAGGTCGAAGACGCGGGCGACGCTGATGAGTGCGGCGCTGATTTCGGGATCGGGCATGGGCATATCCTCTTCGATGAGTGAGGGATATTTTCCTCTCGATTTCATGGAGGGTGATAAAGTTTCGTTGCGCGTATTGCCGCGACGGCTTATCTGCGCGCCATGCACGCTGCTCACGACATGCCGATCAAGGTCGCCGCGCTCTACCGTTTCGCCCGTTTGGCGGACTGGCGGGAGATGCGCGCGCCGCTCGCCGCTTTCTGCACGGAGCGCGGCATCAGGGGTACGCTGCTTCTGGCGCATGAGGGGATCAACGGCACGGTGGCCGGAACGCCCGACGCGATCGACGCCCTCGTTGCGCATCTCGATGCGATGCCGGCGCTGACCGGGCTCGACGTCAAATATTCGAGCGCGCGCGAGATGCCGTTTCACCGGATGAAGGTGCGGCTCAAGGCCGAAATCGTGACGATGGGCGTCGGCGGGATCGACCCGGAGCGCGATGCGGGCACCTATGTCGAGCCGCGCGACTGGAACGCGCTGATCGCCGATCCGGACACGGTCGTCATCGACACGCGCAACGATTACGAGGTCGGGCTCGGCACGTTCGAGCGAGCGCTCGATCCGAAGACGGCGAGCTTTCGCGAATTTCCCGACTGGCTGGAGGCCAATCGCGGGGCGCTGGAGGGCAAGAAGCTGGCAATGTTCTGCACCGGCGGCATTCGCTGCGAAAAGGCGACCGCCTATGCGAAGTCGATCGGGCTGGATGAGGTCTATCATCTCAAGGGCGGCATCCTGCGCTATCTGGAAGAAGTGCCTGAAGAGGCGAGCCTCTGGCAGGGGGAGTGCTTCGTCTTTGACGAACGCGTAGCCGTCGGCCACGGGTTGCGTGAAGGCGGTGCGGAGCTTTGCCGCGCCTGCCGGCGGCCACTGACGCCCGCCGACAGGGCGTCGCCGCTCTTCGTCGAGGGAATTTCCTGCGCGGATTGCCATGACGAGCGATCCGAGGCCGATCGCGAGCGCTATGCCGAGCGCCAGCGGCAGGTGGAGCGGGCGAAGGCAACGGGCGCGCGGCATGTCGGCGGATGAGGGCTTTTCGCCGGGCCGCATTGCAAAAGCCGGGGTCGGCCCCTAGCTAATCTCGACTGCCGCAATGGCAAAAGAGAGATGAGGAGAAGCCGATGTTCGACCCGAAGAAGCTCATCGACGGCCTGTTGGGCTCGTCAGGTTCCCTTTCCAAGGGCGGCCTGGGCGGGCTTGCCGGCGGCGGGTTGGGCGGGCTTGCGAGCGGCGGCGGCATGAGCAAGATCGGCCAGCTTGCCAAGGACAACCCGATGGCGACGGCGGCTCTGGCCGGGCTTCTTCTTTCGGGCAAGGGGCGCAAGCTCGGCGGCTCGGCGATCAAGATCGGCGGTATGGCGGCTATCGCCGGCCTCGCCTACAAGGCCTATACCGACTACCAGAAGGGCCAGCAGCCGCAGACGGCCACGCCGGCGGGCCGCGAGCCCGAACTCCTGCCGCCGCCTTCCGACACGCCGTTCCATCCCGCTCGCGCGCCGCAGGGCGAAGATGCCTTTGCGCTGACCATCGTGCGCGCGATGATCGCGGCGGCGCGCGCCGATGGCCATATCGACGAGGCGGAGCGTGCGAAGATCGCGGGGCGGCTCGGCGATGCCGGCGTCGATGCCGAGGCCGAGCAGTTCCTGCTGGCGGAGCTGAACAAGCCGGTCAATCTCGACGACATCGTGCGCGAGGCGCAAAGCGAGGAGCAGCGGGTCGAGATCTACACGGCGTCGCGGCTGACCATCGATCCGGATTCGCGCGCCGAGCGCGGCTATCTCGACCAGTTGGCCGGCCGGCTCAATCTGCCGGACGCACTCGTCGACCACATCGAGGCGAATGTCGCGAGCGTGAAGGTCTGACGAAACTTTGAGGGCGTTCGCACCGTTGCTGGGAGACCATCTTCCAGCCGCGGTGCCCATGTCCTGCCTCCGAGTCCTCCTTTTCGCCGTCCTGATCGTGCTGCCCGGTTGTGGTGGCGCGGTCGGGGTCGTCAATTCGATGTCCAACACCGACGCCGTCGCGGTGGAGACGGGGCTTGCCTACGGGCAGGGGCCGCGCCAGCGCTATGACGTCTACAGGCCGGTCGGCGCCAGCGCCGATGCGCCGGTGGTCGTGTTCCTTTACGGCGGCGCCTGGTCGAGCGGCGACAGGTCGATGTATCGCTTCGTCGGCAATGCGCTTGCCGAACAGGGCTTCGTCGCCGCCATTCCCGATTACCGGCTCTATCCCGAAGTCCGCTTTCCCGATTTCGTCGAGGATGCCGCGCGCGCGGTCACGGCGATCCGCCGCGACGTCGCCGGCGGCCGGCCGGTCGTGGTCGTCGGTCATTCGGCAGGGGCGCAGATCGGGGCGCTTATCGCGCTCGACGACCGGTATCTCAGCGGCGCAGCGTGCAGCACGGTTTCCGGCTTCGTCGGGATCGCGGGGCCCTATGATTTCCTTCCGCTGACGAGCGAGCGCTACCGACGGATCTTTCCCGAGGCGACGCGCGACCAGAGCCAGCCGATCAACTTTGCGGCCGATCGCGCGCCGGCAACGCTTCTGCTGCACGGATCGTCAGATCGTACGGTCGCCGCGAAGGACAGCCGCGACTTGGCGCGCGCCCTGCAGGCGGCTGGCAACCGGGCGGAATTGCGGATTTATGACGGGGTCGGGCATATCAACATCGTCGGGGCGATTGCATCGCCCCTGCGCGGGCAGGCGCCGACGCTCGCGGATATCAGCGGGTTTGTCAGGGAGCGGGCCGGGCGGCCGGGGTGTTAGGGTCTGGTGTTCATTTGGGTTTCTTTGAATTGACCCCCACCCTTTATCCCTCCCCACAAGGGGGAGGGAGGACGTCCGCGTTGTGATTTTCATTCCGCCAGGAGCTTCGTGGAGAGGACAGGCAGGACGATGGCGAACTCCCTCCCCCTTGTGGGGAGGGATACAGGGTGGGGGTCAATTCGGAGGACTCTTTGCTCAGCTCGGGCAGCGGCGCGGGATTTTCAGATCTGGCTAAATCTTCGGCCCCGATCGGCGGATGATGGCCGAGATCAGGGCTTTGAAGGCTGGGCGGGGCATGTCTTCGGGCAGGTGCAGCTTGTCGCCGATCAATAGTTCGGAGAGGCCGTGGACCATGGCCCAGGCGGCGATGACGTCTTCGCCGGCGGCGGGGTCGGTGGCGTAGTCGCGGCCGGTCATCGTCGCGACGTTGCCGGTGAGGACGGCGAAGGCGCGGCCGCCGGCTTCGGCGAGCGGCGGGGATTCGTGGTCGGGACGGCGCGAGCCGAACATCAGGTGAAAGAGTGCCGGGTTGGCGCAGGCGAAGTCGACATAGCCGACACCCGATGCGACGAATTTCTCCACCATGTCGCCGTCCACGGCGTCCATCGCTTCCGCCATCGAGGCATTGAGGCGGTCGAAACCCTCGGCGGCCAAGGCGGACAGGAGCGCGTCGGCATCCTTGAAATGGTGGGCGGGGGCCGCGTGCGAGACGCCGGCGCGCTTGGCGCAGCCGCGCAGCGAAAAGCCCTCCAGCCCCTTTTCGATCAGTTCGGCTTCGGCGGCGGCGATCAACGTCTGGCGCAGATCGCCGTGGTGGTAGGTCTTGCGGGGTGCGGCGGTGGGCAAATCGGTCTCCAGCATTGCCCCTTCTAAATGGCCTCGATTTTCGATGTTGACAATGGAAAGATTTCTGGCAGCATTCAATCTTGACGCTGTCAAGGAATGGTATGGCCGCCAGACGGGGAAGGGGAAATGCCGATGAGTGCCGATCTGATCTTCCAATATGCCACGCTGATCGCGGTCGCCGGATGGGCGACGCTCTTGATCAGTCCCTTGATCCCGCGCATCAGCGATCTCGCTGCCGCCTATGCGATGCCGGCGCTGATCTCCATCGCCTATGCCGGGCTGATCCTCGCCTTCTGGACGCGCGCGGAGGGCGGGTTCGGGTCGCTGGACGAGGTGGCGCAACTGTTCCAGACGCGCGAATTGCTGCTTGCCGGCTGGCTGCATTACCTTGCCTTCGACCTTTTCGTCGGGGCGTGGATCGTGCGTCGGGGCCGGGCGGATGGAGTTCCGTTCTGGCTGGTGCTGCCTTGCCTGCCGCTGACCTTCCTGTTCGGACCGGCGGGCTATCTCGCATTCGTCGCCATCCGCGCAGTGCGGCTTCAGGTCCGCGCCGCGCCCGCCATCGGGGGACGCTGACCATGACAACGCTCGCACTCGACCATGCGCCCGTCCGGCCGATGTCCCTGAACCGCATATTCGGTTCGGAACGCGCGCTCGCCGCGCTCGGTTTTCTGCTTCTGGCGCTTCTGCTGCCGACGCTTTTCGCGGGCATCGTCGACGGCCGGCTGACCAACGATGTGTCGGTCTGGTCGAAGCCGGTGAAGTTCCAGTTCGCGCTGGCGGTCTATGCCTTGACGCTGGCCTTCTTCGCGCGCTGGCTGCCGGCGGGTACGCAGGCAAAACGGTGGTATCGGATCTATATCGGCGCGGTGATCGGCGCGATCGTGCTCGAGACGATCTGGCTGATGGGCGCGGGCGCGAACGGGGTGCCGGCGCATTTCAACAAGTCGCCGGCGGGCGAGGCGATCTACATGTCGATGGGCGCGCTCGCCGTCGTGCTGACCTCGGCCAGCGCCGTCTATGCCTGGCTGATCGCAAAGAACCGCGAGACCGGCCTGCCGCCGGTGGTCAAGGAGAGCGTCCTCGCAGGGCTGGCACTCGTCCTGCCACTGACGGTGATCACCGCCGGCACGATGAGCGCATTCGACGGGCACTGGGTCGGCGGCGTTCGCTCGGATGCGGCCGGGCTCGCGATCTTCGGCTGGGCGCGGGATGGCGGCGATCTGCGCGTGGCGCATTTCTTCTCCACCCATGCGATGCATTTCCTGCCCGTCGCCGGGCTTGCCTCGCTCGCGATCTTCGGGCGCGAGGAGCGGCGGCCGATCCGGATCGCGACGATCCTCTTCGTCGCGCTGGTGGCGTTTACCTTCGTCCAGGCGCTGTCGGGAAGGCCGTTCCTCGCATTCATGGGGTAGGGCGACCGCATTTTCTATGGCGCATCGGAATGATCCAAGAACCGGGTTTCACTTTTCGGTCCGATGCGGGAGTTAACCTTCGGTTAAGCTTCGTATCGCATTCTTAACGAACGAATCGGGTTGTTCCTCCTCCTCCCAAGCACCGATTCCAAACTCAGGCGGCCGCAAATGGCCGCCTTCCTTTGTGTCCTGCCCTTGCGCGCCCGCCGGGCTTCTGCGATCCGTCTGTCAACGGAGATGGGGGACACGACATGCAGGACAAATTCGCACTCGTCACAGGCGCAGGCTCGGGCATCGGCCAGGCTGTCGCCACCGCGCTCGTCCATGCCGGTTGGCATACGGTGTTCACCGGGCGCCGGCAGGAAAAGCTCGACGAGGCGGTGGCGGCGATCGGGCAGGCGCCGGCCAGCGGGCTGGCGATTGCCTGCGACGTGTCGCGTGCCGAGCAGGTCGAAAAGCTGTTCGAGCGCATCGAGGAGGAGTTCGGGCGGCTCGACCTTCTCTTCAACAATGCCGGCATGGGCTACAAGTCGACGACCATCGACGAGATCCCGGTCGAGGTCTGGCACGACGTCGTCGACGTCAATCTCACCGGCTCGTTCCTGTGCGCGCGCTCGGCCTTCGGCCTGATGCGCCGGCAAAGCCCGATGGGCGGGCGGATCATCAACAATGGCTCGATCTCGGCCTATGCGCCGCGTCCGGGCTCGGTGCCCTATACGGCGACCAAGCACGCGATCACCGGCCTGACCAAGACGCTGGCGCTGGACGGCCGGCCATTCGACATCGCCTGCGGGCAGATCGACATCGGAAACGCATTCACCGAAATGGCGGCGCCGATGGCCAAGGGCGTGCCCCAGGCCAATGGCGAGATCGCGCCCGAGGCGGTGATGGATGTCGGCCATGTCGCCGACGCGGTGCTGCACATGGCGAGCCTGCCGCTCGAGGCCAATGTGCTGTTCATGAACGTGATGGCGACCAAGATGCCATTCGTCGGGCGCGGGTAAATTTTCTGGCGGCCGGACCAATGCGCGCGATGCGGCGTTTGAAGGCGAGTTCGGGGTGCATGAGGGGACGATGGCGGATCTGTTTGCCGGTTACGAGGCGCTCGTCGCGCTGGGGCTGGTCGTGGCGCTGTTCGCCATGTTCATCTGGGAGAAATATCCGGCCGATGTGACGGCCGCTGCCGGGGCCGCGATCTTCATCCTGCTCGGCTTCGTGCAGAGCGACCAGGCGATGGCGGTCTTCTCCAATTCCGCTCCGCTCACCATCGGCGCGATGTTCGTGCTTTCGGGCGCGCTGGTGCGTACCGGCGTGCTGGAGAGCGTCGCCGGAATGGTGCTGGAACGCGCCAAGAAGCATCCGATGCTGGCGCTCGGCTTCTTCCTGTTCGCAACGCTTGCAGCATCGGCGTTCATGAACAACACGCCCGTCGTGCTGGTGCTGATCCCGATCGTCATCCGGCTCGCGGGAGCGCTCGACATCGCCTCGACGCGGCTTTTGATCCCGATTTCCTACGCCGCGATCCTCGGCGGCACGCTGACGCTGATCGGCACCTCGACGAACCTGCTCGTCGACGGCGTCGCGCGCGAGCAGGGGCTCGAACCGTTTTCGATCTTCGAGATCACGCCGGTCGGCATCGTCGCCGCACTGACAGGCGTCGCGACGATGCTCGTCCTCGGACGGTTCCTGCTGCCCGACAGGCGCGAGGAGGGCGGCGAAGCGGTGGACGCGGAGGAAACGGAGTATCTGTCCGAAGTGACGGTGCTCGTGGACGGCCCCTATACCGAAAAGCCGATCAGGGAGATCGCCGATTTCAAGCAGCCGGGGCTGCGTATCACCGGCGTGCGTTCGGAGGGACGGACCATTCGGAAGGATGTCGGCGACATCGTCCTGAAGAAGAACGACGCGATCATCATCGTCGCAAAATCCTCCGAACTGCTGACGCTGAGCGAAAAGGAGGGGTTGCGGGTCGGCCAGCGGCGCGGCGCGGTGCGCGAGGGCGATCAGATCGCGGTCGAGGCGGTGGTGGCGCCGGGGCGCTACAGCCAGGGCACGCGCCTTTCCAGCCTGTCGCTCGGGCGCCGCTTCGGCGTGCGCATTCTCGGCGTTCACAGGCACCGCCACGTGCCGGGCCCCGACCTCGGCAGCGTGATGCTGCGACCGGCCGACCGGCTCTTGCTGGAGGGGACGTCCGAAGGGCTCGACGAATTGTCCGACCAGAGCGACCTCGTCTCGGTGACGCGCTCGACCGCGCGCGCGTTCCGGCGCACCAAGGCGCCGCTGGCGCTTCTGGCGCTGGGGCTCGTCGTCGTGCTTGCGGCGTTCAATGTGATGGATATCGGCACTCTGGCGATGATCGCGGTGGCGGCAATCCTCGTCCTGCGCTGCATCGACGCCGACGAGGCCTGGGGCTCGATCGACGGCGCGATCCTGATCCTGATCTTCTCGATGCTGATCGTCGGCCAGGGGCTGCAGAACACCGGCGCGGTGACGCTGATCGTGGAATCGCTGACGCCCTTGATGACGACGGTGACGCCGTTCGTCCTGTTGCTGATGGTCTACGCGCTCGCCTCGACGCTGACCGAATGCGTGACCAACAATGCCGTTGCCGTGCTGGTGACGCCGATCGTCATTGGGCTCGGGCAGCAGCTCGGCGTCGAGCCGCGCGCGCTGGTCGTCGCGGTCATGTTCGGCGCCAGCGCGAGTTTCGCCACGCCGATCGGCTACCAGACGAACACGCTGGTCTATGGCGCGGGCAATTATCGCTTCTCGGATTTCGTCAAGATCGGACTGCCGATGAACGTCATCGTCGGCATCGCGACGTGTTTCGCGATCAGTTGGTACTACGGCCTTTGAGGAAGGCTGAAACCCGCTCGAGCGCGCGCAGGATGTTTTCTTCGGAATTGGCGTAAGAGAGGCGGATGTAGCCTTCGCCGAGCGTGCCGAAATCCGGCCCGCCGATGAGCGCGACGCCGGTCTCTTCCAGAAGCGCGGAGGCGAGCTTCTTGGCTTTCCAGCCGGTTTGCGAGATGTTCGGGAACGCGTAGAATGCGCCCTTCGGCACGATGCAGGAAATGCCGTCGATGGCGTTGAGGCCGTCGACCACGATTTTCCGGCGCCGGTCGAAAGCCCGCATCATCGTGGCCACCTCGTCCTGCGGGCCGTCGATGGCGGCGATGCCGGCATATTGCGAGGGGGCGTTGACGCAGGACCAGCAATTGACGGCGAGCTTGCGCACCTTGCCATAGAGCGAATCCGGCCAGATCGACCAGCCCATGCGCCAGCCCGTCATCGCCCATGTCTTCGACCAGCCATTGAGGACGATCAGCCGGTCGCGGATTTCCGGGAAATGGAGCAGCGAGGTCGCGGTCTCGCCGTCATAGGTCATGACGTCGTAAATCTCGTCGGACATGATGGCGACATGCGGATGGTCGGCGAGGCCGGCGACGAGCTTTTCGATCTCGGCGCGCGGGGTGACGCCGCCGGTCGGGTTGGCGGGGGAGTTGAGAATCAGGAGCCGCGTTTGCGGTGTGATCAGCGCCAGCGTTTCGTCGGCCGAAAAGGCGAAGCCGTTTTCCTCGCGGATCGGCACAGGAACCGCCTTCGCGCCGGTGAAATCGATCATCGACTTGTAGATGGGGAAGCCCGGATCGGGGTAGAGGATTTCCGCGCCCGGCTCGCCGAACATCAGGATCGCCGCGAACATGGTCGGCTTGCCGCCGGGCATGATCATCACGCTTTCGGGCGAAATCTCGACGCCGGTGGTGGCGAGGGTGCGGCGGGCGACGGCTTCGCGGGTGGCCAGAAGGCCGGTCGCGGGCGTGTAGCCATGATGGCCGTCGCGCAGGGCTTTGATGGCGGCTTCGACGATGTGGTCGGGCGTGCGGAAATCGGGTTGGCCGATGCCCAGATTGACGATGTCCTTGCCGGACTGCGCGAGCTCGGTCGCGCGGGCCAGAACGGCGAAGGCGTTTTCCTCGCCGATGCGGTCGAAAGCGGAAATCGTCTGGAGCATATGTTGGCCAAGCCTCCCGTCTTGCAGATCGGGCTCGTTTGTGGGAGCGCTGGACGACAATGTCAAACGGGAGAGACGCATGGCGCAGGAGTTGAGCGGGTGGACGGCGCGGCCGATGCCGCCGCGCCAGGCCCATGACGGGCGCTATGTGCGGCTGGAGCCGCTCAATGCCGACGATCATGGCGACCAGCTCTTTTCGGTGAAGAGCGTGGCCGATGCGGGCGAGCGTATGCGCTACCTCTCCGACGTTCCGCCGGCCGACCGCGCCGCGCTGCAACCCTGGCTCGACCGGTTCCAGGCCTCGCCAGATCCGATGTTCTTCGCCTGCGTCGACAAGGCGGACGGGCGCGCCAAGGGGCGCATGGCGCTGATGCGGATCGACCGGGCGAACGGGGTGGCGGAAGTCGGCCACATCTATTGGGGGCCGGACATGGCCAAGAGCCGGATGGCGACCGAGACGATCTATCTTCTCGCGCGCCATCTCTTCGACGAGCTCGGCTATCGCCGCTTCGAATGGAAGTGCAACGACCGCAACGTGGCATCGCGCCGCGCAGCGCGGCGGTTCGGCTTCGACTATGAAGGCGTCTTTCGCCAGCACATGGTGATCAAGGGCGAGAGCCGCGACACGGCCTGGTATGCGATGCTGGATGGCGACTGGCCGGCACGGCGCGCGGCCTTCGAGGCGTGGCTCGACGAGGACAATTTCGACCGCGACGGTCGGCAGAAAAAGAAGCTGGAAGAGTTCGCGGCAGCAAAGAGCGAATGATGGATCGGGATACCAGGAATTCTGCGATCGCGGCGGCGATCATTCTCGCCTGTGTGGCGTTCGTCGCCTATTTCATGCCGGCGATCATGCTGGCGGCGATCGAGATTTCGCCGTGGCTGGCAGGCGCGGTGGCGGCGCTGTTTCTCGTCGCGTTCTTCATGATCTTCTGGGTTCGCGGGCGGATGAAGCGGTAGCGGCGACAGGTGTCATTCCGGCCGAAGTCCGAGCGTAGCGAGGCGAGAGCCGGAAGCCATTCCGTGGGGTTTCAATGTCACGGAACGGGTCCCGGATAGCCGCTTTTCGCTGCGCTCAAATGCGGCTTCCGGGATGACGCCTGACGATCAGACGCTCAAGCTCGCCGTGAGCAGCGTGACGCCGAGCAGGAACACGAAGGCGGCGCCGGCGATTTCGATGGTGATGTGAACGCGGTTGCCGGTGCGGCCGTCGCCGGCGAAGGCGACCGCCCAGTTCTTGGCGAGGACGGCCATCGTGGCGAGGATCGAGACGGTGATGGCCGTGCCGATCGCCATGGCGAAGACCGACAGGAAGCCGCCGAGCCACAGACCGTTCAGGAACGCGAAGGACAGGACGACGAGTGCGCCGGTGCAGGGGCGCATGCCGACGGCGACGATCGCCGCCCAGGCCGTCTTCCAGTCGAAACGGTCGCCCGACAACATTGCCGGATCGGGCGCGTGGGAATGGCCGCAGGTCGAGCAGACCGCGTCGTGGCTCGCGTGGGCGTGCTCATGCGAATGCGCGTGATCGTGATGATGGTCGTGCGTGCAAGCCTGACCGTGGTGATGTTCGTGGCTGTGGGAATGATCGTGAACGGCGGCCGCTGCCGACAGGGCACGGACAGGGCGGCCCCATATCAGGCCGGCGAGGGGCGGGCCGGTCTTCTTCCACAGAAGCCAGGCGCCAAAGGCGGCGACGAGGGCGAAGCTGGCGATTTCGAGGAAGCGCGTCGCGTCTGTCATCGAGACGGCGGTGCCGCGCAGCATGAGATAGACCGCGCCCATCACGGCGATGGCGGTGACCGCCTGCAGCATGGCGGAGACGAACGAGAGCATGACGCCGCGCCGCAGCGCGACCTCGTTCGCCAGCATGTAGGACGAGATGACGGCCTTGCCGTGACCGGGGCCGGCGGCATGGAAGATGCCGTAGGCGAAGGAGAGGCCGACCAGCAGCCAGACGCCGGAGCCGCCGTCGCGCATGGACCGCAGCGCGCCGGTCAGCGAACGATAGAAGTCCTGCTGCTGCGCGTTGATCCAGTTGAGCGTGCCGGCGAAGAGACCGGTCGAGGGCGCGGCGACTTCCGCCGCGCCAATGCCGAGCGAGCTTTGCGCGTGTGCGTGGCCGAGGAAATGCGTGGCGACGTAGACGAGCGCGACGGCAGTGAAGAAGACGCGCACGGTGCGCCTGGAAAGCTGCATCATCCGGCCGCTCCGCAGGAAATTTCGAGCCGGGTCGCGAAGAGTTTCGAATAGTCGACGCCGCCCGGCTCGGTGAAGAAGGCCTCGGTCAAGGATTGCTGGTTCATCGCCAGCGCCTCGTCCGGGTCCGGCCGGACGACTTCCTTGCTGCAGGCTTCGGGCATCGCGGCGACGACGAGGTTGGTGTCGTCGTAGAAATCGATCGCGGTGTAGAAGGTCGGATCGTAGACGCCGAAGTGGAGATTTCCGTCGAGTGCGAGTTCTTCCTTCGGCGTCGATTCGAACAGGATCAGGAGTTGCTGGTCCTCCAGCGTCGCGACGATGCGCTCCGGCGGGTTCATCGCGATGTCCTTGCCGTTCGCCGTGACGAACTGGAAATAGCCGAACTCGGCGAGCGATTCGAGGATGACCGAACCGACCATCTCGAGCTCTTCGGCGTCGAGTTTCAAATCCTTGTTCTGGTCGAACTCGAAGATGACGGTCGAGGAGAACAGGTCGTCGAAGCGCCAGACATGGCGCAGCGCCTCGACCTTGTCGCCTTCGGTGGCGATTTCGAGCCTTGCTTCGGCGAAGACGTGCGGATGGGCGAAGGCGGGCGCCGTGCCGGCAGCCAGCGCGCAGGCGCCAAGCAGGAATGATCTGATGCGGATCGCCATCGTGCCCCTCGGTGATTTGCACGGCGAGACTCTAGCAGAATCGCGGCAAGATTTGGGAGCGTATTCTCGGCCGGGCGATTAGCCGCGCTCGTGCTCCTTGAACCATTGCGCGAGGAAGTCGACGAAAACGCGGATCTTGGCCGGCAGGTAGCGGCGATGCGGGTAGACGGCGAAGATGCCGCCATTTTGCGGCCTGAAATCGTCGAGCACGGAGACGAGTTCGCCGCTCTCCAGCGCAGGGGCCGCAATGAAATCGGGCAGCGGCGCGAAGCCGAGGCCGGCGCAGGCGGCGGCGCGCGTCGTCAGCGGGCTGTTGACTTCGATCGGGCCGGAGACCGGCACGCTCATCATCTCGCCATTCTCGCGCTGGAACTGCCAGTTGGAGAGCCAGCGGCCATTGGTGTCGATGATGCAGGGCAGCTTGGCGAGGTCCTGCGGCTGCTTCGGCGTGCCGACGCGGGCGATGAGTTCGGGCGATCCGCAGACGCGGACGCTGAAGGGCGACAGCCGCCGCGCGATCATCGAGGAATCGGCAAGCCGGGTGATGCGGATCGCGAGGTCGAAGCCTTCCTCGACGAGGTCGACAAAGCGGTCGTCGAGGTGGATTTCGAGCGTGATGTCAGGGTGCGCGGCGGCGAAATCCACCAGCGAGCGGCCGATCGGAGCGTCGCCGAAGGTGCGCGGCGCGGTGAGCTTGATGCGGCCTTTCACGTCGCCGGAGGATTCGCGCACGCTTTCGGCGAGGCTGTCGATCTCACGCACCAGTTCGGAGGCGCGCTTGAAATAGGTGTGGCCGGCTTCCGTCAGCGAGAATTGCCGCGTCGTGCGGTTCAGGAGCAGTGCGCCGAGTTCGTCTTCGAGTTCGCGGACATATTTCGACAGGAGCGCCTTGGAGCGGCCGATCTTGCGCGCGGCGGCGGAAAATCCCTCCGCCTCCACCACGTCGATGAAGGCGCGCATGCGGGTGAGGGTGTCCATCAGGGAATGTTCCTTGCAATGCGGATGCGGGCGCCCCCTCCGGCGCTTCGCGCCACCTCCCCCGTAGACGGGGAAGGACCCACTGTCGGGGACGGGCGCGATGTCGATCCTCCCCTGCAAAGCGGGGGAGGGGGACCGCCGAAGCCGGTGGAGGGGGCGCAGAGGCCGAGCACGATGTCAATTCGCCATGATGCGGGTGGCGAGCGCGACGAGCGTGCGGTCGAAATTGCGGGGGCCGATGAGCGAGATGCCGAAGGGCGCGCCGTTGACCGTGCCGAGCGGGATCGTGATCTGCGGCAGGCCGGAGAGGCCGGAGAGGCAGAGGAGCCGGAGTGCGCGCTCGCGATAATCGAGGAGTTCATCGCCGCTGGACGCGCTTTTCGGCGCGGCGCCGGGCATGGTCGGCAGGACCAGAACACCGTCCGCGCCGAGAAGCGCTTCGAGTTCGGCGCGCAATTCGGTGCGCTTCTTCGTCTCGTCGACCGCGACCTCGCAGCCGAGCGTCTTGCCGAACTCGAACCGGGCGCGCACGGCGGGGTCCATGTTCTGCGTCTTCGAAACGAAATCGCCATGGACGGCCCAGGCCTCGTAGGCCTGGATGCGGCGGAACATCCAGTAGAGGTCGTCGACCGAGAAGGAGAGGGCGGGGGCTTGCTGCGCGGCGCCGAGGGCGGATTCCACGATGGCGACCATGCGGGCATATTCGGCGGCTTCATCGGGGCCAAGCACCAGGGCGTCGAAGGCGGCGAGGCGCAGCGAGCGGACCTTCGGCAGCGCGGCGGGCGCTTGCCCGAGCATGATGTCGGCGACCTTCTCGTAGGTCGCGGCGTCCTTTGCGTACCAGCCGAAAACGTCGAGGCTGGGAGCGAGCGGCATGGCGCCTTCGAGCGACAGCAGGCCGTGGGTGGCGCGAAGGCCGATCAGGCCGCAGAAGCTCGCCGGGCCGCGCACGGAGCCGCCGGTGTCCGACGCCGTTGCGATGTCGCAGAGGCCGCCTGCGACGGCAGCGGCGGAGCCGGAGGACGAGCCGCCGGTGACGCGGTCCGAAGCCTTCGGATTGACCGGTTGCGGGAAGTGGACGTTCTGGCCCATCAGGGAGAAGGTCAGTTCCTCGGTCTGCGTCTTGCCGAGATAGGTCGCGCCGGCGTCGAGCAGCTTCTGCACTGAGGGTGCGGTGGTCGTCGCGATCTTCGAGGCGCCGGGAAATTCGGGATTGCCGCCGCCGGTGGGGTGGCCGGCGACATCGAAGATGTCCTTGACGCCGAGCGTCAACCCGGCGAGCGGGCCTGTCGCGGCATGCGGAACATCGATCTGCGGGTAGTCGAGGAAAGCGTTCAGGTCGTCGCGTGTCGAGGTCATCGTTCAGTCTCGTTTGACGTTAACCGCAAGGTCGTTCAGTGCGCCCGGTTTTTCAAGGCGGGTGCAATTTTTCATTGAACGAATCATCATTTCTGCCTATATCCGCGCTTGCCCAAAGTCGCACGTGCCTGTGGGTGTCCGCCGACCCTCGAATGGTGAGGGAACCGGTAAGGTACCTGGAACTAACCCCTCCAGTCGGTCTGTCGGCCAACCGCCAGTCCGAGGACATCTTGAAGCAACGACGGTGCGGGCCTTTCTGGTGTTTTCCCGGTTGTCCAAAGACCGGGGTACTCAAAGAGGCACACCCTCATTGCCGGCAGTGCGGAGGCATTCTCCAAAGCTGAGGCAGACAAAGCGAGCTTTCGCCGAAAGTGGCGTTCGCTCACCGCCGCGTAAGCGGGTCACACGGTTCCGGTGTCTCCACCGGCTGGTTCCGTGTCGGCTGTCGCATACGCCCTTTGTCCACCGCCCGTCCGTGGCCGCGTGCCGAAGACGGGAGCAGCAAGACGCGGCATATGCCGCGATTGGAGACGAACATGGCTACGCAGCGCGTCCTCGATTTCCTCGCCACCCGCCGTCCCTCGGGCCCCTGCCTCGTCGTTGACCTCGACGTCGTCGCCGACAATTTCAATGCCTTCGAAAAGGCGCTGCCCGAGAGCAAGATCTATTACGCCGTGAAGGCCAATCCTGCGCCGGAGATCCTGCGCCTGCTGGCCGGTCTCGGCTCGTCCTTCGACACCGCCTCGGTCGCAGAGATCGAGATGGCACTCGACGCCGGCGCGACGCCCGATCGCATCTCCTTCGGCAACACGATCAAGAAGGAGCGCGACATCGCGCGTGCTCACGAGCTTGGGATCGATCTCTATGCCGTCGACAGCGTCGAGGAAGTTGAGAAGATCGCCCGTGCTGCGCCAGGCAGCCGCGTGTTCTGCCGTGTGCTGACCGATGGCGAAGGCGCCGAGTGGCCGCTGTCGCGCAAGTTCGGCTGCGTGCCGGCGATGGCCGTCGACGTTCTGCGCCATGCCAACCGGCTCGGCCTTGCCGCCTATGGCGTCTCGTTCCATGTCGGCTCGCAGCAGACCGACCTCGGCGCATGGCACAAGGCTCTCGGCGATGCCAAGGCGGTGTTCGCGCGTCTTGCCGAGGAAGGCATCCTCCTCAAGATGGTCAATATGGGCGGCGGCTTCCCGACCCGTTACCTCAAGGACGTGCCGACCGCGCAGGCCTATGGCCAGGCGATCTTCCAGTCGCTGTCAAAGCATTTCGGCAACCGCCTGCCCGAGACGATCATCGAGCCGGGCCGTGGCATGGTCGGCAATGCCGGCACCATCAAGTCGGAAGTCGTGCTGATCTCGAAGAAGGCCGACAACGACAATGTGCGCTGGGTCTTCCTCGACATCGGCAAGTTCGGCGGTCTCGCCGAGACGATGGACGAGGCGATCCGCTACCCTATCGTCACCGAGCGTGACGGTGACGAAAAGGCGCCCTGCGTGCTCGCTGGCCCGACCTGCGATTCGGCCGACGTCATGTACGAGAAGACGCCGTACCCGCTGCCGCTGACGCTGACGATCGGCGACGAAGTGCTGATCGAGGGCACCGGCGCCTACACGACGACCTACGCCTCGGTCGCATTCAACGGCTTCGAGCCTCTGCGTTCATATGTGATTTGAGGGCTCGCGCCTTCGGATCATCCTGTCGGCGGGAGATCGCCGGCAGGCTCGCTTGTGGAACAGACCTCCGCTCGTGAAGGATGGTGGAGATGGAATTTCGGACCCTTAGTGTCAGCGTCGATTTGCGCGATTGGGTGATCTCCCCCCTTGCGGGGGAGATGGGTGGCAACCCAGAGGGGGGCGCTGTCCCGCTGCCCTCTCAACATGATCGTTTGTGCTCGACGTTGCCCCCCTCTGCCCTGCCGGGCATCTCCCCCGCAGGTGGGGAGATCATTCACGTCATCGTTGACGCGGAAACTGCGGGCGACGTTGCCGCGCGCGATGCGCTGCTCGACCGGGCCATGGGGCCGCGGTGGAAGAAGAAGTCGTCGGAGAAGCTGCGCCGCGGGCGGTTGCCGGCCGAGGGGCTGGCGTTCGTCGCGCGCGATGCGGCGGGTGGGGTCGTCGGGACGGTGAGGCTTTGGGACGTGGCGTTCGGGGGTGAGGTTGCAGTAGCCCCACCCTTTATCCCTTCCCACAAGGGGGAGGGAGGGCATGCACGTCACGCTCTTCCTTCCGGCAACTTCGCTGAAAGCGCAGGCGGGGCGCTTGCGACTCCCTCCCCCTTGTGGGGAGGGATGAAGGGTGGGGGTGGCCTCGCACCATCGCGTCCGATGAAGGCACTCCTGCTTGGCCCGCTCGCGGTCGATCCGGAGGCGAAGTCGGGCGGGATCGGGTCGGCGCTGATGCGGCATGCGATCGACGAGGCGAAGCGGCTCGGGCATGGCGCGATCCTGCTCGTGGGCGACGCGGCGTATTACGAGCGGTTCGGGTTTTCGGCGGAGAAGACCGGCGAACTCGCCATGCCGGGCCCCTATGAGCGGCACCGGTTGCTGGGGCTGGAGCTTGCCGAAGGCGCGCTCGATGGCGCGCGGGGGACGCTGGTTGCGGCGGGGCGCCGGGTGGCTCGCGAGCGGGTCCGCAAGGTCGCCTGACGCGGCCGTGGCAACAAAAAAAGGCGGCTCGAGAGCCGCCTTTTTCATGTCCCGGGAGGAACGCGCTCAGATCAACTGGCTAAGCTGCATGGCGACGGACATGTCGCCTTCGACCTTGATTTTGCCGGTCATGAAGGCGGCGGTCGGGTTGAGTTCGCCGGCGATCAGCTCTTCGAAGTTTTCCTTCGAGATCTTAATCGTGCAGTCGGCCGGGGCGTCGGTCGTCGATACGTTCTGGCCGTCGATCACGATGACCTCGTCGCCCATGTCGAACTTGACCGAACGGTCGAAGCCGGAGGTGGCAACCTTGTCGCGCATCTTGGCGGCAATCGCTTCGGTGTCCATTTCGATACTCCTCTAGGAATGGCTGGATTGAACCGATGCGTAGCAGCCGATTGACGTTTACGTCAACGACAATCGGTGGCAGCGGTAGCCGTCTTGCAGGCGGGGGCAGTTATTGTTATCACGCATAACAATAATCGGGAGGACACCGATGCCGATCGTTTCGATGCCGGGCCTGCGCCCGGTCAACATGGGCGAACTGGCGGCCGAGATGAGCCGCGAGGGCCCAGGGGGCAGTATCATTCGGGTACGCGCCAAGGCCGCCCTCGATCCCTATCCGCGTTCGTTGATCGACCGGCTGCGGCATTGGGCCGACGTCGCGCCTGACCGCGTTTTCCTTGCCGACCGTGGGCCGGATGGCGAATGGCGAAAGCTGACCTATGCCGAGGTTCTCGACAAGACCCGCGCGATCGCGCAGGCGCTGATCGAGCGTGACCTTTCGACCGAGCGGCCGGTCGTGATCCTGTCAGGCAATTCGATCGAGCACGGGCTGATGGCGCTCGGGGCGATGATGGCGGGGATCGCCTATGCACCGGTGTCGCCGGCCTATTCGCTGGTATCGAGCGACCATGCCAAGCTGAAGCACATCTTTTCGCTGCTGACGCCGGGTCTGGTGTTCGCCGCCGAGGGTGGGCCTTTCGCCAAGGCGCTCGATGCGGTGATGACGCCGGACATGGAACTGGTCGTCGCGCGCGACGCGCAGGGTGGGCGGGACGCGCTTTCGTTCGACGATCTCCTTCGCACCCCGCCGACCGATGCCGTCGAGGCGGCGGAGACGGCGCTGACCGGCGATACGGTGGCGAAATTCCTGTTCACCTCCGGCTCGACCGGGATGCCCAAGGCGGTCATCAACACGCACCGCATGATGGCCTGCAACCAGGTGATGATCGCGACCGCGCTGGCGTTCCTGAAGGACAAGCCGCCGGTGATGGTGGACTGGCTGCCGTGGAACCACACCGCCGGCGGCAACCACAATTTCGGCATCGCGCTCCACAATGGCGGGACGCTCTACATCGACGACGGCAACCCGACGCCGGCGGGCATCCTGAAGTCGGTGCGCAATCTCGAGGAGGTCGCGCCGACGCTCTATTTCAACGTGCCGAAGGGCTTCGAAATGCTGGCCGAGCATCTGTCGAAGAACGACAGGCTGCGCGAGACGTTTTTCTCGAAGGTCGAGCTTCTGCAATATGCCGGCGCGGGGCTCGCGCAGCATGTGTGGGATGCGCTGGAGCGGCTGGCGATCCAGACCACCGGCCACAAGATCATGATCGTCACCGGCTACGGTTCGACGGAGACCGCGCCCTTCGCCTCGACGACGACCTGGCCCGTCGGGCGGCCGGGCGAGGTGGGCTTGCCGGCGCCGGGGCTGGAACTGAAGCTGATCCCGGACGGCGAAAAGCTGGAACTGCGGCTGAAGGGACCGAGCATCACGCCGGGCTACTGGCGCCAGCCGGACAAGACGGCCGAGTGTTTCGACGAGGACGGGTTCTACAAGATCGGCGACGCGCTGAAATTCGTGGATGCGGACGACGTCAACAAGGGGTTCCTGTTCGACGGGCGCGTGTCGGAGGATTTCAAGCTGTCGACCGGGACGTGGGTGAACATGGCTGGCGTGCGCGCCGGCCTGATCTCGGCCTGCGCGCCCTATGTGCGCGACGTCGTGCTGACCGGGCTCAACGCCAACCATATCGGCGCGCTGTTGCTGCTGGACTTCGACGCCGCGCGCAAGCTCGACGCTTCGCTTGGCGGCGCGGACGAGAAGACGGTCGCGCATCATCCGGCCGTTCGCGCGGAAATCCAGAAGCGGCTCGACGCGCTGGCGGCCAGGTCGACGGGAAGCTCCAATCTCGTCGCGCGTGCGATCATCCTCGACACGCCGCCCTCGATCGACAAGCATGAAGTGACCGACAAGGGCTCGATCAACCAGCGCGCCGTGATGGCCGCGCGGGCGGGGCTGGTCGACGATCTCTACGCCGAGCCATCGCCGGCCCACGTTCTCATCGCCAACCGAAAGGCAGCCTCATGAGCCAGCATCGCGGACTTCGCTATTCCTTCGAGGATGCCTGGCTCTATGACGGCATCCGCACGCCCTTCGTGGACTATACGGGCGCGTTCGCCGAGGTCTCGCCGATCGATCTCGGCATCAAGGCCGCGCGGGCGGTGATCGAGAAAACGGGCATTTCGCCGGACGAGATCGACACGACGATCGCCGGCTCGATGGCGCAGGCCTCGTTCGACGCCTACATGACGCCGCGCCATATCGGGCTCTACGCCGGCGTGCCGGTCGACCGGCCGGCGCATCTCGTCCAACGCATCTGCGGCACGGGGATCGAGGTGATCCTGCAGGCCGCCGACATGGTGGAGCAGGAGCGGGCGGGCGTGGTGCTGTGCGCGGGCGCCGAATCCATGAGCCGCAATCCTGTCGCCGCCTATACGCACCGCAACGGCTTCAAGATGGGCCAGGTCGCGTTCAAGGACTTTCTCTGGGAAGCGCTGCTCGACCCGGCCTGCTCGTGCACGATGGGCGATACGGCCGAAAACCTTGCCCGCGATTACCAGATCACCCGCGAGGAGGTCGACCGCTTCGCCGAACGCTCTTTCGCGCGCGCGGTGAAGGCGCAGGAGAGCGGGTTTCTCGCCGGCGAAATCGTGGACGTGACGAGCGAGACGTTTTCGGCCGACGGCTTCAACGACCGCGGCATTCGCCTGCCGCGCAAGGTGGAGGCGGTGACGGTGGACAGCCACATCCGCGTCTCGCCCTACGAGGCGCTGGCGAAGATCCGGCCGGCTTTCGGGGGTGTCCAAACTGGTGGCAATTCTTCGGCCGTGGTCGACGGCGCGGCGGCTTCGCTGGTCGGCTCGAAGGCACAGGCTGCAAAGAGCGGCATTACGCCGATCGCGCGCATCGTCGCCGGGGCGAGTGTCGGCGTGCCGCCGCATATCATGGGCATCGGACCGGTGCCGGCGATCCGCGCCGTTCTCGAAGAGGCTGGATTGACCCTCGACCAGATCGACCGGATCGAGATCAACGAGGCGTTCGGCGCGCAGATCATGGCGTGTATTCGCGAGCTTGGGTTGGATGAGGAGAAGACCAACGTCAATGGTGGCGCGATTGCGATCGGGCACCCGCTCGGGGCGACGGGGATAAGGATCACGACGACGGTGGCAAGGGAATTGCAACGCTCTGGCGGGCGGTACGGGATTGCGTCGGCGTGCATCGGCGGCGGGCAGGGGATTGCGGTGTTGGTGGAGAATGTAGGGGCGGCGTAAGGCAGAAATCCTCGCGCTCTACGTTGCCCCCCCTCTGCCCTGCCGGGCATCTCCCCCGCGAGGGGGGAGATCATGCGCGACGACGACGAGATTAATCTCCCCCCTTGCGGGGGAGATGGGCGGCAGCCCAGAGGGGGGCGCGAAGGAACGTGGCCGATAGCCGAGAGGGAAACTGATGCTCACCAACACACGCGACGTCGAGATCGAGTGGGGCGATTGCGATGCCGCAGGGATCGTTTTTTATCCGCGCTATTTCGCCATGTTCGATGCCTCGACCGCCTATCTCCTCGAAAAGGGGTTGGGGATGAAGAAGATCGCGTGGACGAAGAAATTCGGCATTGTCGGCATTCCGATGGTCGATACCGGCGCGAAGTTTTCGATCCCGTCGCGCTATGGCGATGTGGTCGCGATCGAGAGCACGATCAGGGACATCCGCCGGTCGAGCTTCGACGTGGCGCACCGGGTGCTGAAGGGCGACAAGGTCGCCATCGAGGCGCATGAGACGCGGGTGTGGACGGGGCGCGATCCGGACGATGCGTCGCGGATCAAGGCCGTCGCCATGCCGGACGAGGTGGTTGCGGCGCTGTCGGCAAATTAGTCGGGCGCGACGATCCGGTCCAGCAGTTCGATCAGCCGGTCGCGTTCTTCCGGGCCGCCGAGCTTTTCGACGAGCCTGTCCTCGTGCGCGGTCCAGACCGCCATCATCTTGCGCACGAACTTGACGCCTTCGGGCGTCAGGTGCAGCGAATGGGAGCGCTTGTCGGTGTCGGCCTTGCGCCGTTCGGCGAGGCCCCGCTTTTCGAGGCTGTCCATCAGGGCGACGAAATTGGCGCGCTTGATGCCGAGTTCTTCGGCGATCTCGGTCTGTTTGAGCCCGGGCCTGCGCGCCATGACGGAGAGCACCGAGAATTCGGCCGGGCGCAGCTTCATGCGCGCGAAGCTCTCGATGAAATCCTGAAAGACGTAAAGCTGCGCGCGGCGCAGGCGATAGCCGATGATCGCCTCCAGCGCCGGGATCGCGCCGAGGTCGGTCGCGCTCAACTCGTCGAGGCGCGGGCGGCCCCGCTTGGCGGTTTCGGGCGGTCTCGTGGTGGCGTCGCTCATAGGACCTCGTAGAATGCGATCTTGACGCAATCGGGCTCGCGCGCGCCCGAGCCGACGAAGACCGTCCTGTTGAGCCAGGCATAGCGGGCATCGCCCGTCTCGAATCGCGGCTGCGTGCGCATATAATAGCGCGATGGATCGACGATTTCGCCTTTTGCGAGGGCGTCCAGCACTTCCGCGGGCCCGTGGCGGTAGCCGAAATTCCGGATGTCGATGACGGCGCCGTCATGCGTTTCCATCGCATAGCGGGTGTCGAGTTCGGCCGAGCCGTCGGCGAAGATCGTCTGCCAGTCCGCGCCGAGGTTCAGGATGCGGCCGGAAAGCCGCTCGCCCGTCACGGTGCCGCCGACGATCGGGATCATGCGGCGGCCGCCGCGCGGGGAAAGGCCGAGCTCGACAGGTGCGGCGAGCTGGACCTTCAGGTCGCACAGATGCGCGAGGCGCAGTCCGTCCGTCATTCGTAAAGCGCGTCGTGACGGGTCAGCGCTTCGCGATAGCCCTCATAGAGCTCGTCCGGATTGCCGCCGACGGCGGTAACTTCCGCGCGCCAGTCGTCGAGCAGCGGTGCAGCCGCATCGCGCCAGAGCTGAATCTCTTCGGCCGTCGGCTCGTAGAGCGTGTGGCTGTCGTCGGCGATCATCTTGTCGCGGCCCGACGCCTCATTGTCCGCCCAACCCTCGGAGAAGCGGCCGGACCATTCCGGCGTGCAGTGATCGTCGATGACCTGGCGGTTTTCCTCCGACAGTCCCTCATAGACGGACTTGTTGAAGAGCAGCATCTGGGAGGAGATATAGAACGGCATGTCGAGATGGTATTTCGTCTCGGAATCGATGCCGAAGATGTAGATCGAGTTCCACGGGAAGGTCATGGCGTCGGCGGTGCCGCGGGCGATCGCCTCGCGCGCCTCGGGGGCGGAAACCTGGATCGAGGTGCCTCCCAGCCGGGCGACGAACTTTGCCATCGTGGCGTGCGCCGGGCGGATGTTCTTGCCGCGGATGTCCTCAGGCACCTTGACCTCGGTCTTGGAATGGATCGTGCCGGGATCGTGCGGGTTGATCAGGCAGAAATAGACCTCGGACATCTCCGTTTCGGCGATCGGGTCGTACCACTCGTGCAGCGCAACCGCGCCGCGCTTGGAATCGGAGACGTGGAAGGGGATTTCGGCCAGGCCGTAGATCGGGAAGCGGCCGGCATTGTAGCCGGGATTGACGTAGCCGATGTCGGCGATGCCGTCGCGCGTCATGTCGTAGTGGTCGGCTGGCGCGCCGAGTTGGCTCGACGGGAAGATGGTGATGCCGATGCGCCCTTCGGACGCTTCCGTGATCGACTGAATCCAGTCGGTCATCGCGATTTCCTGCACCGGATGCGTCGGCGGCAGCCAGTGGGCGAGGCGCAGGTTCACTTCTTCCTGCGCGTAGGCGCCGGTCGACGTACCGACGAGCGCCGCGAGAATTGCGGTCTTCACGAGCTTCATGATGTCCTCCCAGACATTTTGGCCAGACAGTTTTGCCGTGGCAAGCTGCCGGTTTCCTCCCTGCAGCTTGAACGAAATTCGATTGTTATGATACAGAACAATTAAATCAAGCAAAAAGGCGCGGACGGGCCGCCTGCGAGGGAAATCGACATGAATGCGATGACGGGTTCGTCAAAGAGCGGCGCGGATGACGTATTGCGCGTGACGATCGACGGGCGGATCGCCCATCTGGCCTTCAACCGGCCGGCCAAGCGCAATGCGATCAACGACGCGACGCTTGCCGCACTCGACGCCTTCTTCTCGAACGTGCCGCAATGTGTGCGCGCGATCGTTCTTTCAGGCGAGGGCGGGCATTTTTCGGCCGGGCTGGACCTGAGCGAGCAATCCGAGCGCGAGGCTTCCGAAGTGCTCCGCCACTCGCGCGGCTGGCATGCGATCATGGACAAGATCCAGCTTTCGGGCGTGCCGGTGGTCTCGGTGCTGACGGGCGCGGTGATGGGCGGCGGGCTGGAGATCGCTTCGGCGACGCATGTGCGGGTGGCCGAACCTTCGGCGAAGTTCCAGTTGCCCGAGGGCAAGCGCGGCATCTTCGTCGGCGGCGGCGCGACCGTGCGCGTCGGGCGCATCATCGGACCGGACCGGATGACCGAGATGATGCTGACCGGGCGGCTCTACACGGCCGAAGAGGGCGAGCGGCTGGGGCTGGCGCATTACCTCGTCGGCGAGGGCGACGGGCTGGCCAAGGCATTCGCGCTTGCCAACGACATCGCCGACAATGCCTCGCTGGTGAACTACCTCATCATCCAGTCGATCGCGCGCATCAACGACATGTCACGAGCCGATGGGCTTTATGCGGAGAGCCTGAGCGCCGCGCTGTCGCAGACGGGGGCGGATGCGAAGGAAGGGCTGATGGCGTTTCTGGAGAAGCGGAAGCCGAATTTCAGGTAGGACCTGACGGATCGGCGGGGGTGGGATCAGGATGTTTTTCCTGAAGTGAAGAAAGCCCGTCAGGGCATCACATCAGTGCCCGCCATCCGCCTTCTTAGGCTCGGTCTGGGCGGCGGCGGCGGCGCTGTCCCAGCCGCGGAAGCTGGCGCGGCGGATGTCGGCCTTGGACAGGAAGTCAACCTGCTCGATCAGGACTTCCGTGATCAGTTCCTCGCCGATCTTCGCATTGACCGCATCGCGCAATCCGGCGCGGAAGGCGTCGATGTCGAGCGTGTCGACCTGCGAGAAATCGACCGAGGGGTCGGCATAGAGTTTCGTGTAGACGGCGTCGGTGAGCATCGCGTCTGCCGGAACGACGAGCTGCTTCAGGCGCTCGGCCGGGGCGGTGAAGACGAGGCGGGCGAGGAAGTAGCCCTCGACCTCGCCATTCTTCAGTTGCGGCACGGAGACGACGTTGAGGCGGACGTAGTCGAGCCCACCGAAGGCGCCGGCTTCGGGCGCGGGAGCTGCCGCCGCGACTTCGCCGGCCTGCTGGAAGGCGTAGAAGACGGAGCCGGCCGTTGCGGCGGCGATCCAGACGGCGGCGGCGACGAGCTTGATCATCTGCGCTTCACTTCCGGGAATTCGGCCTGCGAATAGGTGCCGTCGGCCTCCGCGTCCTGCAGCGCGGTCTTGACCAGGGTCGCGACCTCGGTAACGGCTTCCAGATGGGCGACGATGACGCCCTGGTTGACCGCGAGCTTGTCGCGCAGGCGCTCGATAGCAGGACGGTAGGTGGCGACGAGCGCCGCATCGTCCTGGCCCCGGATCGCGCGCGTCAAATCATAGAGGTGACGGCTCTTGCGCGCGTTCGAGGCGGCGATGTCGAAATTCATGTCGGTGCGGATCGCGGTGGTTTCCGTCTCGACTGCTTCTTCGATGCGGGCGAGGATGGTGCCGAGATCGGCCGGCGCGGCGGTAGCGCGTGCCCGCGCGGTGGTGGGCTGAAGAGCTGGTGCTGAAAAACTCGTCATGAAGCAAAATCCTGATTCATCGCAATCAAATCAACTGTCGAAAAGACCTGTATCCGTGCCCGCCAGATCGGGCTGCAACGCCATGCGCTGGGCCTGGTGGAGAATGGACTGAGTGACCAGCGAACGGCCGGCGCCGTCGAGAGCGGTATGGTCCTCGTTGCGGGCGTAGTAATTCTTCAAGATGCGGTCGGCGACGCCGATACCGCCGCTGTCGGCCATGACGCCGGCGATCTGCTCGGCCATCATCGAACGCCACATGTCGCCGGCAAGGCCCTTGCCGAAGACCGCTTCGCTTTCTTCCGGCAGCATCGACTGGATGAAGCTCTGGAGCATCATCGCCTCGAACTTGCGGAAGGCTTCGGGTGTCGCGCCTGCATGCCTTGCCGGTAGTGGCGATGCCGGCGAGGCGACCTCGAAACCAGGCGCGTTCGCCGTCGAGACGCGCGCGGCAAGGCGCTCGCGGGCGGCTGCCACGTCGTCGGCGCTCGCGGCGCGGGCGACGTCCAGGACGATGTCGACGGGCGGGCTGATGGCCAAGAAATTCCTCCGTTCGCTGTCTTGCGACTATCGTTCAAGAAGCTTGTGGCAGCCTTACTTCGGTTTTGCCGGCTGTCGCGAGAGCGCTTCCGTCTGGTCGCGCTCGTCGGCGAAGCGTTCGTCGGCGCGGCGCGAGATCGCCACCTCGCGCCCGACCGCATCGAGTCGGGCGGATGCCTTGGCGACGCGAAGGCTCTCGACATGGGCGTTCGCCAGATGCTGCTGCTTGGCCGCCGTCGCCGAAGCGACGCGTGCATGGTAGATTTCGGGAAAGACGCTCGACAGCGAGCCTTCGGCGTTGAACGCCTTCACGACGTCTTCCGCCTCCTCGGCCGCGAACCGCGCATTGGCGGTGTGCAGGGCCTGGCGCGTCTCGTGCAGTTCCTTGAGCTTTTCCTGGAGGACAAGGACCTTGGTCAGGCGGTCGGTGCGGCGTGACATGGCTATCTCGCAATGGTCGAGGGAAGGAAGCCGTCGACCGCCAGCGACAGGAAGGGGCCGATGGCGAACCAGGCGAGGATCAGGCCGCCGGCAAGGACGAAGGGCAGCGACACGAAGTAGATCGGAATCTGCGGCGTCAGCTTGTTGATGAGGCCGATGGCCAGATTGACGAGGATCGCATAGGCGATGAAGGGCGAGCCGAGCCGCAGCATGACGAGAAAGGCTTCCGAGAGCGTGTCCGAAATGTCGGCCAGCGCCGATGCGGGATTGTAGAGCGTTTCGACCGGCGCGACGGTGTAGCTGTCGACCAGCGCCCGGATGATCTCGTGATGGAAGTTGAAGACGAAGAGCAGCAGCAGCACGGACAACGAGATGATGGCCGCAAGGGCGCCCTGCGGGTCCGGCTCCTCGATAGCGGTGCCGCCCATCGCGTTGAAGCCCGACATCATGCCCATCGCCGAGCCGATGAACTGGACGGCGAGGACGTAAAGCCTGGCGACGAGCCCGATCAGCGCGCCGATCAGGACCTCCGAGACGATCAAAAGCAGGAGCGCATCCGGCCGCGACGAGACGAAGGGGACGAGAAAATCCCACAGATGCGCGAGCAGCGCGAAGGTGACGGCGACGGCGACGAACAGCCGGATCTGCACCGGCACGCGTATGCTCGACAAGCCCGGCATCAGCATGAAGGAGGCCCCGATCCGGCAGAAGGCCAGGAAGGCGGCGATGACGATGGCGTCGAGGGATGCCGGCAGGTCCAATTCGGCCCCCTGTCAGGAAACCGAGCCGAGCACCTTTATCTCGACGCCGCGCGCGATCTCGACATGGGAGAGGACGGGCAGGGTGGAGAACAGGCGTTCGATGATCATGCGCACATAGGGGCGGGCTTCGGGCGCGGCGACGACGACGAAGCGCTCGCCCTTTTCCATCTGCTCGCGGATCGCCTTCGAGGCCTGGTCGCCGAACTCCTCGAGCTGGCGCGGGTCGATGTCGAACTCGCGCACCTCGCCCTTGGCGTCGCGCTTGAGGCTCTGATGGAAGGCGAGGTCCCAGCGATTGCCGAGACGCATGACCTTGAGCACGCCGCCTTCGGCAAGATCGCCGCAAATCTGCTGCGCCATGCGGATGCGCACATGCTCGACGATCTGCTCGGTGCGACGCACATGCGGCGCGATCTCGGCAATGGCTTCGATAATGAGGTGCAGATTGCGGATCGAGATGCGCTCGGCGAGCAGCAGCTTGAGCACGGCCTGAAGGCCCGGATAGGTGATGTGCGTAGTACAGATCTCGTCGGCGAGCTTCTTGTATTCGGGGTCCTGGCGCTCCAGCAGCGCCTTCATGTCCTTGTAGGACAGAAGCTGCGGCAGGTTGTTGCGGATGACCTCGGAAAGGTGCGTCAGCAGGACCGACATGTTGTCGACGCCGGTCAGCTTCTCGCGCTTCACGTCCTCGGCGAACATTTCGGGCACCGAGAAGGCGCGCATTCCGAAGGCCGGTTCGCGCACTTCCTCGCCGGGAAGCTGCGGCAGGTCGCCGGTGCCGACCAGCACCATCAACTCGCCGACGCGCATCTGGTATTCCGCGACGACGGTGCCGTGGATCTTGATCTGATAGCTCTTCGGCGGGATCGAGAAGTCGTCGGTGAGCTTCACCTCGGGCACGACGAAACCGTATTGCGCGGCGAACTTCTTGCGCATCTTGCCCATGCGGAAGGCGAGTTCCTGATGCGATGTCAGGAGCTTGGTCGAAAGCTGCTTGCCGATCAGGAGCTCGACTTCGGCGGTGCGCAGCGAGGACTTGACCGACTGCTTCTCCTCTTCCTCCCGTTCCTCCTTGTGCTTCTGCTCGACGGCCTGCGCGGCGTCCTTGTCACGCTGGCGCTGACGCGGGATGACGTAGGCGAGGCCGGCGAGAGCGCCGCCGAGAACGGCGAACGGCATGAAGGGCAGGCCCGGCATGAGGCCGAGCGTGAAGAGAAGAACCGCGGCGACGAAGAGAGCGCGCGGATAGGCGCCGAGCTGGCCGAAGACGGCCTTGTCGGTCGAGCCGCGTGTGCCGCCCTTGGAGACGAGAAGGCCGGCGGCCAGCGAGACGATGAGCGCGGGAATCTGCGTGACGAGGCCGTCGCCCACCGACAGCTTGACGAAGACGTCCGCCGCCTCGCCGATCTGCATGTCGTGGCGGGCATAGCCGATGGCAATGCCGCCGACGATATTGATCGCGGTGATGATCAGACCGGCGATCGCGTCGCCGCGCACGAATTTCGACGCGCCGTCCATGGAGCCGAAGAAGGAGGATTCCTCTTCCAGTTCGCGGCGGCGAAGCTGGGCCTCCTTCTCGTTGATGAGACCGGCCGACAAATCGGCGTCGATCGACATCTGCTTGCCGGGGATCGCGTCGAGGGTGAAGCGTGCGCCGACCTCGGCGATACGCGTCGCGCCCTTGGTGATGACGATGAAGTTCACCACGATCAGGATCAGGAAGACGATCAGGCCGATGACGAAATCGCCGGCCATGACGAGATTGGCAAAGCCGCCGATGACGTGGCCCGCCGCGTGCGTGCCCTCGTTGCCGTGGGAAAGGATGACGCGCGTCGTCGCGATGTTGAGCGACAGGCGCAGCATGGTGACGATGAGAAGTACGGTCGGGAAGGCGGAGAATTCGAGCGGCCGCTGAATCCAGAGCGACACCATCAGGACGAGGACGGAGACGGCAATGGAGAAGGCGAGGCCGAGATCGATGAGGAAGGCCGGGATCGGCAGGAACAGCACCGCCAGGATGACGATGATGCCGAAGGCAAAGCCGATGTCGCGGCCATTGTTGCGAACCGGCGCCGCGCTCATTGCTTCGTTCATCGCCATACGAATCGTCCATGCCTGAAGCGGCCGCAAGGCGACCGGGATGGCTGAACGCTAGAGGATGAAGCTTGCGCGAAAGGTGCGGGGGATTTCGATCGTGTCTTCCGACTTGGCGGCGCGCGGCGGTGTTCGGGTTTTTATCGAAGGGGACCCCCACCCTTTATCCCTCCCCACAAGGGGGAGGGAGGGCATCCACATCGTGTCGACCCATCGGCGTGGAGCCTAGCTGAAGCCTTGGGTGCCACGCTGACGGACTCCCTACCCCTTGTGGGGAGGGATAGAGGGTGGGGTCACTTCGCGAGAAACCCGTCAGAACCCGCTTTCGATGCGCTGGAAGATGACCGTGGAGAAGCTCGAAATCTGCGCGCCGACGAAGGGGCCGGTGAGGGCGACGGTCAGGAGGATCGCGACGATCTTCGGAACGAAGGTCAAGGTGATTTCCTGGACCTGCGTCAGCGCCTGGACGAGGGCGATGCCGACGCCGACGGCCATGCCGACGACGACGGCCGGGCTCGACGCGACGAGCACCACCCAGATCGCGTATTGGACGATGTCGAGCGCGTCGGCTTCATTCATGGCGTTCGGGCCGGATCAGCGAATGGTGACGCCCGGCAGGATAGGGATCTGGCCGCCGGATTCCAATACGGCGACGACGCCGTCGGAATAGAGCTTGATCTCCTTGACCTTGCCGGTGACCGAGCCGTCATGGCTGACGACCTCGCGGCCGATCAACCCGCTGGCCTGCGAAAGCGCGGAGGCCTGGAGGATGTCGTCGAGCTTCTTGTTCATCTGCACCTGCTGCTCGACCTGGCTGAAGGTGGCGAGCTGGGCGACGTATTCGGTCGATTCCATCGGCGCGGTCGGGTCCTGGTTCTTCATCTGCGCGACGAGAAGCTTCAGGAAGGATTCGTAGTCGACGCTGGCCGCGCTGGTGGCGCTGGTCGGGCTCGCCTGGCTGGCGCTGGTCAGGGCTGCAACGTTCATCGCGTCATTCTCCGGCGAGCAATTGGGGTTCGGGCGCACGGCGCACCGGCAGGGGCGTGGCGCCGAGGATGGTGTCCTCGCGCGGGAACAGGCCGCGCAGCATCTTCATCGCCTCGTAGACCTGACCTTCGGCGACGAGCTGGTCGATCTGCTTCAGATCGGCCTTGATGGCGTCGGAGGAGAAGGAATCGATCAGGCGCGGCAGCGACTTGCGGAACATGGAGCGCGCGTCGTCGGCCTCCTGCGGGCTGATCAGCATGATCTGCACGACGAAATAGAGCTGGCGCAGCGGCGTCACCGCCGCCTCGGGCTGCATGACGTGGTTCTCAAGCAGGAACTGTACGTCATTCATGAATTCCAGTGAGACCTTGCGGTCGGTCCGGATCACGGCGCCGTTGACGTAGATCTTTTCGCCGGGCTTGAGCGTGATCTTCAAGGTGTTCTTCATTGCAGGCCGTCCCGGATGATTTCCGACACTTCGATCAGGCCGTCGAAATTGTCCGAGCGGCCCTGGCGGACTTCCTCGCCCTCGCGCAACAGCCAGAGGCCGATGGAGATGAGGTTGGCGCGCAATTCCTTGGGCAACGCGTTCTCGGCCGAGCCCAGATCCTCGATGAAGGACGTCCAGACGCGGTTCATGAAGTAGATCGCCTCGATGGACTTCATCGAGCGCGTGCCGGCGTCGCGGGCTTCGACCAGGAGGTCGATCGATCGTGCGAGCACCTGCTTCTCGCGGTCGCGGGCATCCGCGACGGAATCTGTCTGAATGTCTGCGTAAGCGAACTGGTACATCAGCAGGCCGATCTTTCTGTGCGGGTGATGTGGGTCATCAGGACATGAACCTGAGCAGGGAGAGCTGCTGGATGCGTGCCGTGAGGGTGTAGGAGGTCTCGACCTGCGCCAGAAGCGACGTCAGCCGCGTGCTGGCCTCGAACGGGTCGACGCCGACCATGTCGATCTGGGTGCGCTTGAACAGGTCGACCTGCGTCGTCAGGCGGTCATTGGCCTGGGAGACGCGGTTCTGGGCAAGGCCGACTTCGGACTGGATGGAGGTCAGGCTTTCGATCGCGCCGCCAGTCAGGGAGATCGCCTTTTCGGTAAGCATGCGCTTGGCGTCCGGGTCCATGTCGCGATCGACCAGCCCGACGACGATCGCAGCCGCCATCGCAAGCTGGCGGATGCCGCCTTCGTTTACGGATACGGAGGTCTTGGCGGTTTCATTGAGCGCGATCCGGCTCTGGATGGTCTCATCGCTGGCCTGTGACCAGTTCACGTTCCAGTTGTCGATGATCTGCGTTTCGGCGGCGGCAAGAAAGGCCGTCATCGCGGCCGCGTCGATCGGGTCGGGCAGGCCGGCCGCCAGGGCATCGAAAGCGATGCGCGCGTCCGAGCCCGGATCGGTGAAGTCGGCGAGCGGGCGCACATCGGTGTTGGTGCCGGCGAAGATGTAGCCGCCGTCGATCGTGGCGTTGAACATGGCGTTCATCGTCGTCAGGACCGACATGCCCTGCGTGCGCGGGACGGCCGGTTCGAGCGCGCCGTTGAGCATCGTCGTCAGGGTGCCAAGCATCTGCTGCGCGATCTCGCGGGTCTCGCCGAGCGCATTCTGCGTCGCGTCGAGCCGGGTCGTGACCATGCCGTTGGTGCTCTTGATGTTGTCCAGCCGCGCGATGTCGCGGTCGAGCGAGACCGAGTGGCCGGTGCGCATGCCGAGATGCAGGCCGCGGTCGGCGACCTGAAGGGTCGTGACTTCCTTCTCGGCCCGGATCATTTCGGCTTGCGCGCGCGCCATCTGCAGGCGAAGCGCCTGGCTGACCGCATTGGAGGAAACGGACATCGCCTTCATGGAACTACCTAACCGTCGCCATCAGCGTTGACAGCATATCGTTGGCGACCTGCATCAGCTTTGCCGAGGCCGCATAGGACTGTTCGAGTTCGAGCAGCTTGGCGAGTTCGTCGTCGATGTTGACGCCGGTCTTGTTCGACAGCGCCTCGGACGTGCGGGTGAGCGTCGCGCTCTTCTTTTCAGCGGCGACGGATGAAAGCTGGCGCTGGCTTTCGAGCCAGGAGATCGAGGCGGTCGCGTAGGCAGACAGGCTGCGCGCGCCTTCGATGCCGCCATCTGTCGAGAAGGTGCGATCGGCGTCGAAGCCGTCCATGAGTCTGGTGATCTGACCGGTGAAGCTAGCTTCGGGCGTGCCGGGGGGTGGCACGGGATTCAAAGAACCGTCGGCACCATCACGAATGGCGTGGGGGTTCGTGACGTAGTCTTGGTTGACGATCAGCGTTCCGGCCGTCTCCTGGGCTGACGCAAAGGTGAATAGTCCGTTGACGCGGGGCGGGCCTTCAGCCTCTTTGAAGCTATCGACGAGCGCGCGGGCGATCTCGTCGAGCTGGTTCTGCATCTGCGGTGCGACCGTGTCGCGAAGCTGGAGCAGGCCGGCGATGTTGCCGCCGGCATCCGTATCGCCGCCCTGGCCGGCCGAAAGCGGCACGCCGTCGATATAGACCTGATTGCCCGACTGCCCAGCGAGCAGCATGGGCGAGGGCTCGAAGGTCGCCTTGCGGGCGACGGTTTCGAACAGGGTGACGCCATCCTTGGTGAAGATCACCATGTCGCTGTCGCCGCGCAACTGCGTGGTGACCGGCACGATTTCGGAGATCTGCTTGACGATGCCGTCGCGCAGGTCGAGCGATTCCGAGGCGTCGCGGCCGAGGCGCGTCGCGGTCATGACGTCGGTGTTGATCTTTTCGAGGTCGGCCAGCAGCGAGTTCAGCTTGTCGACCGACTGCTTGATCTCTCCGTCGGCGTCCGTGCGCAATTGCTGGATCGCGGTCGTGCCGCCGTTGAGCGTGCGCACCATGTCGCCGGCCGAGTTGACGACGTTGACCGCAAGGCTGCGGTCACCGGGCGATGCGGAATAGGTCTGCAATGCCATCTGCAATTCGCCCAGCCGCATGGCGGGCGAGGTGGAATTTTCCACGCCGTTGACCGAGAGGCTCAATCGCTCGTAGCCGGTCGCCAGCGTGTTCTGCGCGTGCCAGACGGACAGGGCGTCCGAGTTCTGGCGCATCAGCGCGGCGTCGGCCGCGCGGGTGATCGAGACCACGCGCGCGCCGGGGGCGGTGCTGGCGAGCACCGCCTGACGCCGCGTGTAGTCGGTGTTGTAGGCGTTGGTGATGTTGCGGGAAACGACACTCGTCTGCCGTGACGTGTTGGTCAGCGACGACTGCGCGGTGTTCAGGACAGACGATAGTGACATTTCCCACTTCAGCCGGGCACGACGCCCGGTCCTAACGCTTCAGGTTGACCAGGACGTCCAGAAGGTCTGCACCCGTCTGGAAGACTTTCGAGTTTGCCGTGTAGTTGCGCTGCGATTCGATCATGCTCGTCAGTTCCTCGGCGATGTCGACATTGGAGCCTTCGAGCGCGCCGGCGACGATTTCGCCGAAGTTCGAGGTCGTCGCGACGCCGATCGTCATGCCGCCCGAGCCGTTGTTGGCCTGATAGACGTTGCCGGGCAGGGTCGTCAGGCGGTCCGGGCTCGTGACGGTGGCGATCGGGATGCGGAAGAGATTGATCACCGAACCGTTCTTGTTCAGCGCCGATACCATGCCGTCGAGGTCGATCGAGATCTGGTCGAAGCCGCCGGTGCCACTGCCGTTCACGGCCGGTGCGCGTGCTGTGTAGTCGGCGGCGAGCGACTGAGTGCCGGCGAGCGAAAGAGTGAACGGTCCGCCATTGGGGATCGTGAATTGAACGTTGGCGTTGTCCGGGTCGATGATCGCGCCATTGACCGTGCTGAACTCGATCGTCTGCGTGATGTCGTTCAGGGGGCCGGAGGAGTAGGGGAAACCGCCATTGGTCGGATCGGCAGTGCTCGCGTCATATGCGGCTACTTCCCACTCGTTGTCGCCGGGGCCAACCTTGGTGAAGTAGAGGTCGATGATGCGTTCCTCGCCGAGGCCGGTGTAGACGGTCATCGAGGTCTTGCCGCTGAACTGGGCGCCGACGACGTTGTCGCTGGCACGCGAGCCAGCAGGAACGTTTTCGGCCAGCGCCGGAAGGTTCGGCGAGAACGCGCCTTCGGTGGAGGGCGAGGCGGTGAGGCCGGTGGACGAGATCGAGACGACCTGCAGATCGTCCGGCGTCAGGCCGGCGGCCATGTTGGTGGTGCCGAGCAGGTAGAAGCCGGCGGCGTTGACGAGACGGCCCTGCGCGTCGGGCACGAAGGAGCCGGCGCGGGTCATGAACTGGTCGCCGGCGGCGTTCTGGACGAGGAAGAAGCCGTCGCCCTGGATCGCGATGTCGGTCGTTGACGAGGTGAACTGGAGCAGGCCCTGGTCGGCGATCGAGTTGCGCACGGTCGTCTTGACCGCGCCCGACGAATAGGTGCCGTTCTCGCTCGGCAGGATCAGTGCCGAAAATTCCGTATAGGCGCGCTTGTAGCCCATCGTGCCCGAATTGGCGATGTTGTCCGCCACCGTGCCCAGACGGTTCGACTGCGCATTCATACCCGACACGCCCGTGCGCATCATTCCGTAAAGGCTCATTCCGGTCTCCCCGAGGTTCGCGATCTGCCTTCGGCGAGGATAGGCGAGATGTCTTGCGCGAGGCTGGCGGTCCGGTTCGTTTCGGGCGCCTGCCTCATCTCAGCCGACGAGCTGGTAGCCGAGGAAGCGCTTGGAATCGATCGGGTCCGCGCCCAGCTTCTCGCGCAGCTTCTTGCGCAGCTTCGAGATGTGGCTTTCCACGACGTTCTCCTCGACATCCTCGTCGAAGACACCGTAGATCGCGTTGAAAATCTGCGTCTTGGTGACCCGGCGGCCGCCATTGCATGCCAGATATTCCAGGATGCGGCGCTCGCGGCGCGGCAGCGGCAGCGGCTGGCCGGCGACCTGCGGATCGCGCCCGTCGAGGAAGATGCGAAGCTGGCCGATATCGGTGAACGTCGCCTCGTCCTGCGCGCGGCGACGGATCGCCGCGATGCGGGCGAGAATCTCGCGGATGTGGATCGGCTTGCGAACCACGTCGTCGACGCCGGCCTCGAAAAGCTTCAGCGTGTTTTCCAGCGAGGGCTGTTCCGACAGCGCGATGACCGGCGCGCTCGTCCGGTCGCGAATGCGGGCCGGCGACGCGATCTCGGTGTCGCAATCCCCCAGGAGAACCGCGCGCACCGCGCCGATGTCCTCGTCCGCCGCGCTTTCGACCCACTCGCCGAATTCACGTGCGCCGAAGCCGACGCTCGCGACACCTTCCCGGTTGAAAAGGGAGTGGTAGCCGTCCTTCACAAGGTCGCGCTCGTCCACGATCACGATCATTGGCCGCCCCCCGAATCAGTTAAGTAATATCGTGTGTTATGGTTAACGCTTCATGCGAATCACGCACAACCACGAATTCTTGTAGGTCAGAATTGGGGATTCGATTCCGGGGGTGGTTCAGGGGTCGCAGAACTGCCTCGCTTCGGGGGTCCAGCGGCCGAATCCGGTGGCGACCATATTGGTGATCACGCGGCACACATAGCGCTTTTGTGCGGGGTCGTTGTTCGGCCCGGCATGGTAGCGGGCGACGGCCATCGACCAGCTCTCGTGGCGCCCCTTCAGCTCGACGAGAAAGCGAGCGGCGTAGTCGACGTTACGGGCGGGCTCGAGCATCTGGCCGACCGAGGCGAACTTTTCGCCATGCCAGCGGTGGTTGATCTGCATGCAGCCCAGATCGATGAGGCGCGCGCCGTCCTGCCTGGCGGCTTCGAAGCGACGGACGGCGTCGGCCGACGAGGCGGCGAAGACGGCCTTACCTTCGATGTTCATGGCGTAAGGCTGCATCGAGCCCTTCCGTCCGGTCTCGGTGAGGCCGACGGCATAGAGGATGCCGGCGGGAATGTCGTAGCGGTCGGCCGCGCGCAGAATCTCGGCCTCGCACGCATTGGCGAAGGCGGGAAATGCGGGAAGCGAAAAGGCGACGACGCTAGATATAAACGCCGCGGCTGCCCTGGCTTTCGCCCGCATTGCGCTCTCCCTCGAAGCTGCCCGTACCGTTGCCCGCGCCGCGCTGGCCGTTCTGGCGGCCGCTCTCGCCGCCTTCATGGGCGAAGCGCTCGCCTCCGCGCTCGAATGCGCCCTGTTGTCCCTGCTGGCCCTGCGACTGCATCTGGGTGGATGGCTGCTGGGTGACCGTCACGCGGTCGATTTCGATGCCTAGCCCGCGCAGGGCCTTGGCGATCTCGTTCGAATCCGCAGCGAGTTTGGAAGTTGCCTCGCGCGTCTCGGCCTGAAGCTCGACGCGCATCTCGCCGCCCTGAAGCGAAAGCTTTGCCGTCACGACGCCGAGCTCCAACGGGTGAAGCTGGATTTTCAGGACGCGCATCGGCTCGGCCGTCTGGGGCTGGCCTGCGCCGGTCGCGGCCGATCGGGCAAGTTCGGGAACTTCGTCGCGGATCGCACCCAGAACGGCCTGCGCGGGGCCCTGGAGGCTCGCGGCGAAGGCGTGGATGGTCTGGACCGACAAGGTGGCGACGGGACGCGCGGATCGATCGCCGGTGCGCGCGTCTGGCAGCGGTCCGGAACGCGGCTGCGTGACGAGCGGCTCGGATGTCGATTTGGAGGTAACATCGCGAGCGCTGGCTTCGCGCGGGCTGGGTTCGACCGGCTTCGCTTCGGCAGATGGCGTTTGCGTGCGGGCCGCGTCGCCGGCGCTGGCGCCGATAGGCTCGGAACGCATCGACGGGCGCTGGCGGTCGTCGATGAGCCGTTCGTCGCGGCGCGCGGCGGCGGCAAGGCGAGCGTCAGGAATCGCCTCGGCGCTTTCCTGTAACGTGGTGGCGGAGGGCTCTGATGCGTCGAGCGGGGCCGGGGCGGGCGCGGCGTTCTCGGTGTCGAGAGCGGTCCCATCCGTGATGGGTGCGTCGTCGCCCCTGGGCATGCGCAGGGCGAGCCAGTCGATATGCGCGCGGCCGGGCGGACGCAGCCTTGTTTCCTGGTCGGCCGGTGTTGCGGTCGACTTCCGATCGCCGACCTCGGGGCGCCAATCCTTGCCGTCGTCGCTGCCTGTGGTTGCAGCGAACAGGCCGTCGCTCGCCGGCTCCGCTTCGTCGGCGTCCAGCAGCGCCGTGTCGTCCGGCTTCTCCTTCGACGCAATCTTGGCGTCGGTGCGTTTGGAGGGGGCATCGCGGTCGAGGAAATCGTCGAACGCGCCGCGCGCATCGGACGTTTCCTCGCGCCCAGGCATGGTGCGGGCGGAAGGGGGTTGCATGGCGGGCATGTCGACGAGGCGCATCAATTCGAACCCTCCAGAAGGCGGTCGATCGCGTCCAGCTTGGCGCGGGTCGACGAGATGTAGCTGTCGGTGTCGCTGGTCGTTTCCGGGTCGATCGCAGCGGGGATCGCCGTTGCCGCTTGCGGGACGTCGGGGCGGTCGACGACGGTCTGCGCGATGTCAGTCGCTGCATCGAGAAGCGCGCGGTCGCCTTCCGACAGGCGCGAGCGGTCGATGGATTGCAACGTCGTCAACGTGTCCGCGACCTGCGGTGTCGCGACGCCGCCGAGATTTGAGTAGAGAAGTGCGCGCGGGTCCTGCGCCGCTTCGCCCCTCGCGAGGCGTTCGGCGAAGGTGATCATGACCGGGTCGTTGGCGATTGCCGCCTGGCGCGACATGCGCAGCGCGATCGTCTCGGCCTGTTCGGGCGTCATCCAGGCGAGGATGTCCGCCATCTCGCCGGCATCGAGGCTGGCGTGCATAGCGGCCAGACCGGAGACGAAGGCTTCGGCGAACTGGCTCGCATAAGGCGAACGCAGGAAGCGGCGCACATAGGCCGACGATGTGCGCGCGAAGACGTCCGGTTTCGACGCGCTCACGGCGATCAGGAGCGCGCGGCGCAGGGCCGCTTCCTCCACCAGCGTGCCGGGGGCGAGCAGGCGCGCGGTGTCGAGATTGACCAGCGCCGCGTCGGGCTCGTCGTTCGACAGCACCGTTCCCTTGACCAGCGCGACGAAGGGCGCATGGTCGTCCAGCGTTGCCGGCGCGATGGTCGCGAGCACGTCGCGCGCGGCCTGAAAATTTCCGCCGAGATAGGCGCGCAAGGCGTCGGCAAGCGGCTTGGACGGGTTTTCGGCGTCGAGCTTCGACAAGGCAAGGTCGAGCGTCACCGGGTTGCCGCCGCTCATCGCATAGACGAGCAGCGCCGAGAGGTTGCGCTGGTCGGCCAAGTCGTCCGGCGTCGCGTTGCGCATGCGCTCGTCGATCATCTCCAGGAGCTTGCGCTGCATCGGCAGGGCCGCGTGGTCACCATTGGCGATGCGGTCCTGCACGAGTTGCAGCGAGCGGATCATCTGGAAAGGCTGGAGCGCCGAACTCGCCGACGCGGCGCCGCTGAGCGCGCCAATCAGGGCAAGAGCGATCCCGAGCCTGGCGAGCGCGGTTCTCATCCCTCGACCTCGAGCAGGATCTCGATGCGGCGGTTGAGCCCGTCGAGCGGGTCCGCGACGTTCTTCAACTGCCGGTCGGCATAGCCGGCGACCTCGCCGATGCGGGTCTCGTCGAGCCCGCCGCGCACCAGCATGTAGTATGCGGCATGGGCGCGGGCGGTGGACAGGCGCCAGTTGTCGTATTCGGCGCTGCGGAACGGACGGCCATCGGTGTGGCCCATGACGGAAACCTTGCCGGGTCGCTGATCGAGCGCGGCGCCGACCTTTTCCATTGCGCGCACGAGCTGGCCGACGGGCACGGCCGAGCCGACCTGGAACATGCCGTATTCGAGATCGTCGGTGAGCGAGATCAGGATGCCCTTGTCGACCGGGGTAACGGTGATGGATTCGTTCAGCCTGCTGTCCTCGCCGAAGGCTTCGGCAAGATCTCCGCGCAGGGTTTCGGCGATGCGTTCGGCGGCGGCGTCACGCGGTTCGGCTTCAGCCTCCTGCGCGTCCGGGCTGGCGGCGACGGGCGCCGGGGGAACCGGTGCGGCGAGGGCGGCGACTTCCTGGCCTTCCAGTTCCTCGACCGCGGGCACTTCGACAATGGCGGGTGCCTGCGGCACCGGCGGGGTCGCCTCTTCGAGAACGAGAGGTTCGGCGTCGGGCAGTGGCGGGATTGCCACCTGCTCGGACCAGAAATCGGGCGCGAACGGATCGCGATAGGATTCGCCGCCCTGGGCACCGGTCGCGGGACCCGAAGTCTGCGCGCCGCCATCGCCGCGCGCGGAAATGTTCTGCATCGTCGCGGTCTGCTGGGCGATCTCCGCGAGAACCGCGAAGGGATCGGCGAAGAGATGCGCGTCGCTGGTTTCGGACTGGTCGCGCTGGCCGGGCGCGCTTCCTTCCTGCCCCGGGCCGGCCATGGCGCTGCGGTCGCCTGCAGGGTTCTCGTTCTGCCAGCCGGCGGTGCCCTCGACGCTTTCCTGCGCCGAACCGCCGGACGGCGTTTCCTGCTGCTGGGTGCTGGGGGTCGGATCGGCCAGCCGCATGGGGTTGAAATAGCTCGCGACGGCGGCCTTGGTTTCCTCGGTGGTGGCGTTGACGAGCCACATGACGAGGAAGAAGCACATCATCGCCGTCATGAAATCGGCAAAGGCGATCTTCCACACGCCGCCATGATGGCCGTGATCGTCATCGCCGCCGCGGCGCTTGACGATGATGATCTCGCGCTTGGAATCGTCGCCGTCGGGCATGCTCATGCGATCACCTCGGACAGCGCGCCGGACCATTCGGCGAGCCGCGTTTCATAGACGGTCTCGTCGATCGAGACGGAGAGATCGGCCCCCGGGGCCTCGACGAAGCGCATGCGTTCCGACGACGTTCCCATTGCCACGCGCAGCGGTTCGTAGAGCGAAGCGGGGCCGCGCACGACGATCTTGACGGCGTCGCTGTCCTGTAGCGCCGAGCGCATGACCTTGACCATTCGATCCACCGACTTGCGGCCAAGATCTTCGGACAGGACGCCCGAAAGGAGACGCGCGGCGGAGGTCGCCGTCAGGTCGACGACGCGGTCCTCCAGTTCCTGAAGGCGGGCAGCGATCGTCGCGCCCATGGTCGAGGCGAAGTCCTGGGAGAGGCCTTCCATCTCGGCACGATGGGTTTCGGCGAGCCGTTCGAGTTCGGCCTCGTGGCGCTCAGTCAGCGAAGCGGCGATGCGCGCCTCGGTGTCGGCGACGGCGCGGTCGAGCCGTGCCTGCCACTCCGCGTCGCTCGTCGCCGATCCGCGTGGCTCGGCGGCCGGCTGCGGGCGGGCGGGCCGTGGCGCGCGCGGGGGGAGGGATGCCGCGCCGAAATCCGGCAGGGCGTCGGAGAGCGCCTGCGTTCGCATCAGGCGGCTTCCTTATGCGCCCATTTGCGCAGGATGAGGGCGGTGCGTTCCTCGTTCAGATCGACCATGCGCGCCAAGCGCTCCTGCGGATTGGGCTTCAGCTTGCGGCGCAGATCGTCGGTGACGTTGCTGGCTGGGGGGCCGGGCAGGGCCTGCGAGGCGGCGGCCGTCGCGGCTTCGTCCGGCGCGGGCAGGCTGTTCTGGACCTCGTCGAAGGACGGGCCGGCAAGGGCTTCCTGCGGGCGGGTCAGCGCGGCCGTCATCGGGCGCAGGCCGAACCACGATACGAGGAAGACGACGACGACGAAGGCGAGCGCGTTGATCATGGTGCCGGTGTGGCGCCCTGCAGCTTCCATCCAGCTTTGCGCAACCGGATCGGCGCCTTCGAGGCCATCCATGAACTCGACGGACGAGACGGTGATGACGTCGCCGCGCGCCTCGGAAAAACCGGTGGCGGACGCCACGACGTTGCGGATTTCGGCGATGCGGGCCTCGATCTGCTCGGGTGTCGGGCTTTCGCCGATGACCGAGGCGAGGCGGGCCTGGTTGACGACCACTGCGATCGACATCTTGGAGACGGAATAGCCGTTGGAGACGGTCGCGATGCGCTTGGAATTGATCTCGTAGTTCGTCGTTTCCTCGCGGCGCTCGCGCTGCTCGGAGGATTCGGGACCGGCGCCGGGGGCGGCCTGCTCTTCGGGCAGGTTCTGCTGGACGGATGCCGCCTGCGAGGCTTCGCGCTGGTTCGACTGATCGTTGGAGCGCACGACCTGCATCGACCGCTCGACACGGCTTTCGGGATCGAAGATCGTCTCCTCGATCTGCTGGCTGTCGGTGTTGACCTCGGCGCGGACAGAGGCGCGGAAATTGTCGTAGCCGAGATAGGGGGAGAGGGCTCGGCGGATATTGTCCTCGACCTGCGATTCGACCGAGCGCTCAACGCCCATCGCGCGGGTCAGCGCCATGTTGTTCGGATCGTCGCCGGCGGCGAGAAGCGTGCCTGCGGAATCGAGCACGGTCACGTCCTCGACCGAAAGGCCCGGTACGGCGGCGGCGACCATGTGACGGATCGACATCGCGGCCTGCGTCGCGTCGTTGCCGGCGGTGCGGATGACGACGGAGGCGGAGGGGCGCTGTTCCTCGCGGCGGAAATTGGCGCGCTCCGACATGACGATGTGGACGCGCGCGGCCTTGACGCCGGCGATCGACTGGATGGTGCGCGCAATTTCGCCTTCCAGCGCGCGGACGCGGGTCACCTGCTGCATGAAGGAGGTGAGGCCGAAGGAGCCGACATTGTCGAAGAGCTCGTAGCCCGCATTGGTCGAGGTCGGCAGGCCGCGCTCGGCGAGGAGCATTCGCGCCGGGCCGGTTCGGCCGACAGGGACCATGACGGTGGTGCCGTCGCTGGCAACGTCGAAATCGATCCCGTTCTCGCCCAGCACCATGCCGATCTGGTTGATGTCGCCCCGGTCGAGGCCGACATAGAGCGTCTCGTAGGTCGGCTTGTTGAGATAGAGCGAGGCCGCGATGACGGTCGCGACGACGAAGGCGCCGACACCGCCCATGATGGCGAGCTTCTGGGGGCCGAAGGCACGCAGATTGTCGAGTAGGGTCTTGAGCTGATCAGGCAAAGGTTTCTCGCTCCGGCAGTACGGGTTGCGAGGACCTTATGAATTCAAGCTTGTGCGAAAATGAAATCGGGCCGCGACAAGCGCGGCCCGATCCATGTCACATCGCGGCTGCCGCTATTAGCGGAAGAGCGAGAGAACCGACTGCGAGTTCTGGTTGGCGATCGACAGCGCCTGGATGCCGAGCTGCTGCTGAGTCTGCAGAGCCGAAAGGCGAGCCGATTCGGCGTTCATGTCGGCGTCGACCAGAGCGCCAACGCCGCGATCGATAGCGTCCATGAGCTTGGACGTGAAGGCAAGCGACGAGTCGATGCGTGCCTTGGAGGCGCCGAGTTCAGCGGCGGCCGAGCGCATGTCGTCCAATGCCGTTTCCGCCGTTGCCGCATCGGTAATGCCGCCGACAGATGTTGCGAGATCAAAGGCCGTCACGTCCAGCGTGGTCGTTCCGGTGCCCTTGGTGTAGCCGCTGACTACCGTGAGATCGCCGCCGGTGACGAGAAGGTTCTGACCTTCGAAGTCGGCTGCAGTCGCGATGGCCTCGACCTGCTCGGTGAGCTGCGTGATTTCTGCATCGAGGGCATCGGTATCAACGCCGCCCTGCTCGTATGCCACCCACTTCGCGAAGATCTGTTCGGTCAGCTTGATGGCTTCTTCAAGGCCCGTGTAAGCGGTGTCAACGACGGCGGCGCCGAAGCCGAGCGAGTCCTTGACGGCCGACAGCGCGCTATTCTGCGCCTTCATGCCGGTCGAGATCGACCAATAGGCAGCGTTGTCCGAAGCGCTCGAAACGCGCTCGCCCGTGGCGATGCGGTTCTGCGTCGTTGCGAGGTTCTTGTTGGTGGTCTGCAGCGTCTGCAGAGCGGTCATCGCGGAGGTGTTGGTGAGAAGCGAAGTCATGTTCGTTGCCCCTGTGTGTACAGAAAACTCTACGGGACATACCGGGCTTATCCGGTGCGACGGAGCGGCATCATGCCTGTGACATCCCCTCGTTGAGCGTCAGTCCGTCGTGCCTCGTGATTCATAGAGGCGAGGTCTTAACGAGGTGTTTCACAGGTTGCTTATTTTCGGGGGAATGGGGTTTTTCGTAAGTGAGACCCTGCCTCGCGGGTTCGGCGCGAGGGGTCAATTCGGAGGAAAACCGGTCAGGAAATCGACCGTACCAGACTGCCGACAAGCAGGTTCCAGCCGTCGATCAGGACGAAGAACAGGATCTTGAAAGGCAGGGCGACAACGGTCGGGGGTAGCATCATCATGCCCATGGCCATGGTGATGGTCGCGACGATCAGGTCGATGACGAGGAAAGGCAGGACGATGAGGAAGCCGATCTCGAAGCCGCGCCGGATTTCCGAAATGAGAAAGGCGGGGACGAGGATGCGCATGTCGACGACATCGCCCTCGGCGATTGCCTGGCCGCGCTCGGCCGCGAGGTCGGCGAAGAGGGCGAGGTCCTGGTCGCGCACGTTTCGCAGCATGAATGCGCGGAAAGGCTCGGCGATCTCGGTGACCGCTTCTTCTTCCGAGATTTCGTTGTTGATCAGCGGCTGCAGGCCGTTCTGCCAAGCGGTGTCGAAGGTCGGCGACATGACGTAGAAGGTCATGAAGAGCGACAGGGAGATCAGGATCAAATTCGCCGGAGTCGAGGGCAGGCCCATGCCGGCGCGCAGGATCGACAGCGCGATGACGAAGCGGGTGAAGCTTGTCACCATGATCAGGATGCCCGGCGCGACGGAGAGGACCGTCAGGATGCCGAAGAGCTGGATGATGGTGCCGACCGTCGAGCCGTCGGTCTGTCCGGTCAGCGCGCCTAGGTCGAGCGTCTGGGCTCCGGCCGATCCCGTCAGCCAAAAAAAGGCGATGGCGTAAGCGAAGACTTTCATTCGAACAGCAGCGTCCGGATCAGGACACCCTTCACCTTGCCTTCGGAGCGGATGCGGGCGATGTCGTCGAGATCGGCCTTGAAGTGGCGGTAGCCTGATGCGCCCTCGATCTGGTGCGGCTTGATCGTGCGCAGGAAGGCGAGGATGTCCTGATGGACGGCTTCGCCGACGAGTTCGTCGACCTCCTGCTCGAAGAGGAGCGTGGTTTCCAGCCGCGCCCACACATCCGCCGGGGCGGCGAGGGCGGTCGTGATGGCGGGAAGCGGCAGGAGCGCGAGGCTCGATTCATGTTCGCCCGCCTCGGCGCCGGCGATCGCCTCGGCGGCTTCGGCCTTTGCGGCGCTCGCCTCCGAGCCCAGCATGTCGCCGAGAAACCAGCCGGCACCGACGGCACCCGCCGTCAGCACCAGGAAGACGATGCCGGTCACGACGGCCGAGCCGCCTTTCTTCTTGTCGCCCGTCTTGTCTTCGATCGCCGTTGCCATTCCTGCGATCTCCTAGAAGGGAAGCACGGTGTCGACGACCTGCTGGCCCCAGGTCGGCTGCTGGACTTCGGACAGGCGTCCGCGTCCGCCGTAGGAGACGCGGGCTTCGGCGATGCGCTCGTAGGAAATCGTGTTCTCGGCGCCGATGTCGGACGGGCGCACGATGCCGGCGATGGTGAGGATGCGCAGTTCGGCGTTCACGCGCACTTCCTGCGAGCCCATGATCAGGAGATTGCCGTTGGGCAACACGTCGGTCACGACGGCGGCGACGCGCATGTTGATCTGTTCGGAGCGCTCGGTGGTGCCGCGGCCGGCGCTCTGGCTATTGCCCGAGGCGGAGAGGTCGAGGCCACCGCCGGTGGATGCCGCTTCCCACGACGCGTTGCCGGACAGGCCCATCGTGCGGTTGGAGGTGCGGCGGCGGTCGGATTCGTTGTTCAATTCGGCCCGGTCGTTGATCGAGATCAGCACGGTCAGGATGTCGCCATTGTCGAGCGCGCGGGCGTCGGTAAAGAGCCGGCTCTGGCGATCATCCCAAAGCGAGTTGCGACGCACCTGCGGCGCATCCGGGTTCGGGTAGGTCATGGTCTGCTTCGTGCCCGACACGACGCCGTAGCCGACCGGCGTCAGCTTCGGCTCCTTGCCGAGTTCGGCGGTCTGCGAACAGCCGGCGAGGGTCAGTAGGGCGAGAGCGGCAATGCCGTGGCGAGCGATCATGACGGGTCCTTTTCGCGCGCGGCGCTCGCCATGATCGACGTCACGCCGGCAGCGGCCTTCGTTTCCATTTCATTCATGATGATGCCGGCCTTTCGGGCGTCGAGCTTCATCAGGATGCCCGCGGCAAGCTCCGGTCCGAGTTCGGTCAGGCGCTCGGCGGCGGCGTCGGGGCGCATGCGGCCGTAGATGTCGACGACATTGTCCTGCGCCTTGGCAAGGAACGTCTCGCGGCGGCGAAGCCATTCCTCGTATTCGGCGCGCTTTTCCTCGAGGGCGGCGATGCGGGCATCGACCTCGGCCTGGAGGCTGCGCAGTTCCTCGGCCTGAAGCGCGTAGCGCTGGTCGCGGGCGGCGTCGGCGATGTTGGTGCAGAACCGCTCGGCATCGTTGGAGACGACTTGCGTTTCCTGCGTTGCGGCAGGGCCGGCGGCTAAGACAAGGCAGCCGGCAATCGCCGAAAGCCGCAATGTCTGGACGAAGGTCGAGTGTGTCATCGCGCGGCCTACTGCACCACCAGCTCGGCCTGAAGCGCGCCGGCGGTCTTGATGCCCTGGAGAATGGAGATGATGCCGTCGGGCTTGACGCCCAGACGATTGAGCCCGGCGACCAGCGTCTCGAGGTTCGGCCCGTCGAGAAGCGCGACCTGCGCGTCGGGCTGCTGGACGTCGATCTGGGTGAAGTCCTCGATCGCCGTCTGTCCGTCGGTGAACGGATCGGGCTGGACGACCTGCGGCATTTCGGTGATGCGGACCGTCAGCGTGCCGTGGCTGATCGCCACGCGCGCGATCTTGACGTCCTGACCGATGACGATGGTGCCGGTGCGCTCGTCGACGACGACGCGGGCAGGGGTGTCCGACTGGACGACGAGGTTCTCGATCTCGGCGTAAAAGCGCGCGGTCGATACGTTCGCCGGCCGCGTGATCGCGACGGTGCGCGCGTCCTGCTCGGCGGCGACCGCCGTGCCGAAGCGCTGGCGGGCGTAGGTGTTGATCGCGTCGGTGATGCGCACGGCTGTCGAGAAATCGGGGTTGCGCAGTTGCAGGGTCAGCGTCGTGTCGCCGTTGAACGAGCCGGGAACCTGACGCTCGACGATGGCGCCGTTCGGGACGCGGCCGGCTGTGGGGACGCCCTGCGTCAGCGTTTCGGCCGCCCCTTGCGCGGTGAAGCCGGAGACGATGACGCCGCCTTGCGCGACGGCATAGATGTCGCCGTCGGGCGCGCGCAGCGGGGTCATGACGAGCGTGCCGCCCTGAAGCGAGGCGGCATCACCCATCGACGAGACGTTGACGTCGATGCGGGCGCCGGACTGGACGAAGGCGGGCAGGTTGGCGGTGACGATGACGGCCGCGACATTGCGCGAGCGCGCGGCCGACCCTTGAGAGGCGATGCCGAGATTTTCGAGCATCGCGCGGATCGACTGTTCGGTGAAGGGCGAGTTGCGCAGGCTGTCGCCCGAGCCCTGCAGGCCGATGACGAGGCCGTAACCGACGAGCTGGTTGTCGCGCGCGCTCTGGAGCGTCGCGACGTCCTTGATGCGCGAAGTCGCGCCGGCCGGCAGCGCGAAGGTTGCGAGCGCAGCCAGGATGATTATCGCGATGCGCTTCATGATGCGGAGACCCGGACCGTGCCGTCGGCCATGACGACGCCGGAGACGACGGCGCCGGAATCGAGATTGCGGATGCGCACGATGTCGCCGGTCGAGCCCGGCTGGAGCGGAACGCCGGTGACGGAAATGACGAGCGGGCCCTGCACGAACTGCATCTCGACCGGCTTGCCGGCCTCGACGACATAGGCCTCGCGCAGCGCGGCGACCGCGACCATGCGGCCGGGCAGCAGCGTGTTCTTGGCGACCTTGCCGGCGAACTGCTCCATGTCGAGCGCGTAGATGGAGGGGTTCGGAAGCTGGCGGCGCAGCGGCACGACTTCGAGCAGGTCGAAGCCGATTTCCTGGCCCGGATAGATGACGCGCGTCGGCACCACGACCGTTTCCTGCGCGGCGGCGATGGCCGGGGCGAGGAGGGCGAGGGCGGCGAAGGCGATGCCGATCATGCGACGCGACATGGCGTCTTACCTCATGTTCTGCGAAACGGTCGCCGCCATCTGGTCGGCGGTGGTGATGACCTTGGAATTCATCTCGTAGCCGCGCTGGGCGTTGATCAGCTCGGTGATTTCGCGAACCGGATCGACGTTGGAGCTTTCCAGATACCCTTGCGCGATGGTGCCGAGGCCGGCGATGCCGGGCAGGCCCTGAACCGGATCGCCCGAAGCGCCCGTCTGGCGGAAAAGATTGTCGCCGAGCGGGGCGAGGCCGGCATCGTTGGCGAAGGCGACGAGGTTCAACTGGCCGAGTTCGGCCGGCTCTTCCTGGCCGGGGATGCGGGCGAAGACCTGGCCCGAGCCGTTGACGGTGAAATCGAGCGCGTTTTCCGGCACGACGATGTTGGGCAGGACGCGCATGCCCTGCACCGTTACCACCTCGCCCTCGGCATTCAGGTTGAACGCGCCGGCGCGGGTGTAGAGCACCTCGCCGTCCGGCCCCTCGATCTCGAACCAGCCGCCGCCCTGGATGGCGAGGTCGTGCGTGTTGCCGGTGGTGGCCAGCGCGCCCTGCATGTGGACGTTGCGCACGGCAGCCAGCTTGACGCCGAGGCCGAAGCTCGCGCCTTCCGGCACGACGCCGGTATCGGCACGCGCAGGCACGCCCTGCAGGCGGTCGACCTGGTAGAGAAGATCGGTGAACTCGGCGCGGGCCCGCTTGAAGCCCGTCGTGTTCAGGTTTGCGATGTTGTTGGCGATGACTTCGAGATTGGCCTGCTGGGCCGTCATGCCCGTAGCCGCGATGGCGAGCGCTTTCATGGTGTCGTCTCCGTCAGATCTGCATGCGGCTGATTTCGAGGTAGGAACTCACGATCTTGTCGCGGATCGCGATGGCTGCCTGGAGCGACTGCTCGGCGCTCATGACCGCGTCGACCACTTCGCGCGTCTCCAGTCCGCCCTGCATCCCCTTGAACGAGGCCTGCTCGGCGTTCTGAAGCTTGCCGATGGTCGCCATGGCGGTGTCGCCGAGCGCGTCAGTGAAGCTCTGGCCGATGGAGGGCGCCTGCGCGGGCTGCGCGAAAGCGGCTTCGAAAGGCTTGGCGGCGCCGCCAACGTTCTGGAGGCCGGGAATGGCAGTCAGCATCAGGTGCTCCGCATCAGGTCGATTGTCATGGAGATGAGTTCGCGCGCCTGCTTGATGACCTGCAGATTCGCGTCATAGCCGCGATTGGCCTCGCGCATGTCGGCCATCTCGATCAGCATGTTGACGTTGGGCATGCGCACATAGCCGTTGGCGTCGGCCGCCTCGTGACCCGGCAGATATTCGAGCGGGAAGGCGGTCTGGTCGTTGGCGATCGAGGTGACGTTGACGAAGGAGCCGCCCGAGGCGCGGTCGAGCTCGGCCGCGAAGGTAATGGTCTTGCGCTGGAACGGATCGGCGCCGGGCGTCGAGGCGGTCGACTGGGCGTTCGCCATGTTTTCCGAGACGATGCGCAGCCGTTCGGACTGCGCGCCGAGGCCGGAGGCGGCGACTTTCATGGAAGTGAGAAGCGGGTCCATCTGCGTCAGCCTCGCGTCGTCATGAGATACATGCGGTGAAAGGCCTTCACGATGCCCGTATTGAGCTCCAGCCCGCGGCGGACTTCGCCCGCCTTCATCAGTTCTTCCTCGATCGCCACCGTGTTCTTCGACGGCAATTCGGCGCCGGAGATTTCATTCTCGCGGATCTGGAAATCCTGGCTCGTTGCGCCGAGCGAGACGTGGTTGACATGCGTCTGCTGCAGCGAGACGCGGGTGTTGGACAGAACCTGTTCGAACGGCTCGATGTCCTTCGACGCGTAGCCGGGCGTGTTCACATTGGCGATGTTGCCCGACACCGTCGCCTGACGGACCGAAAGCCACTTGGCCTGTTCGGAGGCCAACGAGAACAGGTTGACTGGTTGCATGACATATTCCTCGATCTTGACGAGGAACCTAGCGGGCCAGTCTTGCGTCAGCCTTGCGGATGGTTACTCGACGGTAAAGATCGACCCGCTCGAATTGACGAGCACCCATTTTCCCTCGCGCTGTTCGATCGATGCGACCGTCGTCGCGTCGGGAAGCGGCGAGCCGGGCTGGACGACGAAGAGGCCGCCGTCATCCTCGATCATGGCGCGGCCATTGGCGACGTGGACGAGGCGATAGACGGGAAGTTCGCCGGGGAAGGGCTGGTCGGCCACCGCTTCGCGCGGCTCGTCGGCGCCCGGCGTGCCGGTCGCGAAGAGATCGAGCTCCATCACCGGAAACTCGTCGGGCGTCATCGGCGCCATGACGAGAGGGGGCTGGACCGTCGAGGCATCCGGGCGGCCCGGCGTCATGTTGCCGGAAAAGCGCATTTCCGGCGGGGAGAACTGGTCCTGATTGAGGAATACGTACCAGGGAAAGACCGCGCAGGCGAAGGCGAGGCCGAGCCCGCCGGCGGTGATGACGATGTCGCCCTTCGTCAGCCCGCGCCGGTGCAAGAACCGCTTCCAGGCGGTGTCGTGTTGGTCAGTTTGCAGCGGGCGCAACGGGTTGCTCCTTGGGCTTCAGGCCGGTGGCCAGATCGGCGAACGGGTCCCGTGAGGGACCGTCATGCGGGGATTGCGCGAGCGCGGCATAGACGAGCGGCACCTGCCGGACGGCCTGGTCGAGCTCGTGGTCGGCGCCGGGCTGGTAGCCGCCGAGAAGGCGGATGTCGCGGGTATCCTCGAAGCGGGCGATCAGCGCCTTGAGCATCGTGACCAGCTTGCGCTCGTCCGGCGACCACGCCTTGGAACTCAGCCGCGAGACCGATGCCAGCGGATCGACCGGCGGATAGCGGCCCTGCTCGGCGATTGTGCGTTCCAGCACGACGTGGCCGTCGAGAATGCCGCGCGTGGCGTCTGCGACCGGGTCGTTGTGGTCGTCGCCATCGATGAGGACGGAGAGGATCGCGGTGATCGACCCTTCGCCGGCGGGGCCGGGACCGGCGCGTTCGAGAAGCTTGGGCAGGTCGGTAAAGACCGAGGCGGGATAGCCGCGCGCGACGGGCGGTTCACCGGCTGCGATCGCGACCTCGCGCAGGGCATGGGCGTAGCGCGTGATCGAATCGAGGACCAGAAGCACGCGGTCGCCGCGGGCGCGGAAATATTCGGCGACGCTCATCGCCGTCTCGGGCGCGCGCCGGCGCATCATCGCGCTCTCGTCGCTGGTCGAGACGACCGCGACGGTCTTGTTGATCGCCTTGCCGATCGTGTCTTCGAGGAATTCGCGCACCTCGCGGCCGCGCTCGCCGATCAGCGCGACGACGACGGTGTCGAAGGCGTCGGCATTGGCGAGCATCGCCAGAAGCGTAGACTTGCCGACGCCCGAGCCGGCGAAGACGCCCATGCGCTGGCCGTAGCAGAGTGGGGTGAAGATATCGATGATCTTGACGCCGGTGCGAAACGGCTTGTCGACGCGCTGGCGCGACATGGCCGCGGGCGCGGACCGCGCCTTGTCGGACGTTCCCGGAGCGACGGGGCCGAAGCCGTCGATCGGCCGGCAAAGCGCGTCGATGGCGCGGCCGCGCCACGAGACGTCGGGGGCAAGGCTAAGCGGGCCGACGATCGTGACCGTCTCGCCGACGCCCGCATCCGCCGAGCGGTCGAAGGGCGAGACCATCACGCCGGACGAGGCGATCTGCACCACTTCGCCGAGCTTCAGCCCGGCGCGCGAGCGCAGTTCGACGACGTCGCCGAGGCGCGCGGTGCGCGTCAGCCCGTCGACCATGATGTGGGTGGCGGTGACCTCGGTCACGCGTCCGCCGGAGCGCACGAGCCCGTCGGCATCGGCAAAGCGCAGATGCAGCCGTTCGAGCGCTTCGAGTGCCGTCGGGACCGGGATGGATCTCATGCTATGCGCCCAGCGCCTTCACCGCTTCGTCGAGCTTGCTTTCGCTGCTGCGGGTCAGTGCCGCCATGTTCTCGAAGGCGCGCTGGACCTGGATCAGGCGCGTCATTTCCAGCACCGGGTCGACGTTGGAATTCTCGACGAAGCCCTGCATCACGCCGACATCGATCCGGTCGACGACGGGCTGCGGTTCGGTCGGCGGGACGACGCCGGAATTGCCGTAGCGGACGAAATCGGCGCCCGGCGTGAATTCGAACAGGCCGATGCCGCCGACAAGATTGCCGCCCTGGCGGATGATGCCGTCGGCCGAGACGACCGGTGGGCCGGCCTGCGGGTCGAGGATGATCTCGGCGCCGCCGGCATCGACGACCGGATGGCCCTCGATCGAGACAAGCTGGCCGTTGGGCTGAATGGTGAAGCGGCCGTCGCGGGTCATGATCAGGCCCTGCGGGGTCTGGATGCCGAACCAGGCCTCGCCCTTGATCGCCATGTCGAGCGGATTGCCGGTTTCCTTCATGCCGCCCGATGCGGTCGACAGATAGGTCTCGCCGGTCGACACGAACGACATCGAGCCCTTGCCCATGCCGGAGACGAGGTCCTCGAACTTCACGCCGGTGGCGCGAAAGCCGACCGTGCCGGCATTGGCGACGTTGTCGGCGATGGTGGTGAGGCGACGCTCGAGCGCGACCTGGGAGGATAGGGCGACGTAGAGTCCGGGCTGCACGGGCGAGACCTCAGCTTTTCATTCGGGCGATGGTGAGAAGGACGTCCTGCGAGATGCCGAACTCGGGCTGCTGGAACAGAACCAGCGCCGGATTGCTCGCGGCGCTCGACGGATTGTTCATCTCCCACATGGCCGCGAAGCGGGAGAGGAACTTGCCGAGCGCGACGGGGTCCTTGAAATCCTCGATGTCGAGGCGGCTTTCGAAGAACTTTACCTGCTTGTCGATGTCGGCCTGCGCGAAGGCGTCTGGAAGGCCGAGCGCGCCGCGCACGACCTGGCCGAGCGCCCTGTCGCCCAGCACCTCGAACCAGTTGGAGATGCCGCCGGCCTTGCGCTCGAAGTAGAGCGCGAGGCGCACGCCCTCGTTCTGCGTGCCGGCATCTTCTTCGAGCGTCTGGCGCAGATAGCTGCCGACGGCGAGATCGCCTGCCTTGGTGAAGGTGGTGGCGCTCTCGCCATATTCAGCGAAATTGTAAGCCTGGACGAAGGCGAGGAGCTTTGGCTCCTCCTCCTCGTCCTTCGCCAGCGCCTCGACGCCCTCGATGCCGCCGGCGAGCAGTTTGCGGATGAATTCGGGATCGCCGGCGCGGTCCTCCAGCCCGTAGGCGCGGATCGCATAGTCGTAGAGGCGCTCGTTGGCGATGAGGCCTTCGGCGGAGGTGACGGTCGGGATGGTCTGCAGGTAGTAGGCCGTTTCGGCCTTCTGCGTCTCGGCAGGGATCAGGTCGCGCTTGGCGGCGAGGGCATAGAGATCGATCGCGCCCGTCTGCGCCGGATTGTACGTCGTCGCGCCCGCGCCGTGCCTGTCGAAGTCGAATGCCTTTGCGAATTCGGCGTAGCGCTTGTCGGTCAGCTTGTTGGCGAAGGAATCGGGATCTTCGACGCCCTCTTCGAGCACCTTGACCATGAAGGCCTTGGCATAGGCCATGTCCTGCAGGCCGAATGCCTTCATCGCATAGTTGAAGAGACGGTAGTCGTCGACGAACTCCTCGATCGTCGTGACCTTGGAGATGTTGGCGAGGTAATGGTCGGTCTCGCGCCGGACCACCGGCTGCGCCTCGATGCGCTCCAGCGAGCGGTCGAGATTGCGCACGATGTTCTGGTAGGTCGCAAGCGTCCCGATCACGGCCGAATCCCCTCATCATCCAAATCGATAGGGCGGCATAGCGCGAGCGGCTTGCGCGAAGCTGGCAGTGCCACCGTTCAAGCCTCGCGCAAGCCGCAGGGGCTAGAGAGGAGCGGACTTGGCACGGGAAGGATCGTCGTGGGCATTCTCATTGGTTTCGTAGTCATCTTCGGTTGCGTCTTGGGCGGGTACATGGCCATGGGCGGCCATCTCGAGGTTCTCTACCAGCCCTGGGAGCTGGTCATCATCGGCGGTGCCGGGGTCGGCACCTTCCTGATCGCCAATCCGCTCTCGACCGTGAAGGACGCCGGCAAGGCGACCATGGAGGCGATCAAGGGCGCGGTGCCGAAGGAGCAGGACTATCTCGAAGTGCTCGGCGTCCTGCACTCGCTGATGCGCGAGCTGAAGACCAAGTCGCGCAACGAGGTCGAGGCGCATATCGACAATCCCGAGGAATCCGCGATCTTCCAGGCCTATCCGACGGTGATGAAGAACAAGGACCTGATGAACTTCATCTGCGACTATTGCCGCATCATCATCATCGGCAATGCGCGCCCGTTCGAGATCGAGGCGCTGATGGATGAGGAAATCCACACCATCCGCCACGACAAGCTGAAATCCTATCATGCCCTGACGGTCGTCGGAGACGCGTTTCCCGCGCTCGGCATCGTCGCCGCCGTTCTCGGCGTCATCAAGGCGATGGGCGCCATCGACCAGTCGCCGGAGATTCTCGGCGGCCTCGTCGGCGCAGCGCTGGTCGGCACCTTCCTTGGCATCTTCCTGAACTACGCCGTGGTTGCCCCGGTTGCGGCCAAGATCAAGGTGGTGCGCGAGAAGAAGAACCGGCTCTACATCATCGTCAAGCAGACGCTGCTCGCCTACATGAACGGCTCGCTACCGCAGGTCGCACTCGAATTCGGGCGCAAGACGATTTCCGCCTATGACCGCCCGACGATCGACGCGGTGGAACAAAGCACTTTGAATATGGGTGGCGAACCGGCCAAAAAGGCTGCCTAATCGCCAAGTGATTCTCGTCAAGGTCCAGTAATGCCGCCTGCTCTAACGTCGCCAGCGCCCATGCGCAGCCCGATCGTCGAACGTCTCGTCGGCGAAACGGGCGAGCCGCAGCGCGTCGCGGATGCGGCGCGGGCGCTGGGCATACGGGTTATCCCCCAGATTCTGAGCGACATCGAGGAACTGGTCTCCTTCCCGCTCGAGATGGAAGTCGACGCCATCGACGTCGTCCGTTTCGGCGAAGCGCGGCCGAAGCGTCCGCAGTTCGAGGCGATGTCGATCGTGAAGTCGAAGTCCTCGCCGGATGCGCTCGCAATCCTCGCCGGGGCCGATCTGGTCGGGCTTCTCGTCGGCGCCGTCTTCGGCGGCGATCCGGATCTGCCGGCCGAACCCATCACGCGCAAGCCGTCGCCGATCGAGCTCGAACTGGTCGCCTCGCTGTTTTCCAGCGTCGCCAAGGCCTTCAACGGTTCGGGCGACCGGGCGCTGGACCTGCGCTTTCCCCTCGAGGCACCGACAAGCGGAGCCGATCTCGCCAAGCTGGCGTTGCGCGACGGGCCGGGGGTGAAGATCACCTTCAAGCTGTCGTCCTCGGCCGGGTTCGGAACGCTCTCGGTGACCATGCCGCAGCGCGTTCTGCTGACCCATCGCGGCGAGGCGACACAGGCGTCGGCCCCCGGTGCCGCCACGCCCGGCGCCTGGAAGGCGCGGTTCGGTGAAGAGGTGATGCGCTCCAGTGTGGCGCTGGAGGCGACGATCCCGCTCTCGAAGATGACGCTGACCGAACTGACCCAGCTCAGGATCGGACAGGTGATCGAATTTCCGCAGGATGCGCAGGCCAATACGCGCCTGTCAGCCCGGCGCAAGACAGTATTCGTATGCGAGTTCGGCAAGCTCGGGAATCACTTCACCGTTCGCGTCCGCCATCCCTACGATGCGGGCAAGGAATTCATGGACGGCCTGATCTCGGGCTAAACGGACTTGACTGGGGACGACATGACCAAGGCGCAGGCGGCGAAGCCGGAAGACATCGAGGAAGATCAGCTCAACCGCGCGATCGAGGAACTGCGTGGCGTGCTGAACGAGAGCGAAGGCGCCTCGGCGGCCGATGCCGGCAAGATCGCCGGCGGCGCAAGGCCCGCATCGGCCAGTGCCGGCACGGGCGAGCCGGCCGGCAATTCGATCATCATGAATATCCCCGTCGACGTGCAGATCGTGCTCGGCTCGACCGAGATGCCCGTTTCCGAACTGATGGCGCTGCAGAAGGGTTCGACCGTCGCGCTCGACCGTCGCATCGGCGAGCCGGTCGACATCGTCGTCAACGGCCGCAAGATCGCATCGGGTGAAATCACGGTGCTGGAAGACGACCCGTCGCGCTTCGGGGTCAAGCTCACCCAGATCGTGGACACGACCAAGCAAGGCTGATGAAACACGCCAACGCCCCAGCCGAGGACCCGCGCAGCGCCGCCCATGCGGCGACGCATGGCCTTTCCAAGGCGCAGAAGGCAGCCGCCATCCTGGTGGCCATGGGCAAGCCGTCGGCCGGCAAGCTTCTGAAGTTCTTCAAGCAGGAAGAGCTGAAGGCGCTGATCGAGGCCGCGCGGATGCTTCAGACGATCTCGCAGAGCGAACTGGAGCGGATCGTCGCCGAGTTCGAGGGCGAGTTCACCGAGGGCGCGGGCCTGCTCGATTCCAGCGACAAGATGAACAGCCTCCTGAGCGACACGTTCTCGCAGGACGAGGTCGACGTCATCATGGGGCGCGGCAAGCCGGGCATCATTGTCGACACCTCGCCGACCATCTGGTCGAAGCTCGACGACATGGACCCGGCCAAGGTCAATCAGCTTCTGGCCGACGAGCATCCGCAGACGATCGCGGTCGTGCTGACCGCCATGAAGCCGCCGGCAGCAGCCAAGGTGGTGCTGACCTTCGCCAAGGCGGAGCGCAGCGACATCATCCGCCGGATGCTGGCGCTCAACACCGTACAACCGGCCGCGCACAAGCTCATCGAGGGCCAGTTGCAGAACCGGATCGCCGAGCAGTCGAAGTCGAAGAATGTGGGCGCGGCGCAGGCGCGCGTGGCGAGCCTGCTCAACGAACTCGACAAGTCCGAGCTCGACGAAGTGATGTCCGATCTCGAAGCGTCCGGCCAGACCGATGTCGCCGCGCTTCGCTCGCGCCTGTTCTCTTTCGACGACATCCTCAAGCTCGACCAGAAGTCGCGCGTCGCGCTGTTCGACGGGCTGTCGACCGAGATCGTCACGTTGTCGCTGCGCGAATGCGACGGGGCGCTGCGCGAGGCGGTTCTGTCGGCGATCGGCGCGCGCTCGCGGCGCATGATCGAGTCCGAACTGTCGGCCCCGGCCGACGTCAATCTCGACACGATCATGAACGCGCGCAAGTCGATCGCATCGACGGCGCTCCGCCTTTCCGGCGAAGGCCTCGTCGAACTTCCGTCCCTCGACAACGCGGCCTGACCGCGCTGAGCGATGAGCGAGAGCGACGACAAGGAAAGCAAGACAGAAGAGGCGACCGAGAAGAAGATTCAGGACAGCCTCGACAAGGGGCAGATCCCGGTCGCCAAGGAAATCTCGTCCGTCGCCTCCTTCCTCGCCATCCTGACCTTTTTCATGTTCTTCGCCCAGAACGGGGTGATGGAGCTCGGCGCGTTCCTTTCGATCTTCCTCGAGCGGCCCGACGAGTGGAGCCTTTCCACCCAGCCCGACGCCGTCAACATCTACCGGCTGGTGGTGATGGAGATCGCCAAGGTGCTGGTCGCCCTTCTGGTCCTGATGATGCTGGCGGGCATCGTCGCTTCGGTGATCCAGAATATGCCGCGCATGGTGCTGGACCGCATCCAGCCGAAGCTGTCGCGCATCTCGCTGAAGAAGGGCTGGGACAGGATCTTCGGCCAGCAGGGCTGGGTCGAATTCGGCAAGTCGCTGGGCAAGATCTTCATCGTCGGCGGCTTCGTCGTCTTCGCCATGCGCGAGGCGCAGACGCGGCTCCTCGACGGCATGCTGACCCCGCCCGACGTGTTCGCCGGGACGATCCGCCAAATCGCGATCGAGATCGTCGTTTCCATCGTCCTGATCATGGTCGTGATCGCGGCGGCCGATCTCTTGTGGTCGCGGTTCCACTGGCGCCAGGAACTGCGGATGACGCGGCAGGAGGTCAAGGACGAGATCAAGCAGACCGATGGTGACCCGATCGTCAAGTCGCGCCTGCGCTCGCTGCAGCGTGACCGGGCCCGCCAGCGCATGATGACGGCGGTGCCGACCGCGACGCTCATCATCGCCAACCCGACGCACTATGCGATCGCGCTTCGCTATGCGCGCGACGAGATGGCCGCGCCGACGGTCATCGCCAAGGGGCAGGACCTGATCGCGCTCAAGATCCGCGAGATCGCCGAGGAGAACGGCGTACCAGTATTCGAGAACGTAGACCTCGCCCGCTCCATGTATAAGCAAGTTTCGGTCGATAAGGTGATCCCGCCTGAATTCTATCAGGCTGTCGCCGAACTCGTCCGTATCGTCTACGGCGCCAAGGCACAGCCTTCCGCGGGAAGACAAAAATGATAAAGCAGCCCCATACCGAAGCCCGCGAAATCATCGTCGCCGATGCGATCAGCGACGTCGTCAGCGAGCTTCGGCTCGTCGACATCGCCGATTACATCGCCTTCATCCGCATGGAGCGGTTCGCCTCGGTGGCCGACCTCGTGGATTCGGCGGCGGAGCTCTACTTCATGCCGGGAACGCTGCGGCTCGGGCATGGCGGCGAGGCGCATGCCTGCTGGGCGCTGCCGCCCAGGATCGCACTCGACCTCGAACTGCATCCGCGCGGCGCCAAGGTTTTCTTCACGCTGACGCTCGCCGACGAGACGGCGTCGGTCGAGCTCAACTACGTCTCGTTCGACGATGCGTCGGACGATGCCGACCTCAACACGATGCGGCTGAAGACGAGCCTCGACGATGCCCGGCTGCGTGCCAGTGAGCCGCTGCGAAAGGCCGGTTGATCCGGTTGATCAGGAGATGATGCCGGCGCGCAGCGCCTTGGCGACGGCGTGCATCCGGTTGACGGCGTCGAGCTTTTCGGCGGCTGCGGCGACATACTGGTTGGCCGTGTGGACCGACAGGCCGAGGCGCTCGGCGATCTGCTCGCTGGTCAGGCCGTCGGCGGTCAGCCGCAGGCATTCGATGTCACGCTTCGACAGGCCATGCCTGGCGCGTGGCTCGGGCGCCCGCAACTGGCAGGCGGCGCGGAAAAGCGCGAAGGCACGCAGATGCGCGCGCATCGAGCGGTCCTCCTCGACCGTCATCTCTGGCCCGCTCAGCGCGACGAGCCCGCGCCGTCCGCACGGCGAATGGACGGGCAGGACGATGCTCGCCTCTTCGTTGACGAGCGCCGGAACGGTCGCCTGTCCATGATGGGCCGGCAGTTCGCGATCGGCGGAGAAGATGGTGGGCTGCGCGCGCGTCACCGCCTGCTGCAGTTCGGCGGAAACGCCCGGCGCGCTCAGCGCATGCGAGAGCGCGGAGAGGCCGGGATAGCTGGTGTCCAGGAATGGCTGCAGCGCGAGCCGGCCTTCGCGGTAGGCTGCGAAGACGATCGCGAAACGCTTGGCGCCCATCATTGCGGCAAGGTCCTGACCACGCTCGACGACGTCCAGAAACGCGCGCGAGACCTCGCGCTCGATCCTGTCGGCGGCGATCTGCGGTGAGGGGCCGTCGTCGAACATCAGATCATGCCGGCTCGGATCGCGGTGGCGATCGCCATGGCGCGGTTTGTGGCCGCGACCTTCTGGATCGCCTTGGCGATGTAGGCGTTGATCGTGTTGGCCGAGACGCCGAGGATTATCGCGACCTCCTCGGTCGTCTTGCCTTCGGCGACCCAGCTCAGGCATTCCTTCTCGCGCACGGAAAGCGGCGAGGCGATCTCGGCCTTGGCCGTCAGGCGCTGCGAGATGGCATAGATGGCGCGCATCTGGGCGAGTTCGGCTTCCTCGGTGCAAAGCGCGGTGCCGTCGCCGGCGCAATAGACGGCCACGAAAAGCGCCTCGCCGACCGGAAGGCTCTGACAGATGATGCTCGCATAGCCGCTGTCGCGCGCAGCGGCGGAAATGTCGGAAGGAATCGAGGCCGCGTCGAGCGCGACGATGCCGGCGGCGTCGCCCGGCGCGCAGGCGATGCCGGCGCGGGCGAGGCGGTCGAGACCGTCCGAGCCGATCTCGGCGATCATGTCGAACGGCCAGTCGCAGGCGATCAGGCCGACGCTGCCGGTCTGCGGGCGGTGTTCGAAGAGGAGATAGGCATCGGCGCCGATGCGGCGGGAGAAGCCGCGCATCAGGACACCGAGTTCACGCAGGCCGGAAGATGCGATGCGGTCGGTGCGGAAGGTCGAGAAGGCTTCGGTCATCGCAGGTGTCGTCGTCCCAAATCGGTATCGGCCGGGCGGCGCGAAGGACGCACCAACCCATCGCCGCCATGTCGCCATGGCAGTCGCAAAACGCATTGAACTCTCGACAAAGCGAAGTCGCCCCCGCGGGATCTTCTGCGAGCCGACGCCAAGCCCGGCGTCTGTGGCGGTTCGCGAAGCACCACACATCCCTGTCAACAGAGGTACGTAAAGGCTTGATTCGCGTCAAGATTCGGCACGTGAAGTTTCAGACTTTCACGGACCGCGAGGAGGGGTGAGTCTTTCGTGCAACACATGAAAAAGCGCCGGCTCGTGAGCCGGCGCTTTCAAAAGGCGAGTCGGAAGAACGGGTTAGCGCAGGAGCTCGGTCCAGATCTGGGTGTAGAGCTGCTGAACCTCGGCCGGGCAGGTGACGGAAAAATAAGCCGCTTCCTCGTGCTCGGCCGGCACGACGATCTCCGGCGCGGTCTTCATGTCTTCCGGCATGAACTCGTCCGAGCCCTCGACGCCGTTCGCATAGCGCGCGAATTCGGAGATCATCGCGGCGTTTTCTGGTTCGAGCACGAAGTTCAGGAATTTCTTCGCGTTCTCGGTGTTCTGCGCGTCGGTGAGGATGCCGGCCGAATCCATCCAGACCGGATAGCCCTCCTTCGGATAGCCATAGGCGAGGTCTTCGTTCGCCAGGCGCGCGCGCATCGAGGCGCCGTTCCAGTAGACGCCGGCCGCGATGTCGCCGGCGGCGTAGGCGTCGACCGTGCCGTAATCGAGCGCGATCCAGTGCTGCTTGGCTTCGACCAGCTTGTCGCGCGCCTGGCGCAGGACGTCGCGGTCGTCGGTGCAGGCTTCGCCGCCGACATAGTTGACGGCGAGGTTCATGACGTCCGTCATCTCGGGAATGACGTTGATCTTGCCCTTCAACTCGTCCGGCGGGTCGAGGAAGATGGCCGAGGTGTTGATGTCGCCTTCATAGACCGAGGTGTTGACGATGACGCCGGTCGTTCCCCACTGCCACGGCACGGTGTGCGTGCGGTTCGGGTCCCACGGCACGTCGCGCCAGCGCTCGGCGATGTTGGCCATGTTGGGAATTTCTTCGGGATCGAGTTCCTGCAACAGCCCGGCCTCGACCCAGATCGGTACGTAGTTGTTCGACGGCACGACGATGTCGAAGCCATGCCCGCCCGCGCGGATGCGGGTGAGTGCGGTGTCGTTGGAATCGAAATCCGTGACGGTAACGGTGATGCCCGTCTCCTCCTCGAACTTCTCGATCATTTCGGGGCTCGTATAGTTGCCCCAATTGTAGATGTTGAGCTGGCCGCCATCCTGCGCGGCGGCCATGGCGGTGGAGGCGGCAAGCGCGCCCGCCGTCAGCATCAGTCGTGTGGTTCTCATGTTCGGCACTCCCATTCGGTTCCGGTTTTTCAGGCTTTCTTGCGTGACAAAAGGAAGAAGACGGTCACGGCGATCAGGGACAGGAGAAGGAAGAGCGTGGAGATGGCGTTCATCTCCGGCGTGATGACGCGGCGCATCTGACCCAGCATGTAGGTCGGCAGCGTGTCCTGTCCGGCTGATTTGATGAATTCGGTGATGACGACGGTGTCGAGCGAGGTGACGAAGGCGAGCATGAAGCCGGCGATGACGCCCGGCACGAGCAGCGGCAGCGTCACATGGCGGAATGCCTGCAGGGGTGTCGCGTAAAGGTCGGCGGCGGCGCGCTCCAGCGTCAAATCCATCGTCTCCAGCCGCGCGCGGATGGGCAGATAGGCGAAGGGGATGCAGAAGGCCGTGTGCGCGGCGATAAGGTAGCCGAGGCCCTGATAGCCGGTCGACACCTTGATCATGGCGAAGAAGATCAAAAGCGCGACGCCGGTGACGATCTCGGGCACCATCAGCGGCTGGTTGATCAGCGCATAGACCATGGTCTGGCCGGGAAAGCGGCGCTCGTTGCGGGTGGTGGCGAGCGCCGCCATGGTCGCGAGGATCGTCGCCAGCGTCGCGGCCCATGAGGCGATGACGAGCGAGCGGATCGAGACGTCCTGCACCTGCCGGTTGTTCAGCGCCGCTTCGTACCAGCGCAGCGAAAATCCTTCCCAGCGCGCCATCGAGGCGGCCTCGTTGAAGGAATAGACGACCAGCGTGACGATCGGCAGATAGAGGAAGACGAAGGTGATCATCGCGATCACCCCGAAGCCGGGCAGGCTGGCGATGGAGAAGTTCCGCTTACCCATGACGCCGGCCCTCGGGCTGTGCGGTCGAGCGGATGTAGAAGAGCAGCGCGATGACGACGATGACGAGCAGCGTCAGCGCCAGCGCCGAGCCGAGCGGCCAGTTGCGGCCCTGTCCGAACTGAAGTTCGATCAGATTGCCCAGCATCAGATTGCGCCCGCCGCCGAGGATGCGGGGCGTCACATAGGCGCCGATGGCAGGGATGAAGACGAGGATCGAGCCGGCGATGAAGCCCGGCTTCACCAGCGGCAGGACGATGTGCCAGAGCACCTTGAGCCGCGTCGCATAAAGGTCGTAGCCGGCCTCGAGCAGCTTGAAATCCAGCTTTTCCATGCTCGCATAAAGCGGCAGCACCATCAGCGGCAGGAAGACATAGGCCATGCCGAGCATGATCGCGAAGTCGGTGAAGAGCATCTGGATCGGCGCCGAGATGATGCCGAGGCCGCGCAGGACGTTGTTCACCAGCCCCTCGTTGCGGATCACTTCCTGGATCGCGAAGGTGCGGATGACGAGGTTGGTCCAGAACGGGATCGTGACGAGGAAGAGCCAGATCGGCCGCACATCCGGCGCGCGTGTCGCGATGAACCAGGCGGTCGGGAAGCCGAGGATCGCGGTGATCAGCGTCGTGTAGAGCGCCAGCTTGATCGAGCGCCAGAAGATGTCGAGATGGGCGGTGGCGGGCGCGACCGTCTCGTCGAAGATGTCGCGTGTGAAGAAGACCTGGAACCAGCCCTCGGTGGAAAAATTCCAGACCACGCCGCCGAAGCTGCCGGGCTCGAGGAAGGAATAGACGAGGACGATCAGCAGTGGTCCGGAGGCGGCAAGGAGGAGGACGACGAGAGCGGGCGCCACCAGCCACCAGCGCCATGCGATGTCGCCGCGCGCAGCCTTCGGCTTGTCCGTTTCGGCGCCATGCGGCGCCAGTTCGACCGCGCTCATCCGCGCACCACCTGAACGGCGCCTTCGGGGATCGCGATCGACACCGCGTCGCCCATGTCGGGCAGGCCGTTCGGCATCGCCGCGTTCTGGCTGCGCAGGATGAAGAGGTCGCCGGTGTCGAGGCGGATGTGGAAATGCGTGTCGGTGCCGAAATAGACGGCGTTCTCGACCGTGCCCTTGAGCGCGCCGTCGGCGGCGAGCTTGGCGTGTTCGGGGCGCACGACCAGCGTGACATTCTCGCCTTCGCCGGGCGACAGTCCTTCGGGGAGGCCTGCGGTGAGCGCCACTCCCGATGGCAGCCGCACGGTCGCGGAGCGGCCGTTGGCGCGCTCCACCTTCGCGGCGATGAAGTTGGTGTCGCCGATGAAGTCGGCGACGAAGCGCTCGGCCGGATGGTTGTAGATTTCGCGCGGCGGGCCGACCTGGAGCACCTTGCCGGCGCTCATGACCGCGATGCGGTCGGACATGGTCAGCGCCTCTTCCTGGTCGTGCGTGACGAAGATGAAGGTGATGCCGGTCTCGGCCTGAAGGCGTTTCAGCTCCACCTGCATCTCCTTGCGCAGCTTCAAATCGAGCGCGGAGAGCGGTTCGTCGAGGAGGAGGACGCGCGGGCGCGGGGCGAGCGCGCGGGCGAGCGCCACGCGCTGCTGCTGGCCGCCGGAAATCTGCGCCGGCTTGCGGTTCGCCATCGGCTCCATCTTGACCAGCTTCAGCATCCGCGAAACGGTCTCGTCGATCTCGGCCTTCGGCTTGCCCAGCATCTTGAGCGCGAAGCCGATGTTCTGCGCCACGGTCATGTGCGGGAAGAGGGCGTAGGACTGGAAGACGGTGTTGACGGGCCGCTTGTTCGGCGGCAGATCGGCGATGTCGGACCCGCCGAGCTTGATGCGGCCCGATGTCGGCTGCTCGAAGCCGGCGATCATCCGCAGAAGCGTGGTCTTGCCGCAACCCGACGGGCCCAGAAGGGTGAAGAACTCGTTTTCGGGGATCGTCAGGCTGACGTCGTCAAGCGCCCGGACCGCATCCTCGCCGCTCCCGAATATCTTGCTGAGTTTCTCGACTTCGATGTCCGACCGGGTCGTTGAGGATGGCAAGCGCGTCTCCGTATCCGTTGGGCAGGGCTAGCCTATCCGTTTCAAGCTCGAATTCATCCCCAAAATGAAGCGCTTGGCGATTTTGTCGCCATTCAACCGGGGGTGGAATTCGCGTCGTACGAGACCTTGCCGCCGCAGACCGTCAGCGCGACGGCGAGCGTGTCGATGCCATCGGGTGCGACCGCTTCGATGTCGCCGTCGAGGATGACGAAATCGGCGAGGTAGCCCGGCTTCAGCCGGCCGAGCCGATCGTCGACGAAGCCGGCATGGGCCCCCTTGGCGGTGTAGCCCTCGATCGCCTCCATAAGCGTGAAGGACTGGTCGTCGACGTCGTCCGCCCATTTCTGCCGGGTCACGGCAGCCTTGATGCCGCGCAGGACCGAAATGTCGGAAACCGGCCAGTCCGAGGCGAAGCAGATTTCCGCCCCCGCATCCTTCAGCGTTCGCCAGGCATAGGAGTATGGCCAACGATCGCGGCCGATGACGGAGATGGTGGGCTCCAGCGGGAAATCCATTGCGCCCGGCGGGTGGGGCGGCTGCATCGACGCGACGACGCCGAGTTCGGCAAAGCGCGGAATGTCGCTCGCGGTGGTCACTTCGATATGCTCGATGCGATGGCGGCTGTCGCGCGCGCCGTTCGCCGCCTGTGCCGCCTCGTAGCCGTCGAGCACGGCACGTACCGCGCCGTCGCCGATGGCGTGGACCGCGATCTGGAGCCCGCGCCGGTCGATCTCGATGGCGAGTTCCCTGAAGCGCGAGGGTGAGAAGAGCGGCTCGCCGCGCCAGCCGGGCTTGTCGGCATAGGGCTCGACCATGACGGCCGTCCATCCGTCGAGGACGCCGTCATAGAACATCTTGACGAAGCCGGACGACAGCCAGTCCGACTTGTAGGTCGCGGCCATGTGCGAGGCTTTTTCGAGCGCGTCGGGCTGCATGAAGTTCTTGAAGTGGAACGGCACCTTTACGCGAACGTCGAGCGCGCCTTCCGCTTCGATCTCGGCGAGGAGTTCGAGCGTGTAGAGATTGCCGTCCATGTTGTGGATCGAGGTGATGCCGTGGCGCGCGGCGTAGTCGATGCCCTTTTTCATGATCGCCCGGTCGGCGGCACGCTGATCCGGCGTCGGCGCCGGATCAGGCTCGCCGCCGGTGCGCAGGCCGAGCCCCGCGCGCTCCTTGCCGGTCAATGCGACGACCGGGCCGAAGGCCTCGGATTCGCGCAACTCACCATTGGCAAGCCCATCTTCGCCCATGACGATCTCGTTGCCGGGGCCGAGCGTCCTGCCGTGAAGAATTCCGGCGGCCTTCAAAGCCGCCGTGTTGGCCCAGACCGTGTGGTGATCGGCGGCGGACATGGCGAAGGGGCGGCCCGGCAGGATCGCGTCGAGATGGTGGCGGGTGACGCGCTCCTTCTCGGAGAGGATCGCATAGTCGGCGAGCTGCGCCATCAGGAACGGCGCGTCCGGGTTCTGCGCCGCGTAGGCCGTGACCGCCGCCTTCAGCGCCTCGAAACCCTTGACGCCGCCGAGGTGCAGATCGTCGAGTTCCGCCGCGCCCGCGAAGAGGTGCATGTGGCTTTCGACGAAGCCGGGCAGAAGCGAGCGGCCCTCGCCGTCGATGCGGCGCGTCGCTGGCCCCGCCAGCGCCTCGATCTCGTCGTTTGTCCCCACCGCCAGGATGCGGCCATCGGCGATGGCGATCGCCTCGGCGCGCGGCGCGGCCTCGTCCATGGTGAGAATGCGCGCATTCGTGACGATGAGTTCGGCGGATTGTGCCAAGATCGAGCCCCTTTGACTGCCTGTGCCCATCGTAGGCCGGGCTTTCGGCGCCGGGCAAGTGCTGGCGCAATCGCTTGGGCGGAACAGGCACGACGGTTGCGAGTTCTGATGATTGCGGCATTGCGTTCGGAGTTCAGCCCTTGGCGCCACGTGCAATCTGGAAAGGTCATCTGAAGATCGGCGAACTCGCCTGCGGCATCGCGCTCTATTCGGCCGCGACGACCTCTGAGCGCGTCTCCTTCCACGTTCTCAACAAGAAGACCGGCAATCGCGTGAAGCGCGAATATGTCGATGCCGACACCGGCAAGCCGGTCGAGCATGACGACCAGATCAAAGGCTACGAGACGTCGAAGGGCGCCTACATCCTGCTCGAGCCCGACGAGATCGCGGCGGCGACGCCGCAGAGCGACAAGATGCTGACCGTCGATCATTTCATCTCGTGTGCCGACATCGACACGATCTATTTCGACAAGCCCTATTACCTCGCGCCGGCCGACGACGCTTCGCAGGAGGTGTTCGGTCTGATCCGCGAGGGCATGAAGACGAAGGGCGTCGCGGCGCTCGCCACAGCCGTCCTGTTCCGGCGCGTTCGTACGGTTCTCATCCATGCGCAGGGGCGGGGGCTCGTCGCCGACACGCTGAATTTCGACTACGAGGTCCGCGCCGCCGACAACGCGTTCGACAAGATCCCGAATTTGAAGATCAAGGGCGAGATGCTTGACCTTGCCAAGCACATCATCGGGACCAAGAGCGGCACGTTCGATCCGTCGAAGTTCGACGATCGCTACGACGCGGCGCTGGCCGATCTCGTCAAGGCGAAGATGGAAGGCAAGGAGATCAGGAAGCCGAAACGCGAGGCCAAGGGCAAGGTCATCGACCTGATGGACGCGCTGCGCCAGAGCGCTGGCGCGCAGAAGGCGGCCGCCAAGCGCAAGCCGAAGGCCGAGGCGCCGCGACGCAAGGCAAGCTGAGATGGCGCTCGAGGTTTACAAGCAGAAGCGCGACTTCAAGAAGACGCCGGAGCCGTCCGGAGCAGCGCGCAAGGCGAAGTCGAAGGGCAACAGCTTCGTCATCCAGAAGCACGACGCGACCCGGCTGCACTATGATTTCCGCATCGAGGTCGACGGCGTTCTGGTGAGTTGGGCCGTGACGCGCGGTCCGAGCCTCGTTCCGGGCGAGAAGCGGCTTGCGGTCCATGTCGAGGATCACCCGCTCGATTATGGCGATTTCGAAGGCACCATCCCCAAGGGCGAATATGGCGGCGGCACCGTCATCGTCTGGGATCGCGGGACGTGGAAGCCGGTCTTCGACTATGCCAAGGGCTACAAGAAGGGGCATCTGGAAATCGAGCTGTCCGGCGAGAAGCTCAAGGGCGTCTGGCATCTCGTGCGCATGGCGCGCAAACCGCGCGAGAAGCGCGACAACTGGCTGATGATCAAGAGCGACGACGAATATGCGCGCTCGGAGGACGACCCCGACATTCTGGAGGAACGGCCGGAATCGGTGAAGACCGGGCGGCTGATCGCCGACGTCGCGAACGAGGCGCCGGGCTGGTCGTCGAAGACCGGCAAGATCGAGACGAAAAAGGCCCCGCCGAAGCGCATCAAGGGCGCGAAGGCTTCCGGCTATCCCGGCTTCGTCGAGCCGCAGCTTGCGACGTTAAAGCCGCATGTGCCGTCAGGCACGCGCTGGCTGCACGAGATCAAGTTCGACGGCTACCGGCTGCAGGCGCATGTGCAGGGGCGCAAGGTGACGCTCTTCACGCGCAGCGGGCTCGACTGGACTGAAAAGTTTGGCGAGGCGGTGCCCGATGCCTTCCGTAAGCTCGCGCTGAAAGACGCCATCATCGACGGCGAGCTCGTCGTCGAGGGCAATGGCGGCGCGTCGGATTTCTCTGCGCTGCAGGCTGACCTGAGCGAAGGGCGCAGCGACCGCTTCGTCTTCTACGCCTTCGACCTTCTCTATCTCGACGGCAAGGATCTGCGCGCAACTCCGCTTGTCGACCGCAAGTCGGCGCTGGAAAAGCTCACTGCCGACGCGCCGAGCGCGCTGCGCTTTTCCAGTCATTTCGAGGAAGACGGCGAGATGATCCTGCGCCATGCCTGCCGGCTCAGCCTGGAAGGGGTGATCTCCAAGGTGCGCGACGGCAAATACGTCTCGGGGCGCGGGCGCGACTGGATCAAGTCGAAATGCGCCGAGCGGCAGGAATTCGTCATCGGCGGCTACGTGCCGTCCTCGACCTCGAAGACGGCGATCGGCTCGCTTTTGATCGGCTATCACGAGGGCGGTAAGCTCATCCATGCCGGGCGCGTCGGCACCGGCTTTTCGCGCAGCGTCGCCGAGGATGTGTTCAATCAATTGAAGGCGATCGAGGCGAAGGAGGCGCCTTTCGACGGCAAGCTTTCCGCGGAGGCGAAGCGCGGCGCGGTGTTCGTCGAGCCGAAGATGGTCGCCGAGGTCGAGTTCCGCGCGTGGACGGCGGACGGAAACGTGCGCCACGCCTCGTTCCGCGGCATTCGCGAGGACAAGCCTGCAGCCGAGATCGTGCGCGAGGGCGGCGCTGAAGAGAAGGCGAAGGACAAGCCGAAGAGCGCGGTCAAGCTCACCCATCCCGACCGCGTCTACTGGAAGGATGCGGGCGTCACCAAGGAGGGGCTGGCGGATTACTATTCGCAGGTCTGGCCGCTGATGGCGCCGTTCGTCGTCAACCGGCCGCTGGCCTTGCTGCGCTGCCCGACCGGCATTTCCGGCCAGTGCTTTTTCCAGAAGCATGCGTGGAAGGGGCAGAGCAAGGAAATCCTCACCGTCCACGAAAAGCTCGACGACTCGGATGAGCCGGGCATCGCCATCGACGATCTCGACGGGCTGATCGGCCTCGTCCAGGGCGCGACGCTGGAAATCCATCCCTGGGGCGCGCCGCTTTCCGACATCGAGAAGCCGGACACGATTATCATGGACCTCGACCCCGGCGACGGCGTCACGTGGGAGCGCGTGATCGAGGCGGCCCATGCCGTGCGTGAACGGCTGGAGGCGCATGGGCTGACGGGGTTCGTGAAGACGTCGGGCGGCAAGGGGCTGCATGTCGTGGCGCCGGTGAAGCCCAAGGCGGATTGGGACACGGTCAAGGCGTTTACCAAGACGATCGCGGAGGAGATGGCGGCGGACGAGCCGGATTCCTATGTCGCGACGATCACGAAGGCGAAGCGCAAGGGGAAGATCCTGATCGACTATCTGCGCAACGGCCGCGGCATGACCGCCGTCGCGCCTTATTCGACGCGTGCGCGGGAAGGGGCGGCGGTGTCGATGCCGCTGGCATGGGATGAGTTGTCGCCGGAGATTCGGGCGGATCATTATACGGTGGCGAATGCGATGGCGCGGCTCGACAATCTGAAGGTCGATCCGTGGGCGGATTTTCGGAAGGCTGAGGCGGTGATCGGGGGGAAGGGAAAGCGGAGAGGTTGAAGGCCCCCTCTCCGTCTCGGGCTGTCGCCCGAGCCACCTCGCCCCCGAAGGGGGCGAGGAAACGCCAACCGGCAATGTGGTGCGGAACTCGATCCAGCTTGGGTTCCTTGCCCCCTCTGGGGGAGAGGTGGCTTCCCCGGGTCTTGCCTACGGCAAGCCCAAGGACAGGCTCCGGGCCGGAGAGGGGGAGCGCTGACGCCTAAGTCTTCTTCCCCGCCTTTTCACTTGCAATGCTCTTCTTCAACGCATCCATGATCGAAACCACGTTGGACGGCGTCTCCGGCTCCGGCTCGCTCTTCGCCTTCGCCAGCGTCGGCTTCTTCTTTTTCTTCTTCGCCGCGATGATCTTCAGCAGCTTGTCCTGCACCGGGTCCTCGACCAGCTTCGGGTCCCATTTGGTCGAGCGATCGTCGATCAGGGACTTGACCAGCTTCATCAGCTTCGCGTCGGGCTTGTCGCGCTCGATGTCGGAGAAATACTCGGTCTCCTCGCGCACCTCGTCGCCATAGCGCAGCGTCCACAGGACGATGCCCTTGCCGCGCGGCTCGAGCATCACGGCGCGTTCGCGGCGATAGAGGACGACGCGGGAGATGCCGACCTTCTTCGTCGCGCGCATTGCGTCACGGATGACGGCGAAGGCTTCTTCTCCGACCTTGTCGTCGGGGGCGATGTAGTGCGGCTTGTCGAGCCAGATCCAGCCGATGGAATCGGCCGGGACGAACTGCTCGATGTCGATGGTGCGGGTGCTTTCGAGCGCGACCGCGTCGAGCTCGTCGTCGTCGAGCATGACGTGCTTGTCCTCGCTGATCTCGTAGCCCTTGATCTCGTCGTGCTCGCCGAGGGGTTTGCCGGTCACCGCATCGACATAGCGGCTCTCGATGCGGTTGCCGGTCTTGGCGTTGATCGTGTGGAAGCGCAGCTTGTTGTTCGCCGTGGTTGCGGGCGTCATGGAGATCGGGCATGTCACGAGCGACAGCTTGAGATAACCCTTCCAGAACGACCGCGGCGCCATGGTCCTACCTCGCGACGATCTCGTGAAAGGAATCCTTGCGGCCCGGAATTTCCTCGGAGACCACCAGCGCGAGCTGCTTTTCCTCGAAGATTTTGAACCAGTCGTCCCACTCGACGATCTCGCGCCCGCCGAGCGCCATGGCCGCGTCGGCACCGCGATCCTGATCCTGATAGGACGCCTGATCGAAGACGATCGACAGGACCGGATCGTCGCCGCCGACCGACGGCGAGGCTTCGCTGATCGCCGGCGAGCCCATGCGGGCTGCGGCCCAGTCGCGGATTTCGTCGCGGTCGGTGAGGGTGCGTGTGGCTGCCATTTCAGAAACTCCTGTTATATCCCACCAAACGTCGGGCGGGGTCAGGAGTTCCGGGTCAGGCGGCGCGATCCTCGCCATCGCGCTCGGCCTGCCGCGCCACCGGCTTCATGTCGATGAAGGCCTTGATCGGGCGGTGGTCGGAGGCGATCCGGGCGAGGTCGGAATCGTGCACTTCGAGCTTGGCGACGAGGCTTTCCGGCGTGCCGAAGATGCGGTCGAGCGCCAGCACCGGGTAGCGCGCGGGAAAGCTCGGCAGCGCCTCGCTCGGCCCGAAGGACGCGGGCAAACGGGTCAGCGACGAGCGCCGTCCGAGCCGCCATTCGTTCAAATCGCCGAGGATCAGCGTCGGCTTGGTGCCGCATTCGGAGACTTCGGCGATCAGCGTCTCGATCTGCCTCTTCCGTGAATGCCGCAGGAGGCCGAGATGGGCGGCGATGACGCGCAGGATGCCGCCCTTGACCTCGAGGTCGACGACGATCGCGCCGCGCGGCTCTGCGCCGGGCAGCTTCAGCTTCTGCACGTCGCGCACCGCGCCCTCGCGGTAGAGAAGCGCGTTGCCGTGCCAGCCATGGCCGGTGGCGTGGGCGGCGACGGGGACGTGGGTGAGGCCCAGCTTCTCCTCGATGTGGAGCAGATCGAGCAGGCCGTCACGCGTGCCGAAGCGGCGGTCGGCCTCCTGGATGGCGACGATGTCCGCGCCCAGTTCGTCGATGACGGCGGCGGTGCGCATCGGGTCGAAGCGGCCGTCCGTGCCGACGCATTTGTGAATGTTGTAGGAGGCGACCACGAGGTCCGCGCTGTCGCCTGCGCCGTCATGGCGTTCATAGACGGTCTGGGCGTCGCGCAGATTGGCGATAAGCCGCGAGTTCCTGATCGTCTTCATCCTGCCGATCCGGCGCAAAGCCTTCATTACATCATCCGGGGTCTGGTCGAGCATCGCGTCATGCTAACGCCATTCGCATTGATCCGTTGCAAATACGACGATCCGGCGGGCGAAGGCGTCACGATCGGTTTATCTCACAGATAGGGCGACGCCAGCCAGACGATGCGGTTGCGCAAGCGCTTGAGAAAGGGCCGGCCGGTCAGCGTCGCCAGCGTCTCCTCCTGCCCGCCCTCGATGCGGCGCTTCAGATGCGCTTCGATATCGGCGGCGAAGTCGCGGTCGAAGATTTCGACGTCGAACTCAAAGTTCAGCCGCAGCGAGCGCGTGTCCATGTTGGACGAGCCGATCAGCGACCAGGTGCCGTCGACGGTCAGGAGTTTCGAATGGTCGAACGGTCCGTCCGAGCGCCAGACCCGACAGCCCGGTCCGATCACCTGGTCGAGTTGCGACGTCATCGCGTAGTCGACGAGGCGCAGATTGTTGGCGGCGGGGATGACGATGTCGACCTCGACGCCGCGCCGCGCGGCCGAGGCGAGCGCGCCGACGATCTGGAGGTCCGGCAGGAAATAGGGCGAGGCGATCATCAGCCGGCGGCGGGCGACGGCGGCCGCGCCCATCACCATCGCATGGGTGGCGTCAAGCCGCGTGTCGGGGCCTGAGAAGATCACCCGGGCGATGGAGGAGCCGGTAAGCGCCGGCGTCGCCGAGCGCCAGACCTGGCCGTCGAGCCGCTCCTTCGCGACGAAGAACCAGTCATCGGCGAAGACGGCGAAGAATTGCGAGACGACCGGGCCGATGACGCGGAAATGAAGGTCGCGATGCGGCTCGCGGTTTTCCGGCGAGGTGACGAAGCCCTCGCGAATGTTCATGCCGCCGGTGAAGCCAACGCGGCCGTCGACGACCATGATCTTGCGGTGATTGCGCAAATTCGCGTAGGGCAGGCGAAAGCCGATGATGTTGCCGAGGAAGAGCCGGTTCGGCACTGCTCCGTCGCGAAGCTGCTGGCGGATCGAGGGCCGCGAATAGCGCGCGCCGACCGCGTCGATCAGCACCCGCACCTCGACCCCGCGCTTGCGCGCACGCACCAGCGCATCGGCGACCCGCCGGCCCGCCGCGTCATTGTCGAAGATGTAGCTCGACATCACGACGAAGCGCTTTGCCGCGTCGATTTCGGCGATCATCGCCGGATAGGTCTCGTCGCCGCCGTGAAGCGTCTCGACCTCGTTGCCGGCGGTCAGCCAGAAGGGCGAGACGCGATCGCCCAGCGTCTTGATCGCCTGGAAGCGCGGCTCGGCGTGGATCGCCTCGAAGGCCATGCCGGATTCGACGCCGGCGGCCGCCTGCACCTCGGCGCTCGACTTCATCTTCCCGATCGTCTCGCGACGGATGCGGTTGATGCCGGCAATGGCGTAGATCGCCGCACCGAGGATCGGCGACAAAAGGATGATGCCGACCCAGCCGATCGCCGCGCGCACGTCGTCCTTCGTCATCGCGGCGTGGATCGCCGCCGGAATCCCGAAGGCAAGGCCGAGGACGAACAGGATGTAGGGCCAGTATTCCTGGAGGGTCGCGTACATCGTTGCCTTTGGTCAGTTCCGACAAACGCCGGAATGCGCCAGTCGATCCATCCGGTGGACCATGCCGCATTTCGCGCTGTCAACCGATGCCGCATGATGGCACAAGCGGGGAACGGACGGCGCGGGGGTTCGATGGACTGGCGATTTGCACTCAAGATCGGCACATTTCTGGTGGCTACGGCGGCGTTGAGCCTGCTCGGCGTCAACCTAATGCCGGACGAAACGGACATTCGGCGGCCGGTGCCGCATGTCGTCTCCGTCTCCGACCCGGCCTTCCTGCGCACCATGCACTCGGTGTTCGACGGCAACATCGCCGGCGGGCATGCGATCCAGACGCTGGTCAATGGCGAGGAAATCTTCCCGCCGATGCTCGAGGCCATCGAGGCGGCCGAGACCAGCATCAATTTCGAAACCTACATCTACTGGTCGGGCGAGATCGCGCTGAGATTTGCCAACGCGCTCGCTGCCAAGTCGCGCGAGGGGGTGGCGGTGCGGGTGCTGGTCGATGCGGTCGGCAGCCTGCCGTTCGACGAGGACATCATCTCGATCATGACCGATGCGGGCGTCGTCTTCGAGCGTTTCCGCCCGGTGCGCTGGTACACGCTCGATCGCGTCAACTACCGCACCCATCGCAAGCTCCTGATCGTCGACGGCCGGATCGGCTTCACCGGCGGCGTCGGAATCGGCGACGAGTGGCTGGGCGACGCGCGCAATCCGGCCGAATGGCGCGACAATCACTACAGCGTCGAGGGTCCGGTGGTCGCCGACATGCAGGGCGCGTTCGCCGACAACTGGCTGGAGGCGACCGGCGAGGTGCTGCAGGGCGACGTCTTCTATCCCGAGTTGGAACCCGCCGGCGAGCTTCTCGCGCAGCACGTGAAATCGTCGCCGAACGGCGGCGCGAAATCGATGCACCAGATGCTGCTGATGGCGATGGCCGGCGCGACCGAGCACATCCGCATCGCCATGGCCTATTTCGTGCCGGACGACGTCTCTATCGCGCAACTGGTCGAGGCGCGGGAGCGGGGCGTCGAGGTCGACATCATCGTGCCGAGCGCGCTCACCGACGTTCCGATCGTGCGCCACGGCTCACGCCATTTCTGGGGCGAATTGCTCGAGGCGGGCGTGCGCATCCACGAGTATCAGCCGACCATGTACCACCCGAAAGTGCTCATCATCGACCGCTTCTGGTCGACCATCGGCTCGACCAATCTCGACGAACGCTCCTTCCGCCTGAACGACGAGTCCAACCTCAACGTCTATGACGAGACTTTCGCACAGACGCAGATCGACGTGTTCGACGCCGACCTGGCGCTGTCGGACGAGGTGACGCTAGAGGAATGGCAGAACCGCGGGATATGGGAGAAGACGAAGGACTGGGCGGCGAGCTGGTTCAGGACGCAGCTTTAGCGGCTGCGCCAAAGCGCTCCCTCCGCCTCGCATTCGCTCGGCACCTCCCCCGCTTTGCAGGGGAGGATCAACCGTCGAGGACGGCCGCGATCTTGTTCTTCCCCAGCGAAGCGGGGGAGGGGGACCGCCGCAGGCGGTGGAGGGGGCGCGGGTTCGAAGTTGCTAACCGCCCCAGGTCTCCCTCAACACCCGCAGCCAGTTGCCGAAGCACAGCTTCTCGATTTCCGCCGCGCCATAGCCATGCGCGCGCATCGCGTCGACGAGCTTCGGCAGTCCCGCCGCGTCGCCCAATACCTGTGGCACCATCGCGCCGTCAAAATCCGAGCCGAGGCCGACCGAGTCGATGCCCGCCTTTTCAACCATGTGGTCGATGTGGCGCAGCATGATCTCGAACGGCGTGTCGGGGCGCATGCGGCCGTCGGTGCGCAGGAAGGCGGTGGCGTAGTTGAGGCCGGCGATGCCCTTCGTCCCGCCGATCGCCTTCAACTGGTCGTCGGTCAGGTTGCGTGCGTGCGGGGTCACCGCATGGGCGTTGGAATGGGAGGCGATGAGCGGGGCGTCGGTCAGCTCCGCCACGTCCCAGAAGCCTTTTTCGGTGATGTGCGACAGGTCGAAGGCGATCCGCAGCGCGTTGCAGCGGCGCACGAGCTCGCGGCCGAGATCGGTGAGGCCGGGGCCGGTGTCGGGCGTCGAGGGAAAGCGGAAGGGCACGCCGTGGCCGAAGATGTTCGGCCGGCTCCAGACGGGCCCAAGCGAGCGCAGACCGGCGGCGTGAAGCACGTCGAGATTGTTGAAATCCGCGTCGATCGCCTCCGCGCCTTCGATGTGGAGCACGGCGGCGAAATTGCCGGCGTCCACCGTGGCGGTGATTGCCGCTGCCGTGCGGCAGACTTTCAGCCGGCCTTCGGACCTCGCCTCGATGCGGAACAGAAGCGCGGCCATCGCCATCGTCTCGGCCAGCGCCGCGTCCGTCATGCAGCGGTCGGGCAGAGGCGCGTCGTAGGTCGGCTGGCTCATGATCGCCTCGACGTCGGCCTCCTTGCCGGGCGAGGGGATGAAGATGGCGAACAGGCCTGCGCGCAATCCGCCCTCCAGCGCGCGCGGCAGATCGATATGGCCGCCGACGCCGCCATTCAGAAAATCGGCCACCGGATCGGCGCTCTTCATGTGAAGCCGCAGCAGCGTGTCGTTGTGGCCGTCGAAAATGGGGGTTGGTGTCTGCATCAGATTTCGATTCGCCTTCCGGTCGCAAGTCATTGGATTTGCAGTAAAGCATACAAGCCGCGAGGCCGTCGCGACATTGCCATCTGGACTAGGGGCGCGGCGCGATTTGGGCCAAGCGCACCGATTGTCCTTTTCCTGCGCCGGCTATAGTCCGGGGCCATGAGCCTCACCGTCATCGCCATCGTTCTTGCCTCCGCACTGATGCATGCGGGCTGGAACGCCGTGCTGCGCTTTCGCGGCGACCGCATCGCGCTGATGACGATGCTCGCGGCGATGAGTGCGCTGATCGCGCTGCCGGGGCTGTTCTTCGTCGACTTTCCCCGCACTGAAGCATGGCCGTGGCTGGCGCTCTCGGTCTGCCTTCATCTGGGCTACAACGTGTTTCTCGCCAATGCCTACGCGCATGGCGAACTCGGGCAGATCTATCCGCTGGCGCGCGGTTCGGCGCCGATGCTGACGCTCGCCGCCAGCATCCTTCTGCTGGGTGAAGACCTGACGCCCTTCGCCACGATCGGCATCGTCGTGCTCGGGCTCGGCATCGTGACCTTATCGCTCGACGGCGGCGTGAAGGCGCTGAGGGCATCGCCGCGCGGTCTGGTCTTCGCGCTGATCACCGCCGTCTTCATCACCGGCTATACGCTGTCGGACGGCATCGGGGCGCGGGCGGCGGGCGATCCTCACGCCTATGTCTTGTGGCTCTTCGTCCTCGACGGCATCCCGCTTCTCGCCTGGGCCTTCTGGCGGCAGGGCCGGGCGACCGGGCGGATGATTGCGCAGAACTGGAAGGCGGGCTTCATTGCCGGCGCGCTGTCGCTCGGCGCCTACTGGATCGCGATCTGGGGCTTCACCGTCGCGCCGATCGCGCTGGTGGCGGCGCTGCGCGAGACAAGCGTCGTCTTCGCGGTCATCATCGGCGTCTTGTTCCTTGGCGAGAAGATCAAGGCGCAGCGCGTTCTCGCCATCCTCATCGTCATCGCCGGCCTCGTCCTGATGAGGATGTGAAAAGGGCGGCTTTCGCCGCCCTTCCAGAGACTTACCAGGCCGTGAGGACCGAACCCTTGAAGGTCTCGTCGACGAAGGCCTTGACCTCGTCATTGTGGTAGGCCGCGACAAGCTTGGCCACCCACTCGGCATCCTTGTCGGCGGTGTTGACCGCGATCAGATTGACGTAGGGCGCCTTGGCACCTTCCTTGAGGATCGGGTCGTTGGCCGGATCGAGGCCGGCTTCCAGCGCGTAGTTGGTGTTGATCGCGGAAGCGTCCGTGTCGGCGAGCGAGCGCGGAAGCTGGGCGGCATCGAGTTCGACGAAGTTGAAGTTCTTCGGGTTCTCGGTAATGTCGGCGATGGTGACGTTCAGGCCCTTGTCGGGGTCGAGCGTGATCGCGCCCGAATCGGCCACCACGAGCAGCGCGCGGCCGCCATTGGTCGGATCGTTCGGGATGCCGATGGTCGCGCCGTCCGGCAGTGCGTCGAAGCTGTCGTGCTTCTCCGAATAGATGCCCATCGGGAAGTTGACCGTGTAGGCCACGTCGACGATCTCGAAGCCGCGGTCGCGGACCTGGTTGTCGAGATAGGGCTTGTGCTGGAACGAGTTGGCCTGGAGTTCGCCGTCGTTCAGTGCCTGGTTCGGCACGACATAGTCGGAGAATTCGCGGATCTCGATCTCGAGGCCATCGGCGGCGGCGATTTCCTTCACCTTCTCCATGATCTGCGCGTGCGGTCCGGGGGTGACGCCGATCTTAATCTCCTGCGCGAAGGCAGAGCCGGCGAGGAGGGCGGCAAACGCCGTGCCGAGTGCGAGTTTCTTCAACATTTTCAAAAGTCTCCGTTTGGGATCAGATGGATTGATTCAGCGCGGTCTGGCGCGCTTGTCGAAATGGCGGGCGAGGCGGTCGCCGGCCGATTGCACGAGTTGGACGAGCACGATCAGCACCACGACGACCGCGAGCATCACGTCGGGCATGAAGCGCTGGTAGCCGTAGCGAATGCCAAGGTCGCCGAGGCCCCCGCCGCCGATCGCGCCGACCATGGCCGAATAACCGATCAGGCTGACGATGGTGAGCGTAAGCGCCAGCGTGATGCCGGCGCGCGCTTCGGCGAGCAGCACCTTCCAGACGATCTGGAACGGCGAGGCGCCCATCGCCCGCGCGGTCTCGATCAGGCCTGGATCGACCTCGCGGATGGCCGATTCCACCAGCCGCGCGACGAACGGGATCGTCGCGATGGTCAGGGGCACGATGGCCGCCGTGGTGCCGATCGAGGTTCCCGCGACAAGGCGGGTAAAGGGAATGATCGCGACGACGAGGATGATGAACGGCGTCGACCGCGTGGCGTTGACGACGGCCCCGAGGACGCGGTTCGTCATCGGCGCGTGAAAGAGTTCGCCGCGTCCCGAGGTGGCGAGGAACACGCCGAGCGGAATGCCGATCACCGATCCGATGAGGGCCGCGACCGAAACCATGTGCAGCGTCTGTCCGGTGGCGCGGACGATGAGCCAGGCGATATCAGGCGACATGGCCGAGCACCTCCGTGGTGAGTCCGAGCCCGGCGAGGAAGGCGCGCGTCTCGGCAATCTTGGCGTCGCCGCCCTTGAACGAGACGATCAGCGTCCCGAACGGCCGCCCCGCGATCTCGTCGACCGCGCCGCCGAGGATGTTGACCTCGAGGCCGAGTTCCTTCGACAGGCGCGATAGCACCGGGTCGGTGGCGTGGGTGCCGGTGAAGACGATGCGCAGCACCGCCTCGCTGCCGGGTGACGGCTCGGGCCTGATCCGTGCGGCGACGAATTCCGGCAGCGTCATGCCGGGAATGCCGGCGAGCAGCGCCTTGGTCGTTTCGTGCTCAGGGCGGGTGAAGACGTCGAAGGTCGTGCCGCTTTCGACGATCCGGCCCTGTTCGATCACCGCGACGTGGTCGGCGATCGACTTCACCACTTCCATCTCGTGCGTGATGAGGATGATCGTCAGGCCGAGTTCCTGGTTGATGCGGCGCAAAAGCGCCAGCACGGAGAGCGTCGTCTCCGGATCGAGCGCCGAGGTCGCCTCGTCCGACAGCAAGAGCTTCGGCTGCATGGCGAGCGCGCGGGCGATGCCGACGCGCTGCTTCTGGCCGCCGGAAAGTTCGGAGGGGTAGCGGTTGCGCTTGTCGGCGAGGCCGACGAGGTCGAGCAGCGGCGTCACGCGCGTCTCGATCTCCCTGGCGGCGACGCCGGATATCTCCAGTGGCAGCGCGACATTGTCGTAGACGGTGCGCGAGGACAGAAGATTGAAGTGCTGGAAGATCATGCCGATCTGCCGGCGCGTCTCGCGCAGGGCCTTTTCGCCGAGCGGCGCGACGTCCGTTCCGTCCACCAGCACCTTGCCGGATGACGGCTTTTCGAGGCCGTTGACGAGGCGGATCAGCGTCGACTTGCCGGCGCCGGAACGACCGATGATCGCGGTGATCGAGCCGCGGGGCGCGGCAAGGTCGATGCTGTCGAGCGCGATGACCTCGCCCGAGGCGCGGCCCGCCGGGAAGCTCTTGGAGACGGATTCGAAGCGGACGATCGCATCCTGCGATGCGGCCTCGCCGGCAGATAGATTGCGGGGCGCCATGTTCATGCCGGCCATCCTGCCGGTCGCGGGGAGTTCATCGTCGATGCCTTTCCGATCCGCCGGCTTCCTCCCAAAAGCTGCGGACGTCTTTGTGCTGGTCTTCATGGCGCGGTGACTACGCCTTCGTTCCGGCCGCGACAATGCGCAAATTCGGGACGCAGTGTAGAGAATTTGCATTCCAAGTTTGGCGGGTTAGCGGGAAAAGGATTTCGAACGAGCGCGTGCGAGCCGACCCGTCGCGCGTTTTGCCACACAGGAAATTCACTCCCCCCAATGATACAACCAGCTCCAGCACATTCAGGAGAGACGCGCATGAAGTTCATCCGATCCATCGCCCTTGCCGGCGCCCTCATGGCCGCGCCGGCCTTCGCGCACGACTTCGCCGCCGGCGATCTGACGATCGACCACCCGTGGTCGCGGGCGACGCCTGAAGGCGCGCGGGTTGCGGCCGGCTACGCCTCCATCACCAACAATGGCTCCGAGGCCGACCGGTTGATCGAAGTGCGCAGCGACTTCGCCGCTTCGGCCGAAATCCACGAGATGGCCGTCGATGGCAATGGCGTGATGACGATGCGCCCGCTCGCCGACGGCATCGAGATTCCGGCCGGCGAAGAGGTGAAGCTCGAGCCCGGCTCCTTCCACATCATGTTCATGGGCCCCGAAAAGCAGCTCGTCGAAGGCGAGAATTTCGCCGGCACGCTGGTCTTCGAAAAGGCCGGCGAAGTCGAGGTGGAGTTCGCTGTCGAAGGCATGGGCGGGCCGAGCGGGCATTCGGGTCACAACCATTGATGGCAAAGGCGCCGGCGCGCTCTACCCGACTCCGTTAACCATTGCTTAAGGCTGCGATTGCGCGATGAGGCGAACAGGCACAGTGATGCGTTCGGGTGGAGAAGAATGCGTCGCACTGAAAGCGCGGAACCATGCGTATCGTCGACATCGCGCGCAGCGCCTATACGAGCACGCCCGCACCGATCAGGCGCAGGCTGGCGCCGCTCGTCGCGCTCGTCCCGCGCAGCCTGAAATACGGGCCGGCCTTCGAGCGGTGGCGGCGGGACATCAAGCGATCCGAACTCGAGCCGGCTTTCGCAGTGGACCGGGCGCAGTCGCAGTTGCAGGCGCTTCTTACCAAGGCGTCGGCGGGTAGCGCGTTCTGGCGCAAGCTTCTCGGCGACGCCGCCTTCGCGACCTTTGAACTCGAGGCGCTGGCGAGCGTGCCGATCACGACCAAGCAGATGATGCGCGAGGCGGGCGACGCCGCGCGCGTCGACGCGTTGCCCGCGCTCATCCAGGCGACCACCAGCGGCTCTAATGCCGAGGCGCCGTTCGAGTTCCTGATCGACGCCGACCGCAGCGTGCGCGAATTCGCCTTCGTCACCACCGCCTGGGCACGCGCGGGCTACCGGCCGGGCGATGCGCGGGCCGTGCTCCGCGGCTTTCGCCTCGATGATGCGAATGCGGCGCATCAATGGGACCCGGCGCTTGGTGAACTGCGCCTTGCCGTCTTCCCGCTCGGGCCCGCTGAAGCAGCCGCGATGGCGGACGAGATGGAGCGGCGGCGCATTTCCTACATTCACGGCTATCCCTCCGCGATCGAGCTGTTCGCGCGGCATCTCGACAATGCGAACCGCCGGCTGGCGCACCCCATCCGCGGCATCTTTCCGATTTCCGAGCCCCTGTTCGCCCACCAGCGCGATCTCTTCGCCAAGGTCTTTCCGCAGGCCGAGATCGTGCCCTTCTACGGCATGAGCGAGAAGGTCGCGTTCGCCGTCGAGCGGCCGGGCGAGCCGGGCGTCTACACGTTCGAGCCGCTCTATGGGCTCGCCGAACTCGTCGACGATGACGGCCGACCTGTCGTGACGCCGGGTACCGAAGGGCGGCTTTTGGGCACAGGCTTCATCTCCACCGGCATGCCTTTCATCCGCTACGACACCGGGGACCGGGCCCGGCTGGTCGAGGCGGCGACGCGCGAAAATGGCTGGCGGCTGACGGTTCGCGACATCGCTCCGCGCCGCAAGCCGGATTTCCTGATTGCCGGCGATGGCGGCAAGATCGTCGCCACCGACCTTGTACCGGAGGACATGGCGCTTTTGCGTGGGCTCGCCGAATGGCAGTTCGTGCAGGGCTCGCCGGGGGTTGCAACGCTCCGCTATGTGCCGGCGGCAAATGGCGGCGCGAGCGATGCGGAACGGCTGGCGAAAGCGCTCGAAAAGCGGACGGACGGACGCCTGCGCTTCGATATCGAAGAGGTCGCCTCGATCGCGTCCGGCGCGCATGGCAAGCGTGCCTTCATCATCCAGAACATCGCAGGCTGAAGGTACCGGCGGACGATTGCTCATCCGCCGGAGAGCTTTTCGCCTACTCGGTGACGACCGCGCGCAGCATCCAGACGACCTTCTCGTGATAGGTCATGCGGCCGACGAGCATGTCGTGCGAGACGAAGTCCTCGGCTTCCTCGGCCTGTTCGGCAGCGTCACGCATCTTGCGGATGGCGGCCTCGTGACCGTCGATCAGGTCGGCAACCATGTCGTGGGCGGTCTTCGATTCCGCGCCGAGTTCGACGACGATGTCGGCGCCCTTGTTACCGGCGACCGGCGCGCGGTAGCCGAGCGCGCGGATACGTTCGGCAAGCTCGTCCGTCGCCTTGAAGAGGTCGTTGTACTGCTCCTCGGTCATCACGTGAATCGAGTGGAAGAGCGGGCCGACGACGTTCCAGTGATAGATGTGCGTCTTGACGAGCAGCGCATAGGTGTCGGCGAGGATGGCCGACAGGCTCTCGGCCACCGCCTTGCGGCTCTTGGCATCGATGCCGGTGTTGACCTCGACGTCGCGGGGCTTGGTATCGAGAACCTTGGCGCTTTTGGCCATGAGAATGCTCCTGTTCTGGCTGGGCGGTTGGCCGTTCGCTCCATGAACATTCTCTAATGTGAAATGTTCCCGATTATCGACGCCAGAAGGCGGGCGACATCAGGACCAGAACGGCGAGGATTTCGAGGCGGCCGAGCAGCATGGCCGCGATCAGCACCCATTTGGCCGCATCGGACAGCGGCACGAAATTGCCGGCCGGGCCGATGATGTCGCCGAGGCCGGGGCCGACATTGGTCAACGCGGTCAAGGTGCCCGTCACGGCGCTGACGAGATCGAGGCCCGTCAGGGTCAAAAGCAGCGTGCCGACGCACAGAAGGACGAGGAACACCGCGACGAAGAGCGTCGTCGCGCGCTGTATGTCACCGTCGATCACGCGCTTGCCGTAGCGGATCGACTGGACCGAATTCGGGTAGATCAGCTTGTTCAGGCCGCGCGCGAGAAGCTGGTAGAGGATGTAGAACCGGTAGGCCTTGATGCCGCCGGAGGTCGAGCCCGAGCAGCCGCCCATGAAGGTGGCGACGAAGGCGCAGCCGACGGCGAACGGGCCCCAGGCCGAATAGTCGCCGCTGGCAAATCCCGTCGTGGTGATGATCGATATGAAGTTGAAGGCCGAATGGGTCAGCGCCGTGCCGAAGCCGACTTCGGAGGTCACCCGCAGATAGATCGCGACGGCGAGGATGAAGCCCGCGCAATAGGTCGCGAAGACGCGGATCTGCGGGTCGCCGAGCGGATCGACGCGGCCGCGCACGGCGAGCAGAATCAGGATCGAGAAGGGCAGGGCGCCGAGGAACATGAAGATCGTTCCGACCCACAGGATCGCCGGCCGATCGGCATAGAAACCGAGCGAGGCGTCATGGGTGGAGAACCCGCCGGTCGAAAGCGTCGTCATGGCGTGGTTGATCGCGTCGAACGCGGTCATGCCGGCGGTGGCATAGGCGACGGCGCAGACCAGCGTCAGCGCGGCGTAGATGCCGAGCAGCGCGACGGTGTAGGTCGACAGGCGCGCGAACGGCCGGTCGCCGATATCAGAGGATTCGATCTTCAGATAGGAAACCCCGCCGATATTGAGGAACGGCAGCACGAACAGCCCGAGCGCGATCACCCCGACGCCGCCGATCCATTGCAGGAGCGAGCGCCAGAGCAGCAGCCCCGGCGGCAGCGAATCCAGGCCCGCGATCACGGTCGAGCCGGTCGTCGTCAGCGCCGAGACGCTTTCGAAGATCGCATCGGTCACGCTGAGCCCGATCGAGGCCGCATAAAGCGGGACGGCGCCGGCAATGGCGGTCGTGACCCAGAGCACGTTGACGAGCAGGAAGCCGAAGCGGGCCGAAAGCTGGGGCGGCGAGCCGAAAGTGGCGAGTGCGATGCCCGCCGACAGGCCGCCGACGAGGAGGCCGGACAGCGTGAAGACCTGCCAGTCCGGGTTGCCGACATAAAGGTCGACCACCGCCGGGAGTGCCATGAACAAGGCGAGATAGGCCGAAAAGATCGCCGCGACGAAGGTGACGGCGCGAATATGGAGCGTGTTCAAGATGCTGTCGAACCACACAAAATGATCGGCGAGCTATACGCCCGAACAGCAACCCTGAACAGCCGCGCCGTCGCCCGCGCCGATCACGAATTGCGGACGAGCCATGCCGGATAGTCGCTGACGAGAAGGTGCAGCGGCGGCTCGTCCTCCTCGATCGTGGCGAAGCGGCCGATCGGCTCGCCGAAGATGTTGTCGGTCAAATCGTCGTTGACGGTCGAGACCTCACCGATCAGCACGTCGCCGCCTTCGCCCCAGAAGGCGTGCCAGTCGCCGGGCATCAGCGTCACGCTCTCGCCGGGCGCGAGCTTCAATCTGCCGCCGGCCGGAAGTGTGCGCGCGATGCCGTCGCAGGCGACGGTGACGCCGCGCGTCGTGTCGAAGTCGCCGTTCGGGTCGGAGCCGAAGAGTTCGACGACGAGCGTCGCGCCGCCGCGATTGATGATGTCCTCGGCCTTCAGGCGATGCGTGTGCATCGGGCTCAACTGGTCCTGCCGCGAGATCAGCAGCTTTTCGGCGTAGCACATGCCGCCCCCGCGCTTCAGGTCGGCGAGACGGCCGTTGCGCAGGGTGAAGAGGAAGAGTCCCATCTCGTCGAAGCGGCCCGCGCCATAGTCGGTGATGTCCCAGCCGAGCCGCGCGTCGACGATCGCCTGCGCATCGCTCCGCGCGCGAAATTCGTCCGGGGTCCAGCGGGCGAAGGGCGGCAGAACGAAGCCGAAGCGGCGCATCATTTCATCGGCTTCGCGCATGATGTCGTTGATTTCAGAGCGTTTCATCGGTTCACTTCACACCATGGATTCGGTCGTCGACATCGCCGGGAAGATCGCGGAACGGGCCGAGGGCCGCGACCGCTTCGTCGTCGCGCTGGCCGGTCCACCGGGCGCCGGCAAGTCGACGCTGTCGGAGCATCTGGCGGACGCGCTCGGCGACGCGGCGATCCTTCAGGGCGACGGATTTCACTATGACAATGCCATCCTCGACGCGCTTGGCCGGCGCCAGCGCAAGGGTGCGCCGGACACGTTCGACGTCGCAGGCCTGGAGAGCGTCCTGCGCCGTATCCGGCATGGCGAGGATGTGGTCGTGCCCGTCTTCGATCGCCCGCTCGACCTCGCCCGGGCCGGCGCGGCGCGGATCGCGGGCGATGCGCGTTTCGTCATCGTCGAGGGCAACTATCTGACGCTCGACGCCGCGCCGTGGAGTGCGCTGCGCCCGCTCTTCGACGTGACGGTGCTCATCGACGTGCCGCGCGTCGAACTCGAAAAGCGGCTGATGCGGCGCTGGCTCGAGCTTGGCTGGAGCGGGGAACAGGCGGCGCATTGGGTCGCGTCGAACGACATGCCCAATGTCGATCTCGTCCAGGCGCAGGGCGGCTCGGGCGATATTCTCTGGCGGCCGCAAGCGCTTTAGGTTCGCGCTGCAAGCCGCCGCCAGGCGGGCGCGGAAATGTCCGAAGCCCAGGGCGGGTTGGCGCCGGGGCGCGAGACGGCGACGGCCGCGACCTCCGCCGCACGGTCGAGGCAAAGCCGCAGATCGCCTTCGCCCATCGCGCGGGTCGCTGCCTTGTCGAGGCGCCCCAGGCCCTCCAGCGCTTCGAGGAAGCCGGCATTGAAGGCGTCGCCCGCACCGACCGTATCGACGATGGTTGCCGGCCGCGGCGAAACCGAAATCGTCCCGCGCGCGGTGTGCCCGGTCGCGCCGCGCGCGCCGTGGGTGACCAGCACGACGGACGGGCCGGCCGCGAGCAAGTCGTCGATGAAGGCGTCGGCGTCGGGCGAGAGCCAGGCAAGGTCTTCTTCGGACAGTTTGACGATGTCGGCGCCCGCCATCATCCGCGTCAGCCGCGCGCGGTAGGCCACTTCGTCGGCGACGAAATCGGGACGGATGTTGGGGTCGATCATGACGAGGCGGGTCTTCCCCTCGCGCGCCATCAATTCCTCGAAGGCCGAGCCGCACGGCTCGACGACAAGGCTGATGCCGCCGAAGAACAGAGCGCGCGCATCATTGCCGAGGCCGGGCAGGTCCGCGGGTTCGAGCATCCGGCTCGCGGTTCCCTCGTCGTAGAAATGGTAGCTCGCGTGGCCGTCCTCGAGCGTGACGAAGGCGAGCGTGGTCGGGCGGGCGCTGCGTGGCGACAGCGCGGAATCGACGCCGGACGCCTTCAGTTCGTCGGCCAGCATCCTGCCGAAGAGGTCGGTCGACAGGCCGTTGAAGAAGCCTGTCTCGACGCCGAGCCGCCCCAGCGCGATGGCGGTGTTGAACACCGCGCCGCCGGCATGGGGCGCAAAGCCGCGCCGCCCGCCCTCAAGCTCGACGGGCAGCATGTCGATCAGCGCATCGCCGCAGCACAGGATCATCGCGTCACGCCGCCTCGGCCAGTTCCGGCGGCGCTTTCGCGCCAGTCATGAAGGCGACGGCATCCGACATGGTGTGCTCGTTCGGGTCGATGACGCAGAGGCGCCGGCCGAGGCGATGGACGTGGATGCGGTCGGCGACCTCGAACACATGCGGCATGTTGTGCGAGATGAGCACGATCGGCATGCCGCGTTTTCTCACGTCGAGGATGAGTTCGAGCACGCGGCGAGATTCCTTGACGCCGAGCGCCGCCGTCGGCTCGTCCATGATGACGACCTTGGAGCCGAACGCCGCCGCGCGCGCCACCGCGACGCCCTGTCGCTGGCCGCCCGACAGCGTTTCCACCGCCTGGCTGATGTTCTGGATCGTCATCAGGCCGAGTTCGGAGAGCTTGTCGCGGGCGATCTTTTCCATCGCGGGCCGGTCGAGAAGCCGGAAGGTCTGACCCAGAAAGCCCGGCTTCCGGATCTCGCGGCCGAGGAACATGTTGTCGGCGATCGAGAGTGCCGGCGACAGAGCGAGGTTCTGGTAGACCGTCTCGATGCCGGCGTCGCGCGCCTCCATCGGCGAGCTGAAATTCACGATCTGCCCGTCGAGGCGGATTTCGCCTTCGTCCGGCCGGATCGCGCCAGAGATCGCCTTGATCATCGACGACTTGCCGGCACCGTTGTCGCCGATGACGGCGAGGATTTCGCCCGGATAGAGGTCGAAATCGGCACGGTCGAGAGCGGTGACGCGGCCATAGCGCTTGACGAGGCCGCGGGCGGAAAGAACGGGCTGGGTGCTCATGACGAAAGCTTCCTGATCCACTGGTCGATGGCGACGGCGACGATGGTGAGCCAGCCGATGGCGAAGACCTGCCAGAGAACGTCGACGCCGGCGAGGCGCAGGCCCGAGTTGAAGACACCGACGATCAGTGCGCCGACCAGCGGCCCCATGATCGAGCCGCGCCCGCCGAAGAGCGAGATGCCGCCGATCACCACGGCGGTGATCGATTGCAGGTTCGCTTCCTGGAAGGATTGCGGCGAGACCGAGCCGACGCGGCCGATGGACGCCCAGGCGGCAAGGCCGCAGACGAGGCCGGCGAGCGCATAGACCGACAACAGCGTGCGGTTGGTGCGAATGCCGGAGAGTTCGGCCGCTTCCTTGTCGTCGCCGATGGCGTAGACATGGCGGCCCCAGGCGGTGCGGTTCAGCATGTACCAGAGCACGGCGAAGATCAGCACCATCAGGATCGAGCCATAGGTGAACTGCGCCCCGCCGATGCGGAAGCTCTGGCCGAAGAATTTCAGGAGCGGCGCCGCCGCGTCGATGTCCTGGCTACGGATCGACTGCGCGCCGGACAGCCACAGCGTGAGCGCGAAGAAGATGTTCCAGGTGCCGAGCGTCACGATGAAGGGCGGCAGCTTGAAGCGCGTGACGAACAGGCCGTTCAGTGCGCCGGCGGCCGCACCGCCGACCATGCCGAGCCCGATCGCGAGCGGCGCGGGCACGCCCATCGAAACGGCGAGATTGCCCGCGACGACCGACATCAGAACCATGATCGCGCCGACCGACAGATCGATGCCGGCGGTCAGGATGATGAGGCTCTGCGCTGCCGCAAGGATGCCGATGATCGAGACCTGCTGCATGATCAGCGACAGGTTGAAGGCGGAGAAGAAATTCGCGCCGGCGATGAAGCCGAATGCGACGATGCTCAGGGCGAGCACGATGAACGGCACCATCGTCGGATTGGCATGGAGCGCATGCTGCAACCGGTCGATGACGTTCTTGTCTTGGCCCTCGAAGGCGGCGACGGAGCGGTCGCTCTTGTCCAGCGACGCCTCGAACTCCTGCCCGCGTGGGGGCAGGGCGCTTGTGTCGGTCATGGCTACTTCCTCCCAAAGCGAAGCGAGTGTGATCCTGATTGGCATCGCGGTCAAAGCGGCGATGCTTCCCTCCCCGCACGGGGGGAGGGGAAATGGCACATGCGACTGCAGCGTCGTCCGGCTCTTCGCTATGGCTCCGGGCGTTCGTCGCTTGAAAAGCCAAATCGTTGGCTTTTCATCCGCTGCGCGGAACGCTCCTCACCCCCAGCACTTGTCCAGCCCCTCGGCCGAGTCGATGGACTCGACCCCATCGGCCGGTGCATCGGTGATCAGCGTGACGCCGGTGTCGAAGAATTCGAGGCCTTCGGTCGGCGCGGGCTTCTCGCCGGTTTCGGCGAACTTGGCGATCGCCTCGATGCCGAGCGAGGCCATGTCGAGCGGGTATTGCTGCGAGGTCGCGCCGATGATGCCTTCGGAGACGTTCTGGACGCCCGGGCAGCCGCCATCGACGGAAACGATCAGCACGCCTTCGGTCTTGCCGAAGGATTTTAGCGTCTCGTAGGCGCCGGCGGCGGCCGGCTCGTTGATCGTGTAGACGACGTTGATGTCGGGGTCCTGCTGGAGAAGGTTCTCCATCGCGGTGCGCCCGCCTTCCTCGTTGCCGTCGGTCACGTCATGGCCGACGATGCGGGCGTCGTCCTCGTCGCCGATCCGGTTCTCATCCTTGATGTCGATGCCGAAGCCGCTGAGGAACCCCTGGTCGCGCAGGACATCGACCGACGGCGCGCTGGGGGCAAGATCGAGAAGCGCGATCTTGGCGTTTTCGGCTTCCGCGCCAAGCGTCGCGGCGGCCCACTGGCCGATCAGCTCGCCGGCCTTGAAATTGTCGGTGGCGAAGGTGGCGTCGGCGGAGTCGATCGGCTCGAGCGGCGTGTCGAGCGCGATGACCAGAATGCCGGCCTCGCGCGCCTGCTGGACGACGGGCACGATGGCCTTGGTGTCGGAGGCCGTGAGCAGGATGCCCTTGGCGCCGGACGCGATGCAGCTTTCGATCGCCTGGACCTGCGTCTCGTGGTCGCCGTCGATCTTGCCGGCGAATGTGGAGAGCTTGACGCCGAGTTCCTGCGCCTTGGCCGTCGCGCCTTCCTTCATCTTGACGAAGAAAGGGTTGATGTCGGTCTTGGTGATGAGGCAGGCCGAGACCTCCTCCTGCGCGGCGGCGGGGCCGGCCAGCATCAGGGCAAGCGGCGCGGTTGCGGCCAAAGCAAGCTTGAGCGTTGTCTTCATCGCGAAAATCCTCCGTTGAACTGACCGCCACCTCCTGGCGGAACCATTGCGCGTCCGGCATGCGGCCATCGCAATCTGCCGTCAGGGAACCACCATCGGCATCGAGAGTCAATTAATAAATCAATCTAATTTATAATTGACGCCTGTGGTGCCAGGCTGCATGTTCGCCGATAACGCTTGGGAGGGCGCATTGCTGGACGATCCGCAAACGACATTGCAGCCTGAACCGCAGCTTCGCGGTTCCAACCAGTCGGGCATGCGCGCTTGGAACGAGCGGCTCGTGCTGTCGATCCTGCGTCGCCAGGGACCCATGTCGAAGGCCGACATCGCCCGCGTCACCGGACTTTCGACGCAGACCGCCTGGGTCATCATCCGCGCTCTCGAGAAGGACGGACTGCTCGAAAAGGGCAAGCCGCAGCGCGGCCGGGTCGGCCAGCCGTCCGTTCCCATGTCGCTTGCACCCGACGGTGCATTGTTCCTCGGCCTCAAGATCGGTCGTCGTTCGAGCGAACTCGTGTTGATGGATTTCGTTGGCAAGATCCGCGCGCGGCGCACGCTGATCTATCGCTGGCCGACACCCGGCAGCGTGCTCGAATTCGCCCATGGCGCGATTGACGCGGTCGTGGCCGAGGTCGCACCGGACCTTCGCTCGCGCATTGCCGGGCTCGGCGTCGCAATGCCGTTCCAGCTTTGGCAGTGGTCCGCGCGCATCGGCGCGCCGGCGACCGATCTCGCCGGCTGGGAAACGCTCGACATCCGCGCCGAACTCGCCCGCGCCTATCCGTTTCCGGTCTTCCTGCAGAACGACGCCTCGTCGGCCTGCGGCGCCGAGCTCATCTTCGGCGACGAGGTGCCGGCCGGCGATTTCCTCTATTTCTATGTCGGCTATTTCATCGGCGGCGGGATCGTCCTCGACGGGCAGCTCTATACGGGCCGCAGTGGCAATGCCGGGGCGGTCGGGTCGATGCCCGTGCGCGGCGAGGATGGCCGCACCGTCCAGCTCATCGAGCGCGCGTCGATTTCCGGGCTGGAGGAATTGCTGGAGGCGGCCGGCCGACCGGCGGAGAGCCTTTGGGAAACGCCGGCGGCATGGGACGTCGATGCCGCCATTCTCGACCGCTGGATCGAGGCGGCGGGGCAGGGCATCGCCGATGCGGCGCTCGCCGCCGTCGCGCTGGTCGATTTCGACGCCGTCATCATCGACGGGTCGATGCCGGCGGATGTGCGCAGGCGGCTCGTCGCGGTGGCCGCGGCGCGGATGCGAAGCCTCAATCTGTCGGGCGTTGGCGAACCCCTGTTCGCAGAAGGCTCGCTCGGACCCGCGGCCCGCACGCTCGGCGCAGCGGCGATCCCGCTGTCCGAGCGCTTCCTGGTCGACAGGAATGGGCTCTTGAAACCGGCATAAGGAGGCGAGCGCCGAATTTTTCCGGTCTTGCGCCGGCGAACTCTTGAACCGGCGTGGCGAGCCTTATCTATAGGCCGTTCATCACGTTCGCGGGTCGCCCGCGCATTTCACGGAGACCTGAATGGAAACCTGGCTGCCGCTCATCGCAGGCCTCGTCATGCTCGTCATCGGCGGCGAGCTTCTGGTTCGCGGAGCCGTCAAGGTTGCCAGCAACATGGGCGTCTCACCGCTCGTCATCGGCCTGACGCTGGTCGGCTTCGGCACCTCGACGCCCGAACTGGTGACGTCGGTCCAGGCCGCGTTGAACGGTTCGCCGGGCATCGCCTTCGGCAACATCGTCGGATCGAACCTCGCCAATCTTCTCCTGATCCTGGGCATTTCTGCCTTGATCACGCCGATTGCCATCGCGTCGGGCGCGTTGCGGCGCGACGGCGCGGTGATGGTTGCGGTCGCGGTCGTCTTCACGGTGCTCGCGCTGACCATGCCGCTCGGCCGCGCCGTGGGCATCGCCTTCCTGGCGGCGCTGGCGGCCTACATCTTCACGGCCTTCCGTCAGGAAAGTGGCGGTACGCCCGATCATGGCGCTGCGCATGGCAAGTCGGCGGCCGCGCAGGGCGTCGATCCGGCGCTGACGGCCGGCTCCGGCGGCTCGACTCTCATGGGCCTCGCGACGGCCGTCGTCGGGCTCGCCATCGTGGTGGGCGGCGGTTACTTACTCGTCAATGGCGCGGTCGCCATCGCGCGCTCCTACGGCATTTCGGAGACCGTGATCGGGCTCACCATCGTCGCGATCGGCACGTCCATGCCCGAACTCGTGACTTCGCTCGTCGCCGCATTCCGCAAGCAGGCGGACGTCGCCTTCGGCAACATCATCGGCTCCAACATCTACAACATTCTCGGCATCGGCGGCGCGACCGTTCTGATCGCGCCGAGCGAAGTGCCTGCGGAAATCGCCACGTTCGACAATTTCGTCATGGTCGCCGCATCGCTGCTGCTGGTGGTGCTGGCCTATACCGGGCGCAGGATCGCACGGTGGGAGGGGGCGCTGCTCTTGGCCGGCTACGTCGCCTACATGGCCTTCCTCTGGCCGACGGGCAGCGCAGCCTAGAGGATCGTCGCGGCGATCAGCCAAAGAAGCGCGGCGATGCGGGCAAGGTCGCGCCAGACGGGCGTCGCCTGGTCGGCAGCCTTCCAGACGCCCATCGTCACCAGCACATTGTAGGGCAGCGGCGACAGGAAGACGAAGACGCCGAGCGCCGTCGGCGCGTCGCCGGCAAAGACCGCCAGCGCCAAAGCGGTGCTGGCGACGGCGAGCACGGTGCCGATCAGCATCATGTCGCGCCAGAAGACGGTGCCGAGCGGCACCGTCCCGTCAATACGCTCGCGGATATAGGCGCGGATCATGAAGCGTCAGATGTCGAAATCGCCGAAATCGCCGCCATCCATGCCGGGGTCCTCGAAATCGGCTTCCGTATCGTCGACGCCTGCATCGGCAGCCTCGGCGTCGCCGGCCAGCATGCCGCCGAGCATGTTGGCGAGAAGAACGCCGCCGGCCACGCCCATCGCGGTCTGCGCGGCTCCTGCCAGAAACCCGCCACCCGAACGGCGCTCAGCGCCACGCGCCGGCATGGCGGGCGCCCCCATCGGCGAGCGGCCGACGCGGGGAACGGAGCCGCGTGCGCTCGGCGACGCGCCGCCGAAGAGGCCGCCGAGAAATCCGCCGGAGCCCTGCGACGCGTTCGATTCGAGCTCGGCGATGCGGGCCTGCGCGGCTTTCAGCGCCTCTTCCTGCACGACGATGGTCTGCGCCATGTAATAGGGCGCGCCCGGCTGGCGGGCGATCCGATCGCGGATGAAGTTCTCCGATTCACCGTCGCGCGGCTGCCCCTGCCGCTCCACCTCGGCAAGCTTGCCGAACAGATCCTCGATTGCCTGCTGGTCGTTGCGGTCCATAGCGCTCTCCTTCCATTGTCCGACATCTGAATTCGCGGGCTCATGCTTTCGATCCCGCGCCATTCTTCGAAAAGCATATAGGTGGTCTTTCGGCCCGCTGCCGAAATCGTCTAAGGAAGGCCGCAAGATGCGGCTGGAGGACGAGATGAAGCAACTGACGATCAGGCGGCCGGACGATTGGCACCTCCATCTGCGCGACGGCGCGGTGCTGGAGGCGGTGACGCCCGACACGTCCGCCCATTTCGCCCGCGCGATCGTCATGCCCAATCTGGTGCCGCCGGTGGTGACGACGAAGGATGCCGAGGCGTACCGTCAGCGCATTCTCGCAGCTATCCCCGCCGGCCACGACTTCACCCCGCTGATGACGCTCTACTTGACCGAAGGCACCAGTGCCGACGATGTCGAGGCGGGTTTCCGCTCCGGTCTCGTCACCGCCGTGAAGCTCTATCCGGCCGGCGCGACGACTAATTCGCAAAGCGGCGTGCGCGACATTGGCAAGATCATGCCGGTGCTCGAACGCATGGCGTCGATCGGCATGACGCTCTGCGTCCATGGCGAGGTCACCGATCCGTCGATCGACATCTTCGACCGCGAGGCGGTGTTCATCGAGCGCGTTCTCGCCCCGCTGCGCGAGCGGCTGCCCGAACTGCGCATCGTCATGGAGCATGTGACGACGAGAAACGGCGTCGATTTCGTCAGTTCGCAGTCCGAGAACATGGGCGCGACGATCACCACGCATCACCTCATCATCAATCGCAACGCGATCCTCGCCGGCGGCATCCGTCCGCATTACTACTGCCTGCCCGTCGCCAAGCGCGAAGAACACCGGCTGGCGCTGCGCAAGGCGGCGACTTCGGGCGATGCGCGTTTCTTCCTAGGCACGGACTCGGCGCCGCATGTCGACCCGCTGAAGGAATGCGCCTGCGGCTGCGCGGGCATCTATTCCTCGCTCAACACCATGTCCTGCCTCGCCCACGTGTTCGAGGAAGACGGTGCGCTCGACCGGCTCGAAGCCTTTGCATCGCTCAACGGGCCGGCCTTCTACCGCCTGCCCCCAAACGAGGCGACGATCACGCTCGAAAAGCGCGAGGCGGCGTGGGATTATCCAAGGAAGCGCAATACGGGCGAGGACGACATCACGATCTTCGATCCGATGTTCCCACTCCACTGGGTCGTCGCGTGAAGGTCTTCGACACCGACCATCCGTTCTTCCGCCCGCTGTGGATCAGGCTCGCCGTCTGCGCGGTCGCCGGCGGCTGGGCGATCTTCGAGTTTTACACCGGCGCCACGGTCTGGGGCCTGATATTCGCCGCCTTCTTCGCCCTCTCGGTCTGGGGCTTTTTCGTCAATTTCAATCCGCGCGAGCCCGACTGACGCGTTGCGCCGGGCGCCCGGCCATGCTCCCTTCCGAACGTCGCGTGAATCGGGAGGAGATGCGTTGACGAACGAAGACCAGCCGGCGCCGCGCGCGCCCGGCATCGATCCGCGCATCGTCAGGCTGTCGTCCGGCCTCACCATGGGCGCGCTCTTCGCCAACGCCGTGCGCAGCGGGCCAGAGCGCATCGCGCTTCAGGAAGGCGAGCGGCAGATCAGCTATCGCGAGCTCGACCGGCGCAGCAATCGCCTCGCGGGCCATCTCGCCGGCCTCGGCATCGCGCGCGGCGAGCGTGTCGCCATCGTCTCCGAAAATCGCTGCGAATATATCGAGAGCTTCATCGCCTGCGCCAAGCTCGGCATCATCGCTGCCTGCCAGAACTGGCGGCTGGTCGATGCCGAACTGCGTCACTGCGTCGAACTCGTCGCGCCGAAGCTGATCCTCGCCTCGAACCGCTTTGCCGAACGCGCGGCAGCCCTCGCCGACATCGCGCCGACGCTGGAATTCGGCGAAGCTTACGAGGCCGCACTCGCCGCTGCCAGCGAAGCGCCGGTCCCCGACCGCTGTGACGGCGAGGACGGGCTAGTCATCCTCTATACGAGCGGCACGACCGGAATGCCGAAGGGTGCGCTGATCAGCCAGCGGGCCGAGATCGCACGTGCCTATATCCAGATGACCGACATGCCGAACACGGCCGACGACGCCTTCGTCGCCTGGGCGCCGCTCTTCCACATGGTCTCGACCGACACGGTCTTCATGACGCTGATCCAGGGCGGCAAGGTGATCGTCACCGATGGGTTCGACGCGGGTCAACTCACGCGGATCGTCGCCACCGAAACGCTCGGCCGGCTGACGCTGATGCCCGGCATGATCACCGCATTCCTCGACGCCATGAAGGCGGAGGGACGGCCGGCGCGCGGCGTCAGGTGGGTGGGCGTCATGGCCGATCTCGTCCCGCGCGAGCAGCTTGCCGAGATCACGAGCGCGGTCGGCGCACCCTACCTCAACACGTTCGGTGCCACCGAGACCGGTTTTCCGCCCGCCTCGCTCTCGACCATACCGGTCGGCGTGGTGCCAACCTCGCTCGACAAGCGCCAGAGTTCGTTTTGCCAGATCAGGCTGGTCGATCCCGACGACCGCGAGGTGCCGGACGGCGAACCTGGCGAACTTGCGATCCGCAGCCCGGCGCTCTTTTCCGGCTACTGGAACAACGAGGCCGCCAACGCCGAGGATTTCCGCGGCGGCTGGTTCCACATGGGCGACGTCTTCCGGCGTAACCCGGACGGCACGCTCTCCTTCGTCGACCGGCGCAAATATCTCATCAAGTCGGGCGGCGAGAACGTCTATCCGGCCGAGATCGAGCGCGTGCTGCTCGCCCAGCCGGGGGTGGCCGACGCGGTCGTCGTGCGCAAGCGCGATCCACAATGGGGCGAGGTGCCGATCGCCTTCGTGGTGGCGAAGGCGAAGCTCGACGCAAGCGCGCTGATCGAGCGCTGCCGCACCGAGATCGCGCGCTACAAGGTGCCGAAGGAAATCCACTTCGTCACCGATTCCGACCTGCCGCGCAGCACCACCGGCAAGATCATGCGGCACGAACTCGAAAAGCGCCTCACCGGCAGCACTGGAAACGACTGATGATCGAACTCTACCACTGCGTGAACGCCCGTTCCTTCCGTCCACTCTGGACGCTGGAGGAAATGGGCCTCGCCTATACGCTCCATGTCCTGCCGTTCCCGCCACGCTACCTCGCGCCCGGCTATAAAGACATGAACCCGCTTGGCACGATCCCGCTGATGCTCGACGGCGAGACGCGGATGACCGAATCGAGCGCGATCTGCCATTATTTTGCGACCCGATATGGGCCGAGCCCGCTTGCCGTTTCACCCGACGAAGCAGATTATGGCGCCTATCTCAACTTCCTTCACATGGGCGAGGCAACGCTGACCTTCCCGCAGACGCTGGTCCTGCGGTATCGGCATTTCGAAGAGGAGGAGCGGCGCCTGCCGCAGGTGGCCGACGACTATGCGCGCTGGTTCCTGGCGCGGCTCCGCGCCGTCGACGCGCGGCTCGGCAACCGCGACTATCTCTGCGCCAGCCGCTTCACCGCCGCCGACATCTCGGTCGGCTATGCGCTGATGCTAGCGACGATGATCGGGCTCGAGCCCGAGTTTTCTGCGAATGTGCGCGCCTATTTCGACCGTATTCGCGCGCGCGACGGACATCGCCGCGCGCTGGAGCAGCAGGCCGAGGGCGCAACGTCCCTTGGCCCGGTGGATGAATTCGGCCGGCCGCTCGCCGCGCTGGCGAAATAGCCGGCCGAACTATCTCAACCGGCTGCCGTCGCGATCTTGTCCTGCGTCTTCGTGTCGAAGTCGCTGGCGTCGTGGCGCTCGTGGAGCTGCGTCGCCGGATCGCCGAAGACGCGGTTGACCATGCGCCCGCGCTTGACGGCGGGGCGGGCATAGATCTCGTCCGCCCAGCGCACGACGTTCTTGTAGTCCTGCACCTGCAGGAACTCGCCAGCCTCGTAGAGCCAGCCCTTCACCAGCCCGCCATACCAGGGCCAGATCGCCATGTCGGCGATCGTGTACTCCTCGCCGCCGATGAACCGGTGCTCGGCGAGCTGCCGGTCGAGCACGTCGAGCTGGCGCTTCACTTCCATCGAAAAGCGGTCGATCGGATATTCGAACTTGGCCGGCGCATAGGCATAGAAATGCCCGAAGCCACCGCCGAGGTAAGGTGCCGCACCCATCTGCCAGAAGAGCCACGAGAAGCATTCGGCGCGGGCGGCCGGGTCGGTCGGCAGGAAGGCGCCGAACTTTTCGGCCAGATGCGTCAGGATCGCGCCCGATTCGAAAATGCGGATCGGCTTGTCGCCGCTGCGGTCCATCAGCGCCGGGATCTTCGAATTCGGATTGACCGCGACGAAGCCCGAGCCGAACTGGTCGCCGTCGTTGATCTTGATCAGCCAGGCGTCATACTCCGCGCCCTTGTGGCCGGCTGCGAGCAGTTCCTCCAGCATGATCGTGACCTTGACGCCGTTGGGCGTCGCCAGCGAATAAAGCTGCAGCGGATGCTTGCCGACAGGCAGTTCCTTGTCATGCGTCGCACCGGCGATCGGCCGGTTGATGCTGGCAAACCTGCCGCCGCTTTCCTTGTCCCAGGTCCAGACCTTGGGCGGGGTATATTCGGTCATTCAAAAACTCCGATCGATTTGCAATGCGCCGTCTCCGACGCGCATGGCGGCACGTTAGCCACTCGAACCCGGCCTGTCTCTTTTGAAAAATTGAGCTGACGTCTGCGTGATCTGCCAGTGACGGAGCCGCGGACGCGAACCGAACGACGGCCGCGCCGCATAGCGAACGCAGACGTGACCGACCCAAAAATTCGATGGAAAGGAGGTGGTAGCGGAGGAGGGATTCGAACCCCCGACACAAGGATTATGATTCCTCTGCTCTAACCTACTGAGCTACTCCGCCCCGGCGGCGGTGAACGCCGCGAAGTGCCGCGGATATAAGGGGCGGGTGGCGGCGCTGTCAAGCAAGGGCGGGGCGCGGAGGGGCGGTTTTTGCGCCGCTTGCACATTCCCTAATGTCAACTGCGCACGACATCCGGCGCGCGCGGTCGGCAAGGGTTGAGTTCCGCGGGTCCGCCCATTATGTCTGCGCACGAACCCGTCAACCAGAAAGCCAGATGAAACCGCGCATCGCCGTCCTCGGATGCGGATATTGGGGATCGAACCATATCCGAACGCTCAAGTCGCTCGGCGCGCTTCAGGCGGTGGCGGATGCCAATCCCGCACGCGCGGAAGGCTTCGCGGCCGAGCATGGCTGTCTGGCCGTCAGCATCGACGAGATCTTCACCCGCGACGACATCGACGCGATCGTCATGGCGCTGCCGCCGCAGTTCCACGCCGAGGCCGCGATCCGCGCGGTCGAAAACGGCAAGGACGTGCTGGTCGAAAAGCCGATCGCGCTCACCGTCGAGGATGCGACCCGTGCCGTCGAAACCGCAAAGGCCTGCGGGCGCGTCTTCATGACCGGTCACGTCCTGCGCTTCCATCCCGGCTTCGAGGGGCTGAAGGCGCTGATCGACGCCGGCGAACTCGGTCGCGTACGCTACATCCATTCCCACCGGCTCGGCCTAGGCAAGTTCCACACCGAGAACGACGCGCTTTGGGATCTCGCCCCGCACGATCTGTCGATGATCCTCGCCATCACCGGCGCGCACCCGATCGAGGTGCGCGGCGAAGGTGCCGCGCTGCTCGATCATCTGTCCGATTTCGCGCATCTCCACATGCGCTTTCCCGGCGACCTGCGCAGCCATCTCTTCGCCTCGCGGCTCAACCCCTATCGCGAACGGCGGCTGACCGTCGTGGGCGAAAAGGCGATGGCGGTGTTCGACGACGTCGAGCCGTGGGAGCGCAAGCTCGCCGTCTACCGCCACGCCATCTGGCGAGATAGCGGCCAGTGGGCGTTCACCATGAACGAGCCGTCCTACGTGCCGGTCGAACAAGGCATGCCGCTGACGCGCGAATTGCAGCATTTCATCCAGTGCATCGAGACGCGCGAGGAGCCGCGCACCTCCGGCGAGGAGGCGATCGGCGTCCTCAAGATCCTGACGGCCGGAACCGTCCTCCACGATTGATTTGAGCTTTACGCTGCGGGCAGGGCTTCCAGCCGCGCCAGCATTTCCTCCGAACGGCGGCTGCGCTCGGTGCGGGCGATGAAGCCGCCGCCGAGGACGCGTGTCTCGTCGCTCTCGTCGGCATAGAGCGCGCAGGCCTGGCCGGGCGCGATCCCGGCTTCGCCGTCGGCGAGCTCCACGATCGGCTGGCCGTCGCGCACGAATAGCCGCGCCTCGCGCGGCGGGCGCGTCGAGCGCACCTTGGCGAAAAGCTCGATCCCTTCGGCAGGCAGCGCGGCGAGCGGCGCGTCGCCCAGCCAGTTCATGTCGCGCAGCACGATCCGGTGCGTCTCCAACGCTTCCTTCGGCCCGACGATCACCCGCGCACGCGGCGCGTCGAGATGGACGACGTAGAGCGGCTCGCCGGAGGCGACGCCGAGCCCGCGTCGCTGGCCGATCGTGTAGCGCAGGATGCCGTCATGGCGGCCCAGATGCCGGCCGTCGACATGGTAGATGTCGCCGGGCTGGGCGGCTTCGGGCCGCAGCTTCGCGATGATGTCGGCATATTTGCCCTGCGGCACGAAGCAGATGTCCTGGCTGTCGGGCTTGGCGGCCACGGTCAGCCCCATGCGCTCGGCCGCCGCGCGCACTTCGCGCTTCGACATGCCGCCAAGCGGAAAGCGCAGGAAGTCGATCTGTTCCTGCGTGGTGGCGAAGAGAAAATAGCTCTGGTCGCGGTCCGCATCGACCGGCCTGAAAAGGGAGCGGTGTGCGCCGTTCGCGCGGCTGCGGATGTAGTGCCCCGTCGCCAGCGCGTCGGCGCCTAGCTCCCGCGCGGTCTGCAACAGGTCGGCGAACTTGACGGTCTGGTTGCAGGCCACGCACGGAATCGGCGTCTCGCCGGCGATGTAGCTTTCGGCGAAAGGGTTGATCACCGCCTCGCGAAAACGCTTCTCGTAGTCGAGCACGTAATGGGGAATGCCGAGCTTTTCGGAAACCGCGCGCGCGTCGCCGATGTCCTGGCCGGCGCAGCACGAGCCCGCGCGATGCACCGCCGCGCCGTGGTCGTAAAGCTGCAGCGTGATGCCGACGACGTCGTAGCCCTGTTCCTTCATCAGTCCGGCGACCACGGAGGAATCGACGCCGCCGGACATGGCGACGACGACCCGCGTGTCTTCGGGGCGCTTGTCGAAATCGAGACTGTTCATCGGGCGGCTCATGCGTCTTGGCTAATCGGTCCGGATTCAAGGTCCGGGCGGTCGGGCTCTATATAGGCGAGCCGGGCAGGGGCTGCCAACAGCCCCGCGCGAGGCAATCGCCCACTCGTTAAGATTCGAAATTCCGGTGAAAGACGCCGTTCACGAAGGTTACGGTAGGCTTACCGGTGATTTAGCCCTTTCTTAAAGCTGTGGCGGTAGTGTGGCCGTCGATTGGGTCTTTGATGTTGTAGAGAGTACGATGACCGATCTTATTAGACCGCGTGTCAAATATGTAATCGGGCCGGACGGCAGCCCGTTGACGATTGCCGATCTGCCCCCCAGCAACACACGTCGCTGGGTCATTCGCCGGAAGGCCGAGGTGGTGGCTGCCGTTCGCGGCGGGCTGCTCAGCCTCGATGAAGCCTGCCAGCGATACAAGCTGACGGTCGAGGAGTTCCTGTCCTGGCAGGCCTCCATCGACGATCATGGTCTTGCCGGCCTGCGCACCACGCGCATCCAGCAATACCGTCACTGACAAGAGCGGTATGGACTTGATGAAACGCCCGGCCTGCCGGGCGTTTTGTCGTTTCGGGCCCGCCCGATTGTTGAACGCGAGCTGAACGGCGCGGTTCAAGGGCGGTTGGGGGCCGCGCGGCTAGTTTACGGTCATCGTCAACCGATCAAAGGAGATCACCGATGACCACCATCACGAAAACCCGCATCGCCGCCGTCGCCCTCGCGGGCACGATGCTCGCCGGCGTCGCCACGGTTCCCGCCGTCGCCCAGCTCCAGAGCGGGTTCGGCGCCTCGCGCGACCAAGCGACCGAGATGATGAACCGCATCGCCCGCGAGCATGGCTACGAGGACGTCGCCTTCGTCGAACAGAAGAAAAAGCATATCGAGGCCTACACGACCGACGACGCGGGCAACCGCGTCGAGATCAAGGTCGACCGCTGGGGCAATCTCGACAAGATCGAAGTCGAATATGGCTGGGCGCGCCCGTCCTTCGGCGGTTATGCCAGCGAAGCCGACATCCGTCGCAACATCGAGGCGGCCGGTTACGAGATGCTCTTCGTCAAGGACCGCGACGACGACGAATACGAGATCATGGCCCGCAATGCGCGCGGTGACGTCTTCGAACTCGAGGTCAGCTTTTCCGGCCAGGTCCTGAAGTCGGAATACAAGGCGCAGAAATACGCGATCGGCAATTTTGCCGGCGACCGCGACCGCGGCGACCGCCGCGAGAACAGCCGCGAGGAGCGCCGGGATCGCGACGATCGCGGCCCGCGCCATGAACGCGGCGACGATCGTCGCGGCTGATCCGCCAATCGTTGGGGCACGAAAAAGCCCGCCCCGGTCAGGCCGGGGCGGGCTTCTTGATTTCGATGCGCGGACGATCAGCCGGTGGCGGCGCGTCCGGAATAGTCGGTCTCGCGGTTACGATTGTCGAGCGCTTCGGCCTTGGCGAGTTCGGCTTCCGCCTCGGTCAGGGCTTCTTCGGCGGCGCTGCGCTGCGAAAGAAGGTCGTTGCGCGAATTGTGCAGGTTGTCCCGGCGCTGGCGCGCGGCCTTGGCGAAGGTCGGATAGGCGAAATGGTTCACGTCCGTGATGCCCGCCTTCTTCTCCTCAGAAACGATCTGCGCGTCGAGTTCGCCCGCCATCCTGTCGAATTCGGCGATCATCATGTCGAGCTGGAGCAATTGCTTGCGCTTCTCGCCGACCTGAAACTGCTTCAGCCGGACCAGGTTCTCACGTGACTTCATACTCAACGCTCCCGAAACGCCACCCGCACGCTACGTCGATATCGTTACTTTTTTCTTCGCGACCATCCCCGATCGCGCCGGAAAGTAACCATTCGTTTACGTGCATTGTTAATCATAGGGACGAGGACTTAAGGCGGGGTAAAAATCCCAACATGAAGTCACGGTCGCAAAGCGCCTTTCCATGAGTCGCTTGCGGGGGAATCCTGAAGTTCTGATTCACGGTGCGAATGGCGGATTCGTCTTTTTGATTCAGGGTGCTACGACAAACTGCTGAATGTTGCGATGGCCTCTTGCCAGCCTGAATCAGAGTTTGTTAACCATTTCGGTGGCATCCTGCGATTCAGGCAAATCAACGCTTCGGTGCCGAGCTGACGGGGCTGTTGGCGGAGAAGGGGAATGAAATGCGCGTTTTGCTGATTGAAGACGACAGTGCGATCGCACAGAGCATCGAGCTGATGCTCAAGTCGGAAAGCTTCAATGTCTATTCGACCGATCTGGGCGAAGAGGGTGTCGACCTCGGCAAACTCTACGACTACGACATCATTCTTCTCGACCTGAACCTGCCGGACATGTCCGGCTACGAGGTGCTGCGCACGCTGCGGCTCTCGAAGGTCAAGACGCCGATCCTCATCCTCTCCGGCATGGCCGGCATCGAGGACAAGGTGCGCGGCCTCGGCTTCGGCGCCGACGACTACATGACCAAGCCCTTCCACAAGGACGAGCTCGTCGCCCGCATCCACGCCATCGTGCGCCGCTCGAAGGGCCATGCCCAGTCGGTCATCACGACGGGCGACCTGATCGTCAATCTCGACGCCAAGACGGTCGAGGTCGGTGGCCAGCGCGTGCACCTGACCGGCAAGGAATACCAGATGCTGGAGCTTCTTTCGCTCCGCAAAGGCACCACTCTGACCAAGGAAATGTTCCTCAACCACCTTTACGGCGGCATGGACGAGCCGGAACTGAAGATCATCGACGTCTTCATTTGCAAGCTGCGCAAGAAGCTCGACCTCGCCTCCGGCGGCCAGAACTACATTGAAACGGTCTGGGGCCGCGGCTACGTGCTGCGCGAGCCAGAGGAAATGCGCGTCAGCGCCTGACCGGCCAGCATACGATCCACGAATAACCCGGCCTCGCGCCGGGTTTTTTCGTTTGCTGGTCCGAGTTGAATTACCGGGCGGTCCACGAGGGATCGCCGACAGGGCCGATGTCGTGATCTTCGCTCGACCAATCCCCGCGCATGGATCGAACCATCGGCGAGGATTTCGATCAGCTTGTTCGTCGGCAAATCGTTGAGTTCCGACAAATAGTCCAGGACGCGCGAGAAAAGATCGATCTGGAGGTCGCGGTCGACATTCGGCACGATGACGACGAGCCCGTTGTGGACGTCGTATTTCAGATATTCGCGCAGGAAGTGACGCCGATTGTTGGTTACGACCACGTAGTCGTGCTCGAAGGCGAACTTGGCGATGTTCCAGTCCTGCCAACCTGCCATGCCGACATGCGGGCCGAAATCGGCTTGCAAGCCCCTGTCCTTGCAAAGCGCCGCCAGCCCGGCGCTCAAGCATTCATCGATGAAGAAGCGATGCATCAAGCGCCGATGCGGGATGTGGCTGCCGCCCGGCGCCAGTCGGGTCCGAGTTCGTCGTCGGCCCAGGCGGTAACCGTTTCGATCGCATCCACCGGAAGCGTCGGGTAATCTTCGAAGATTTCGCGGTTCGTTCGTCCGGCGCGGAGATAAGCGACGATCGTCATGGCCGGGACTCTCGTTCCGCGAACAACCGGGTCGCCGCTCATGACCGAAGGGTCATGAACGATCTCACTCTTCACCGACGGCAATGTCTTTTGCAATGCACTCATCAGCGGCGCTCCTTCCCGTTCAGCATAGGCGTTGGCCTGTCTTTTTGGAAGAACGGCTCGTTACCCTCGACGAACGCGTACTCGTGAGGCCCGCCAGCCCTCAAGCAGCCATCTGGATTTCGCGGAAGCGTTCCAGCAAAATCGGCCGGTTGAAGGGCTTCAGAATGTAGCCTTTCGCGCCGGCGCGCTTGGCGCGCATGATGGCGCCGACGTCGAATTCGGTCATGCAGATCACGATGCGCGGCTTGGCCTGGGTCGGCAGCGCCATCGCCTGGCGGATGAAGTCGACGGTCGCCATGTCGGGAAGCTGCGCGTCCACGACGATGATGTCGGGCATTTCGACGGCGCAGTGCGACAGCGCCTCGCGGCCGTCGCAGGCTTCGACGACGGCCATTTCCGGGGTCGCGAGAATGCGCTTGGCGACCTTACGGATGACGTTGGAATCGTCCACGATCATGCAGCGCTTCATCCCGTAATCCCTTCCGTCCATCGATCGGCCCCCGCCTTGTCTGTCAGGAGGACGCTACGCGGGCCGGGTAAAGAAGCGGGTAAGCGGTTGGCTGAATAATGGGTTAATCGACGCCTATTCGGCGGTCAGCACGATGTCCTCGGCGCTGGCGCGGATGTTGATCTCCATGCCGGCCTCGCGGGCCAGGAGCAGCGTGTAATAGGCCTGCACGGAGTGCGCGTCGATCGCCTCGTCCGGCTTGCGGCCCGAATGCATCTCGAGAAACTTCGCCGGGACGCGCACCATCGGCCCCTTGGCCGTCAGCGTGAATTTCGGCTTCACCTTCAGGTTTTCCAGATTGACGGTGATCTTGCCGCCGCGTGGAATGCCGCCATTGGCGACAAGCAGCAGGTTGAGGATCAGCTTGACGGCGTTCTTTGGCAGGAGTTCGCGCTCGCCGGTCCATTCGAGTTCGGGCTTTTCGTTCTTCAGGAAGGCCTGCGCGACGCTTTCGGCGTCGCCGGTGTCGATCTGCATCCCGGCCGAGCCGGCCGCGCCGAAGGCGATGCGCGCGAACTGAAGCCTTGCCGACGCGTTGCGCGCACTGGTGCGGATCAGGTGCATGGCGTCTTCGTCGGCGCCGCCCTCGTCGAGGAGTTCGAGGCCGTTATTGATCGCGCCGACCGGCGAGATGACGTCGTGGCAGACGCGGCTGCACAGGAGTGCGGCCAGATCGGTCGCGGTCAGCGTGAAGAGTTCGGACATGCAATCGGCCCCTCGTTTGGCATGCGAAATGTCGGATGACTGCCGCGGGTCCCGCTCAGCGCGAATCGTATCGACGTCATTTGCAATCGTCGTGACACAGCCCGCCGCGTCCATCAAGAAAGCCCGCCTTAACCGCGGGCCTTACCTTTCCTTAAGCCTGTCGGGTTACCGTTCCTTAAACGTAAATGCGCCGCTGCCGGATCACGACCGGAGCGCGGCGCCCGCTTCTTACGGAGGTTCGCCATGAGACCGCATATGCAAGCAGCTCTCCTTTCGCGCCTGTCGATCGTGATCGCGATTTTCGCCGCCCTGCTCGTGGCCGCCGCGCCGGCGCGCGCGAACCAGCCCTATACCGCGCAGGAGATCGTCGATTCGGGCCACCAGTTCTTCGGCTCCACTTCGGGCGGTCTCGCGACCGTCGTCGAGCAGATATTCCAGAGCTACGGCCTGCCCAACGGCTATATCCTCGGCGAGGAAGCCGGCGGCGCCTTCATCGGCGGCCTGACCTATGGCGAAGGCACGCTCTACACCAAGAATGTCGGCGACCATCGCGTTTACTGGCAGGGGCCGTCGGTCGGCTGGGATGCCGGCGGGCAGGGCTCGCGCACCATGGTCCTGGTCTACAATCTCGATGCCGTGCCGAACCTTTACGGCAAGCGTTATGCAGGCGTCGCGGGTTCGGCCTATCTCGTCGCCGGCCTCGGCTTCAACGTGATGAAGAACGGCAACATCCTGCTCGTTCCGGTGCGCACCGGCGTCGGCGCGCGGCTGGGCGTCAATGTCGGCTACCTCAAGGTCACGCAAAGCCCGACCTGGAACCCGTTCTAACGCGAAGAACGCGGCCATCAACAGTCTTGCGGCGGTTCTCCGCCGCAATTTGCGCGTAAGGCTTGATCAGAACGGGATCAGGGTCCACCACGTCAGTATCGTCATCGGGCCGTCCATGGAAAAGCGTTTGTGATCCAGACCTTCTTGTTCTTCGGCCTCGGTTTTCTGACCGCCGCCTTCATCGGCCTGCTATTCGCCCCGGCGCTGCGCCGGCGCACCGAGCGCCTGACGACGCGTCGCATCGAGGCGCGTCTGCCGCTGACGCGCGAAGAAATCCAGGCCGACAAGGACCGTATCCGCGCCGAAGCCGCGCTCAAGCAGCGCAAGATCGAGATCGAACTCAAGGCCGCGCGGGCGCGTATCGCCGAACAGATGGTCGAGCTCGACCGCCAGCGCCAGGCGCTCGGCTCGAGCGGCGACGTGATGCTGACGCGCGACACGCGCATCGCCGAACTCGAGGCCGAGATCGAGGAAATGCGCGCCACGATCACCGGCCATGACGAGAAGGTCGCCCATCTGGAAAACCGGCTCGTCTCCGAACATGCCGATGCCTTCACCCGCAAGAGCGAACTCGATCGGCTGTCCGCGCTCTACGAGGATGCCAGCCTTACCTCCAGCAGCCGGCAGATCGAAATCGTCGCGCGCGAGACCGAGATCGACCGGCTTGCCACCGACCTCGCCTCGCTGCGCAACCAGCGTAACGAGACCGAGCGCAAGCTGCGCGAAGTGACCGCCGACAACAAGGCGATGCGCGAGGCGCTGAAGGTGGAGACCCGCAAGGCCGAGGACGCCAATCGCCGGATCGAACGCCTGCTTTCCGACCTCTCCGACCGAGAGGACAGGCTGGAGCGGCGCGAAAACGAAATCGCGCGCCTCAAGGGCCAGGCGCCAGCCGATCTTTCCGCCGCGCCGGATGCCGCAGACAAGATCGCTGCCGAGCGTGACCGCCTCGAAAAGAAGCTCGCGACGCTGACGCGCGAGAACAAGAAGCTGAAATCGCAGGCCGCATCGTCGAAGCCGGCCGGCGAGGACAATGCGCGACTGCGCGACCAGCTTCACCAGCTCGCCGCCGAGATGGTCAACATGACTGCCACGCTCGAAGGCCCGCAATCGCCGATCCGCAAGGCCATCGAGGCCGCGCAGGCCGCGGGCGAGGGGTTGCCCGTCAGCCTCGCCGAGCGCATCCGCGCCCTGCGCGAGGCGTCCGAGCGTGCCCGTTCAGCTCCCGCGGAGGCGATGGAGGGCGATCGCTGAGGCGGCCGCGACGTTGAGGCTGTCGAAATCGGTCTCCATGTCGATCCGCACCCGCCGCATCCGCGCCATCAGATCTTCCGGCAGTCCCGGCCCCTCCGCACCCAGATAGATCGCCTGCCGACCCGCCGGCGCGATCGTCGCAAGGTCTTCTGCATCGCGCGGCGTCATCGCCAGTTGCTCGAAGCCGGCGGCGTCCAATGCGTCGAACATGGCCGCTGCATCGCCAAGAACCGCATAGGGCACCTTCAGCGCCGCGCCGACCGACACGCGGATCGCCTTGCGGTAGAGCGGATCGCAGCTTGCCGCGTCGAGCAGCACCGCATCGGCGCCGAGCGCGGCGGCGTTGCGGAAGATCGCGCCGACATTGTCGTGATTCGCGATGCCGACCAGCGCGACGACCAGCGCGTCGCGGGGCAGGGCGGCAAGCATCGCGCCGGCATCTTCCGGCGCCCGCTTCGCCCCGATCGCCAGTATGCCGCGGTGGATGTGGAAGCCGGCGATCGCGTCCATCGTCGCCTGGTCGGCGACGTAGAGCGGCGCATCGGCGGGCTTTGCCGCCAGCGTCTCCTCCATGCCGGAAAGCCGCTTGTCGAGGATCAGCACGGATTCCGTCTCGAACCGCCGCGCGCCGAACAGGACGTTCAGCACCACCTTGCCTTCGGCGACGAAGCGCCCCTGCCGCCCGACGAGGTCGCGCTCGCGCACATCGCGATAGGCGGATATGCGGGGATCGTCGGGGTCGGTGATCTTTATCGGCGTCATCGCCGGCTTATTTCACGCCGGCCCGCCACCGTGCAAGCCGCGCCGAATTCGTCACCACCGAGACCGAGGAGAGCGCCATCGCCGCGCCTGCAAAGACCGGCGAGAGGATGCCGAAGGCGGCGAGCGGGATGCCGATGACGTTGTAGACGAATGCCCAGACGAGGTTCTGGCGGATCGTGCGCTTGGTCCTGTGCGCGATGTCGAGCGCGGCGGGGACCAGTCGCAGGTCGGGCCGCATCAGCGTGATCCCGGCCGCCTCGCGCGCCACTTCCGTTCCCGACGAGAGCGCGATGCCGAGCTTCGCGGCCGCCAGCGCGGGTCCGTCGTTGAGCCCGTCACCGACGAAGGCGACGTCGCTTCGCGTGCCGAGCTCGCGCACCGCCGCGACCTTGTCCTCGGGCGTCAGCCCGGCGCGATAGTCGGTGACACCGGTCTCGGCCGCAATTGCCTCTGCTGCCGCTTCATTGTCGCCCGTCAGCATCACGACCGACAGCCCGCGCGCCTTGAGGTCGCCGACGACGTCGGCTGCTTCCGGTCGTGCCCTGTCGGCGAAGACGAACGCGCCCGCCAGCCGCCCGTCGATCGTCACGAAGGAGGTCGTGCCCCGCACCGTCAGCCGCGAAGTCAACGCATCGAGCGATGCCCGGTCAGCGCCTTCCTCTGCCGCCAGCCTCGCATTGCCGACCGCGACGCGTTGGTTGCCGACGACGCCGGCAAGCCCGCGTCCCGCAATCGCGCGCGTCTCGATCGCCGGTGGAAAATCCGCACCCGCGCGCCGCACCAGCGCCCTGGCGAGCGGATGCTCGCTTTGCGCCTCGACCGCCGCCGCAAGCGCCAGCAACTCCGCCTCGCTGCCCTCCGCCACCGCGATCTCCACCAATTCCGGCTCGCCGAGCGTCAGTGTTCCGGTCTTGTCGAAGGCGATGGTGCGGATTGCGTCCGTGCGCTCCAGCGTCTCGATGTCGCGGATCAGGATGCCCGCGCGCGCGGCTGCGCCCGTTCCGGCGACGAGCGCCGTCGGCGTCGCAAGGCCGAGCGCGCAGGGGCAGGCGATGACGAGCACCGCCACTGCCGAAACCATTCCCGCGACGGCGTCGCCGCCGATCAGCCACCAGCCGAGAAAGGTCAGCGCCGCGATCACCAGAATGGTCGGCACGAAGATCGCCGAGATGCGGTCGACCAGTTTCTGGATCGGCGCCTGTCCGATCTGCGCGTCCTCGACGAGGCGCGTCATGCGTGCAAGCCGCGTGTCGGCGCCGACCGCCGTCACCTCGATATCGAGCACGGCCTCGCCATTCACCGTTCCCGTGATGACGACGTCGCCGGGCTTTCGGTCGACCGGCAGGCTTTCGCCCGTCACCAGTGCTTCGTCGATGCTCGACTGTCCCGCCAGGATGCGCCCGTCGCAAGGGATGATCGCGCCGGGCCGCACGCGCACGCGGTCGCCAGCACCAAGGCTTTCCACCGCGACGATCTCCGCCCCACTAGGCCCGATCCGCTCCGCCTCGCGCGGCGCCAACCGCCCGAGCGCCGTCAGCGCGGCGGAGGTCGAGCGCTTGGCGCGCGCCTCGAGATACTTGCCGGCGGTGATCAGCGTCAGGATGACGGCCGCCGCCTCGTAGTGGAGATGGGCGTGGGTTTCGCCGAGAAGCACGAGCACCAGCGAATAGACATACGCGACGCCAGTGCCGAGCACGACGAGCACCGCCATATTCGCGCTGCCGCCGCGCAATGCCGCGACCGCCTCGCGCATGAAGCGCGGCGCAGCCACCGCCATCACGCCGGTCGCCAAAACCGTCTGCGTCCAAGGTCCGATCCACGCATGGCCGGTGCCGGTCATCATCGGCAGCATTCCAATGACCAGCGGGACCGTCAGAAGCGCCGAGACGACGAGCCGCAGCAGCGTCTGGCGCTCGTCCGCGCGCCGCTCGGCGTCGCGCCGCTCATCGGCAAGGCGCTGCGCGGCCAGGTCGTCGCGGCGCAGCCGCGCCTCGTATCCCGCCTTGCTCACCGCGGCGATCAACGCATCGACGGCAACATCCGTCCCGGTCTCGACCGAGGCGCGCTCCATCGCCAGGTTGACGTTCGCCCGCGTCACGCCGGGCACCCGGGACAGCGTCTTTTCCACGCGCGCCGAGCAGGCGGCGCAGGTCATGCCGGAAATGTCGAGCGAATGGGTCGTCATCGGCGTCACTTGGCTTGACGTGCGTCGAAGCCCGCATCCTCGACGGCAGCGATCAGCGTTGCGGCATCGAGAGCCTCGCCCTCGATCTGGGCGCGGGCTTTTTCAAGATCGACATTTGCAGCGTTCACGCCGGGCACGGCTTCGAGCACCCGCGTCACGGATCTGACGCACCCGCCACACGTCATGCCGCCGATTTCGAGATCGATCTGCATCAGCCATTCTCCTTGTTGAACAGGAGATAGGGCTTCCAGTCGCTAGAAGGTCAAGTGCCCGTTTGGGAACCGCTTCAGCTTGCCTTGCGGTCGTCGTGCAGTTCGCCGTTCTGCCGGCGCTTGGGGGCGCTGCCGTAGATGCGTTCCATTGTTTCAAGCAGGAGCTGCACGGATGGCGCGTCGCAACTGTAGAAGATCGTCTGCCGGTCGCGCCGCGTCTGGACGAGGTCCATCGCGCGCAGCTTCGCGAGATGCTGCGACAAAGCCGACTGGCTCAGCGACACTTTTTCTGCGATTGCGCCTACGGAAAGCTCGGCATCGTGCAAGTGGCACATGATGGCAAAGCGCTTCTCATTGCCCAGGACGCCAAGCAGCCCGGCGGCCTTGCCGGCATTCCTGACGAGTTCATCGGATACCATCCTACCCCTCGGTAATTCGAAGAGAATTTGACGGACAACGTCCGGCGGCCACGCAGGTTGCGCGCAATCACAAAACTTTGCATCAATTGAACGGATCGGAACGCCGGTTCAACCGGCTTCGCGCCCGCGCGCAACCCTTGCCATCTGGACGAGCATTTCCCGCATCTGGCCGGCAGACTTCAGGGGCTCGGCGAAAAATATACGCGCCGCGCGGTCGCCGACCATGAGGTCGAACCCGTCGGGGTCGATCCCCGTCATCCTCCAGTCGAACGGCTCCGCGACGCCGGCAAAGTGTTTCGCGCAGAGCGCGATCGCGTCGCGATGGTCGTCATTCATATGCGCCACCGCGCCGGGCCCGGCGCGTTCCAGCGCCCGCGCGACCGCCGCATCACTCATCAACTCCTCGCGCGTCAGCCGATACGCCTTGCCAAACCCGCCATTGAGGCTCGCTTCCTCCGGCTCCAGCCGGAAATACGAGAAATCCGCGAAATCGGCATAGAGCGCCGCCTTCGGATGACGCGCCAGAAAGCGCTGCGCGACGCCCGCATGGTCTTCGCTTTCGCGCCCGATCCGTTCGGCGCGGCATTTCAGCGTCATGCGCGGATGGGCGAGCGGGTCGCCCTTACCGGCTTCGCCGAAAAGCAGCGCGCAGCGCGCATCCGCCACGAGCCCGCCGGTATGGGTCGAAAGCGTCGAGACGAGGATCAGCGGACGCCCGGCACAGTCGGTCGCGACCGAAACGCGGCTTGCGAGCGGCCAGCCGCTTTCCGGCTCCAGCACCGCCAATGCGGCATGGCGCGCGGCGCGCAGAAGCGTCCGGCCGAGCCGGATCGCCTCGGCGTCGGTCGGTCGCAGAACGTCCTTCTTCGTCTCCGCCATGGTCAGCCGATCACGCCTGCGCCGGTCAGGTCCTCGATCCGGTCCGCCGCAATGCCCAAGCTGGCAAGGCTGGCCGCAACGCCCATTTCCGCGACCGCGCCCGGCGTGCGCGAGAAGCGCGGGGCAGGGCGCGGCCGGGTCATCGCGCCCTTCGCCGCAAACACGTCGCGCGCGACATTGTGCGGATGACGCGTCGCCTCGCTGAGCGACAGGATCGGCGCGACGCAGGCCTCGGTCGGCTCGAAGATCGCCGCCCATTCGTCGCGGGTCTTTTCGCGAAACCGCGCCGCGATCGCCGCGCGCATCTCACCCCAGCACGACAAATCGTACTGTCTTGGAACGAACGCCGCATCGAGCGGCAGCAGCCGTGCGAACTCGCCAAAGAATTGCGGCTCGAGGCAGCCGACGGCGACATGCCTGCCGTCTGCCGTCTCGTAGGTGTCGTAGAAGGGTGCGCCGGTGTCGAGCAGGTTCGAGCCGCGCGCGTCCTTCCAGAATCCGGTCGCCAGGAACGAGTGGAACGGCGCGGTCAGCATGGCGACGCCGTCGATCATCGCCGCGTCCACCACCTGGCCCCGGCCGGAAATGCCGCGCTCGACCAGCGCCGCCAGCAGCCCGGTCAGAAGGAACATCGTCCCGCCACCGAAATCGGCGACGAGATTGAGCGGCGGCACCGGCTTGCCGTCCTTCTCGCCGATTGCATGCAGCGCACCCGAATAGGCGAGATAGGTGATGTCGTGTCCGGCGCGGTCGGCAAGCGGCCCGTCCTGCCCGAACCCTGTCATTCGCGCGAAGACCAGCTTTTCGTTACGCGCCATGCAGATGTCCGGCCCGAGCCCGAGCCGTTCCATCACGCCCGGCCGGAACCCTTCGATCAGGACGTCGGCGCCGGCAATCAGGTCGAGCACCAGCGCGGTCCCGCGCTCGTCCTTCAAATCGACCTTCACGATGTCGCGGCCGTGCCGGTCGAGGTCGAATTCGGGCGGCACGTGGAGGAAGGCTTGCGCCTTCGCCTTGCGCTCGACGCGCACCACGCGCGCGCCGAGTTCGGCCAGCATCAGCCCGGCGAGGGGGACGGGGCCGAGCCCCGCCATCTCGATGACGGTGAGGCCGGCGAGCGGTCCGGCGCGCTTTTCCTCCCCCACGCCGCGCGCCTTACTTCGGCGCCATGCGAATCGCCCCGTCGAGACGGATCGTTTCGCCGTTCAGCATCTGGTTCTCCACGATGTGAACCGCCAGCGCGCCATATTCGGCCGGTTGGCCGAGACGCGGCGGGAACGGCACCTGCTGGCTGAGCGACTTCTGGGCGTCCTCGGGCAGGCCGGCCAGCATCGGCGTCATGAAGATGCCGGGCGCGATGGTGCACACGCGAATGCCCGAACGCGCGAGGTCGCGCGCGGCCGGCAGCGTCATGCCGACGACGCCGCCCTTCGACGATGCATAGGCGATCTGCCCGATCTGGCCGTCATAGGCGGCGACCGAAGCGGTGTTGACGATGACGCCGCGCTCGCCGCTTTCCATCGGCTCGAGGTTCTGGCAGCGGTCGGCCATCAGGCGGATCATGTTGAAGGTGCCGATCAGATTGACCTCGATCACCTTGCGATAGGCGTCGAGCGGGTGGACGCCGTCCTTGCTCAGCGTCTTCATCGCGATGGCGATGCCGGCGCAATTGATCAGGATGCGCGGCTCGCCGAGCTTTTCCGAAACTTCCTTGAACGCCGCTTCACCGGCTTCCGCGTTCGACACGTCGCACTTGACCGCGATGCCGCCGATCTCCGCCGCCACCTTCTGCGCGCGTTCCAGCCCGACGTCGAACAGGGCGACCTTGGCGCCCTTGGCCGCCAGCGCCCGCGCCGTCGCCTCGCCGAGACCCGAACCGCCGCCCGTGACGACCGCGACGTGACCTGATGGGTTCATGAAAATTCCTCCGGAAATGTTATGAGATAGAACAATCGACCCCCATCTTAGCGGGGCACGAGGACGGCGTGCAAGCACGTGTTCACGTGCTTCTCATGGGCCCCGCGCATAGCCGGTTTGGCCGAATTGCACGGTTCCGTACGGGTAGGGGAGACGCTTGCCCGGGGTCGCAGCGACGATCCATCGATCTATTTCGCAGCCCCGGCCGCAGGCGTATCCTTCCCACTGCGCCCGATGGGCGCAGGTTCCGGGAGGTTCACATGGGACGTATTTACATCGACTGCCGCGAATTCCCCAGCGAGATGAACTGCACCGTCGCGATCGCCGCCGACAATGAGCGCGAACTCGTCGACGCTGCGGTCCAACACGCCGTCGCCGTTCACGGCCACCACGACACGCCGGAGTTCCGCTCGGAAATCGCCAAGGCGATCCACAAGGGCAACCCGCCGGCAAGCCGCGCCGCGTAGGCGTCAGCGCCGGATCACCGCCTTCAGCACGTCGCGCACGCCGATCGAGCCGACGAAGCGCGACTGCTCGTCGAACAGCGCGACAGGCGCCGTCGCCGAGCGGTGCATCGCGGCCATCACCGTCTTGAGCGGCGTTCCCGGCGAGGCCCAGAACACCTGCGGCTTGTCGGCCGGCAGGTCTTCCATGTTCTCGCACGAGACCCAGATCGCCGGCGTGCCGTTGCGCTCGGCATCGATCACCAGCATGTTTTCGTCGAACTTGAAGCGCGTGGTGTGCCGGCGGTCGAGCCAAAGCCAGTTGTCGCCGGCGGCGTCGAGGTCGCGCGCGTCGCGCATGATGTTCCACGCCGTCAGCACCGAGAGCGGGTTCACATTGGCGATGAAGTCGCGGACATAGTCGTTCGCCGGCGCCAGCACGATCTCCTCCGGCGCGCCGGTCTGGACGATCCGCCCGCCCTCCATGATCGAGATCGTGTTGCCGATCTTCAGCGCTTCCTCGAGGTCGTGGCTGACGAAGAGGATCGTCTTCTTCAGCTTGTCCTGAAGGTCGAGCAGCTCGTCCTGCAGCTTGGTTCGGATCAGCGGGTCGAGGGCGGAAAAGGGCTCGTCCATCAGGAGGATCGGCGCGTCGGTCGCGAAGGCGCGGGCAAGGCCGACGCGCTGCTGCATGCCGCCCGAAAGCTCATGCGCATATTTGTCGGCCCATTGCGTCAGACCGACGAGGTCGAGCTGGGCGGCGACACGCTCCTTGCGCTGGGCGGCCGGCACGCCTGCCAGTTCGAGGCCGAAGCCGACATTCTCCGCCACGGTGCGCCAGGGCAGGAGCGCGAATTGCTGGAACACCATCGCCACGCATTCGCGGCGGATCTGGCGCAGCTTGGCGGGCGAACAGCTCACCACGTCGGCTTGCCAGTCCTTGTCGTGCACGATCACCGCGCCGCGGGTCACCTGGTTCAGTCCGTTGACGGCGCGCAGCAGCGTCGACTTGCCCGAACCCGACAGGCCCATCAGGACCGAGATTTCGCCGCTGTGGACGATCAGGTCCGCCTGGCAGCAGCCGAGCACCGCGCCGGTCTTTTCCAGGATTTCCGAGCGGCTGGCGCCGGCATCCAAAAGCGGCAGCGCGGCGCGCTGCTCGGCCTGCGTGCCGAAGACGATGTCGACGCGGCGGAACTCGACGGCGGTGCTCATTTGGCCTTCTCCTGGCCGATCCGCGCCATCCGGTCGAGGATGATCGCCAGCACCACGATGGCGAGGCCCGCTTCGAGGCCGAGCGGGATGTTGACCGTGTTCAGCGCCCGCACGACCGGCCTCCCGAGCCCGTTCGCGCCGATCAGCGCCGCGATCACCACCATCGACAGCGACAGCATGATGCACTGGGTCAGCCCCGCCATGATGGTCGGCAGGGCCGAGGGCAGTTCGACCTTCCAGAGCAACTGGCTGCGCGTCGCGCCGAAGGATTCGCCCGCCTCCAGCATCGGCCGGGGCACCGACTTGATGCCGAGATAGGTCAGGCGGATCGGGGCCGGACAGGCGAAGATCACGGTGACGATCAGGCCCGGCGCGATGCCTAGGCCGAAGAGGATCAGGACGGGGATGAGGTAGACGAAGGTCGGCAGGGTCTGCATCAGGTCGAGCACCGGTTGCAGCCAGGCATAGACGCGGTCGTTATGCGCCGCCCAGATGCCGATCGGCACACCGATCGCCATCGACACGGTCGCGGCCGATACGACGAGCACGAGCGTCTGCACCGTCTCGGACCAGAGCCCCTGGTTGATGATGAAGAGCAGGCCCAGCATCACTCCCAGCGACAGCTTCCAGGAGCGCTTGAGCGCGAAGGCCAGGGCGGCGATGGCGAGGACGACGACCACCGGCGGAAACCACATGATGAGGTTCACCATCGAATCCAGAACCGTGCGCAAGCCATTGGAAATGGAATCGAAAAACCAGGCGAAATTGCCGATCAGGAAGTCGAAGAGCGTCTGCCCCCAGCGCCCGACAGGAATCTTCTCGCTTGCCACCCAATCCGAAACCGGGTCCATCGCCTCATCCCCTCGAAGTTCAAACGCGAAGCGGCCGGATCGTTGCCGGCCGCTCCGAAATCACACGGTCGACGCGGCCTTAAAGGCCGAGTTCCGCGCGCACGGCGGCTTCGCCGTCCTCGCCACCCACCGTCGTTACGCCTTCGAGCCACGGCGTCAGCGCGTCCGGGTTGGCCTTCAGCCATTCGCTCGCGGCGGCCTCCGGGTCGGCGCCGTCATCGAGGATCGCGCCCATGATCTCGTTTTCCATTTCGAGCGAGAAGACGAGATTGGTCAGGAACTTGCCGACATTCGGGCATTCCTCGGTGTAGCCGGCGCGCACATTGGTATGCACCGTCGCGCCGCCGAAATTCGGCCCGAAGACCTCGTCGCCGCCTTCGAGATATTCCATCTCGATATTGGCGTTCATCGGGTGCGGCTCCCAGCCGAGGAAGACCACGTCCTGCTGCGAACGGGCGGCGCGGGTAACGGCCGAAAGCATCCCGGCCTCCGAGCTCTCGACGACCTCGAAGCCCGACAGGCCGAACTGGTCGGCCTCGATCATGTCGAGGATCAGGCGGTTGCCGTCATTGCCCGGCTCGATGCCGAGGATCTGGCCGTTCAGATCGTCGCTGAACTCGGCGATCTTGTCGAAGCTCGTCAGGCCCTTGTCGTAGGTGTATTTCGGGACGGCGAGCGTGTATTTGGCGCCTTCCAGATTGGTGACCAGGGTCTCCACCGACCCGTCCTCGCGATAGGGCGCAATGTCGGCTTCCATCGTCGGCATCCAGTTGCCGAGGAACACGTCGATGTCGCCATTCTTCAACGACGCATAGGTCACCGGAACCGAAAGCACCTGCACGTCCGTCTCGTAGCCGAGTGCCTTCAAGAGCACCGTCGCCGTGCCCGTCGTCGCGGTGATGTCGGTCCAGCCGACGTCGGAAAAGCGGATCGTCTGGCAGGCTTCCGGATCCTGCGCCAGCGCGGCTCCGGCCGAAAGCGCGGTCGAAAGGGCAAGCGTCGTGAGGAATGTGCGGGTACGCAACATCGAATTCGTCTCCCATCGGGTTTATGGAAAACCGCTCGAAACGCGGTCTTTCACGAGTTGCTAAAGCCAAACATCATTTGCACGATGATTCAAGAACCATGTCGAAAAGCCTGAAATTGCACGTGTGCAGCGATTTTTCGTGGACGGTTGCGCGGTGGCACTCCCGCTCCCGCGCCCAACCGGCCTAAAAGGCACGCATGGCCAAGCTCTATTTCCATTATTCCGCGATGAATGCCGGCAAGTCGACGCTGCTCCTGCAGGCGTCGTACAATTACGGCGAGCGCGGCATGCGCACCGCGACCTTCACTGCCGCCCTCGACGACCGCGCCGGCGTCGGACGCATCGCCTCGCGCATCGGGCTCGGCGCCGATGCGGAGCTCTTTTCGGCGGAAACCGACCTCTTCGCGATCATCGACGCGCTCGCCCGCAGCGGGCCGTTGCACTGCGTCTTCGTCGACGAGGCGCAGTTTCTTTCAGAAGAGCAGGTCTGGCAGCTTGCGCGCGTCGCCGACAGGCTCGGCGTGCCGGTGATGTGCTACGGGCTGCGCACCGATTTTCGCGGCGAACTCTTTCCCGGCTCGAAGGCGCTGCTCGCAATCGGCGACGAGCTGCGCGAGGTGCGCACCATCTGCAAATGCGGGCGCAAGGCGACGATGGTCGTGCGGCTCGGACCGAACGGCAAGGTGCTGCTGGAGGGGGATCAGGTCGCGATCGGCGGCGAGGATCGCTACGTCTCGCTGTGCCGCCGCCACTGGGAAGAAGAGATGGGGCGCCTGCCGCCGGAAGACCTCGTTGGCTTCACCGCCGGGGAATAGACGGACCCGCCATCGCAGTTGTATACAGCTTTTCGATCCGGGCCCAAGACCGCTTTCGCCTTGTCGCATTCCGTGCATTGCGCGGCTTTATTGAGACGGCGCGCAACAGCGGCAACCGCCATGAATCCGAACCGAAGCGCGCGGTCCCGGCCGTCGCGAACAGAACCGAGCTAGAAGCCTCCTGGGGGACCTAAATGGCCGAAGTGAAATCCGATATCGCGATTGCGCGCGCCGCGAAGAAGAAGCCGATCATGGAGATCGGCGCGAGCCTGGGCATCCCGCACGAGCATCTCCTGCCCTATGGACACGACAAGGCGAAGGTCTCGGCCGAGTACATCAAGTCGGTGAGCGGCAACAAGGACGGCAAGCTGATCCTCGTCACCGCGATCAATCCGACGCCGGCCGGCGAGGGCAAGACGACGACGACGGTCGGCCTCGGCGATGGTCTCAACCGGATCGGAAAGAAGGCCGTGGTCTGCATCCGCGAAGCCTCGCTCGGGCCGAATTTCGGCATGAAGGGCGGCGCGGCGGGCGGCGGCATGGCGCAGGTCGTGCCGATGGAGGACATGAACCTCCACTTCACCGGTGATTTCCACGCCATCACCACCGCGCACAATTTGCTGGCCGCGCTGATCGACAATCACATCTACTGGGGCAACGATCTGGGCATCGACCAGCGCCGCGTCGTTTGGCGCCGCGTGATGGACATGAACGACCGCGCGCTGCGCCAGATCACCTGCTCGCTCGGCGGCGTGGCCAACGGCTTCCCGCGCGAGGCCGGCTTCGACATCACCGTCGCCTCCGAAGTCATGGCCATCCTGTGCCTTGCCAAGGATCTTGCCGATCTCGAAAAGCGCCTCGGCGACATCATTGTCGCCTATCGCCGCGACAAGACCCCGGTCTATGCGCGCGATTTGAAGGCCGACGGCGCGATGGCGGTTCTGCTCAAGGACGCGATGCAGCCGAACCTCGTCCAGACTTTGGAGAACAACCCGGCCTTCGTCCATGGCGGCCCGTTCGCCAACATCGCGCATGGCTGCAACTCGGTCGTCGCCACCACGACCGCGCTCAAGCTGGGCGAATATGTCGTCACCGAGGCCGGTTTCGGCGCGGATCTCGGCGCGGAAAAATTCTTCGACATCAAGTGCCGCAAGGCCGGGCTCAAGCCCGCCGCCGCGGTCATTGTCGCCACCGTGCGCGCGATGAAGATGAATGGCGGCGTCAAGAAGGACGATCTGGGTACCGAAAACGTCGAGGCCGTCAAGAAGGGCTGCGCCAATCTCGGCCGCCATATCGAGAACGTACGCCAGTTCGGCGTCCCGGCCGTGGTCGCGATCAACCATTTCTATTCCGACACCGACGCCGAAATCCAGGCGCTGAAGGACTATGTCGCCTCGATGGGCGAGGAGGCGATCCTGTGCAAACACTGGGCGCAGGGCTCGGCCGGTATCGAGGATCTGGCGAGGAAGGTCGTGGAGCTCGCCGAAGGCGGCTCGTCGCAATTCGCCCCGCTCTATCCCGACGAGATGCCGCTCTTCGACAAGATCAACACCATCGTCAAGCGCATCTATCGCGGCTCGCACGCCATTGCCGACAAGTCGGTGCGCGACCAGCTTCACCAGTGGGAGCAGGCGGGTTACGGCAACCTGCCGGTCTGCATGGCGAAGACGCAGTATTCCTTCTCTACCGACCCGAATTTGCGCGGCGCGCCCAACGACCACGTCGTGCCGGTGCGCGAGGTGCGCCTGTCGGCCGGCGCCGGCTTCATCGTCGCCATCTGCGGAGAGATCATGACCATGCCGGGCCTGCCAAAGACGCCGTCCTCGGAAAAGATCTTCCTCAATGACGAAGGCCAGATCGAGGGCTTGTTCTAGGGCTCTGCGACAGTCTCCGCGAAAGGGCGCTGCGGCGCCCTTTTTCGGGCGCTGAGACGGCAACGCTCCGCGCGCATATGCGTTGTCGCTGAACAACCGGGGGCGGCAGCATGATTTCGAAGTGGAACTGGATCTACAGGCTCCTGACGCGGCGCCTGTGGTTCCGCAGCACGCTGATCTCGCTGCTCGCCGTCCTGTCGGCGCTTCTCGCCGTCTTTCTCGGCCCCTACATTCCCTACGAAATCTCCGCCTCCATCGGCGCCGAGGCGGTCGACAACATCCTGACCATCATCGCCTCGTCGATGCTGGCGGTGACGACGTTCTCGCTGTCCACCATGGTCGCGGCCTATTCCGCAGCCACGACCAACGTGACGCCGCGCGCCACCAAGCTCCTGCTTCAGGACACGACCTCCCAGAACGTCCTGGCGACCTTCGTCGGCTCGTTCCTCTACAGCCTCGTCGCGATCATCACGCTTTCCATGGGCGCCTATGGCGAACAGGGCCGTGTGATCCTGTTCGTGGTCACTATCTTCGTCGTGCTTCTGATCGTGGTCACGCTCCTGCGCTGGATCGACTATCTGACTCGCCTCGGGCGCGTCGGCGAGACGACGGAAGTCGTGGAGAAGGCGACGGCGGAGGCGCTGCGCAGCCGCCGCCAACAACCCTATCTCGGCGGCGTGCACCTCGCCGACGAGGATGTCATTCCCGCTGATGCCGCGGCGGTCGCCGCCCCATTCATCGGCTACGTCCAGCACATCGACATGGCCAGCCTGCAGGAGATCGCCGAGGCCGAAGGCGTCGTCATCTATTCGCTCGCGCTTCCAGGCACGTTCGTCGACGGGCGACGACCGCTGGCGCGCATAGCATCCAGTGACGAGAAGGTACACGCTGCCGTCGTCGCGGCCTATTCGCTCGCCCGTGAGCGCTCCTTCGACCAGGACCCGCGCTTCGGCCTGTCGGTGCTGGCAGAAATCGCCCAACGCGCCCTCTCGCCTGCCCTTAACGATCCCGGTACGGCGATCGACGTCATCGGACGCAGCGTGCGGCTTCTGTCCATCTGGGACGAAGCGGAGGAGCGCGAGCCGGTTCGCTTCCCGAACGTCCATGTCGCGTCGATCAAGCTGTCTGAGCTCTTCGATGACGTCTATCTGCCGATCGCCCGCGACGGTGCGGCGGTTGCCGAGGTGCAGGTGCGCCTGCAAAAGGCCTTCGCGGCCACGGCAGCTTTTGCCGACCCGCGCTTTCGCATCGAGGCGGCGCGGCACTCGGACATGGCGCTCCGCCGTGCCGAGGGAGCCCTGACGCTTGCCGAAGATCTCGAGGCGGTCCGCACCGCCGCGCGCGCCGTTTCGGTATGACCCTTACGGCCTGATCTCAATCTCTGTCGTCAGCCGCACGATGTCGAAATCGGTGACGAGAATATCGAGCCGCACGGTCCAGCGCCCGGCCAGCGGCAGGACCACGTCGTCTGCGCGCCACGTGCCGTCGCCAGGCTTTTCCGCCTGCCGCCGGAACGGCTCGATGCCGGCCTCGGGATTGGCGAAGACGAAGGCGACTTCCCTCGCATCGAGCGGGCCGAAATCGCCCGTCATGATCATCGCCGACACCGCAACCGGTCCCGCCCGTCCCGGCGTCACCGAAACGTCGGCCATCGCTTCGGCGGTATGGATGTGCACCGAAGCCGGCTGCGCGGCGGCGAGGGCGAGCGCGCGCGGCGGCGGGGTGAAGCGCCAGCCTGCCGCGATGGCGAGGATGACGAGCACGACCAGCGTCTCCGCAGCGATCGAGCGGACGAGCGCATGCGTATCGCCCGCCAGCGCCGGCCGCGTCAGCCTCCAGCGATTGACAGCGGCAAGCGCGAATAGCGCCGCCAGGCAGCCGAGCTTGGCAAGGAACAACCGGCCATAGGCCGTGTCGACCAGCGCCGCCGGCGTCTCCACCTGGATGACCGCCAGCACGATGCCCGCCGCGATGAGCCCGGCGATGGCAAAGGGGATGAATGTCGAGAACCGTTCCAGCCCGCGCGCCGCATTGAAGGCATTCGCGCGAAGCGCCAGGCCAAGCGGCACCAGCGCCCCGACCCAGACGGCGATCGCCGCGGCATGAAGCGCGACGGCCGGCCGCGTCAGCCATTGCGGTTCGGCTGCGCTCGCATGACCCGAGACGGTCAGCGCATAGGCGCCGGCGGCGAGCGCACCAGTCGCCAGGATGCAGGACACACCGGCATTTTTGGTCAAAGCGGCGATGCCGGCCGCGCCGAGCGCTGCGAGCACCAGCTTGACCGTCAGGCCGAAGCTCGTCTCCAGCCCTGCCCGCCAGATGGCCGGGTCGGCGAACCTCGCGATCGGCGCACCAAGCGCATCGAGGCCCTGCAGGCCCGGCGAAATCGCCGCTGCCGCAAGGCCGATCCCGACGAAGGCCAGCACCGCCCGCGATCCCGCGCGCGAGACCGGCACGAACCAGGCGAGCGCGAATGCGCCCCCCGCGCCGAGAAAGAGGCCGACATAAAGCCCGATCTTCGCCAGCCACACGGCCGCCCGCACCGTCCAGTCGACCGGTTCGGGAACGGGCGGCGGCGCAGCGCCCGGCGCGCCGATCGAAAACACCACCGATCCGCCGACCGGGTGCCCATCCGCCGAGACCACGCGCCAGGTCAGGACATGCGTGCCGTCTTCAAGGCCCGCCGGCGCTTCGATCTCGACCGAGCGGTCCCGCACAGCGAAGTCGCCGAGGTCCACCGCCTCGCCGTTCGGTCGTACGATCCGCAGGACGAGCGGCGATACGGGCTCGCTGAAATCCAGCCGGAAGCTTTCCGGCGCGGTCGCGATCACTGCGCCGTCGCGAGGCTCGGCGCCGGTCAGCGAGGCGTGCGCAGCGGCCTCGCCGACAAGCGCCAGAAGCAGCGCCAGCGCCGCGATCCAACCTGCCAGACCGGGTCCGTTTTTCACTCGTTGCATGGGTCCGTCCACCTGAAGCCGCGATCGGGCGGCCGGCACGCATCGCGCCGGCCGCCGCGTCCTTGTCCGTCAGTGGCCGCCGGCCGCCTCGGTGATCGCCACGCCCGGCGCCGGCATTTCGAGGTCGTCGGCGGACTGGCCCTCGGCCGGCACCTCGATCCAGCGCTCGGCAAGGCCGCCCGGGCATTCCTGCACGACCGCGAAATAGAGCGTCTCGCCGGCCGTCAGGGCAGGGGTGAGGTAGCCGCGCAGGACGAACTCGTCATATTCGTCGTCGGCAAGGTTTCCGCCGCTCCAGACGATCTCCGTCACGCCTTCGCTCACCTGCGAGCCATGATACTCGTAGGTCGTGCCATAGTCGCCGCGCACCTTTTCCAGTTCCCAGCCGGGCTTCGGCATCGGCTTGACCGCGATCACGCCTTCCGGGATGCGAACGCGCACGACATTGGTCGGCTCGCCCTCGCAGCCATGCGGCACGCGGAAGACCGCCTTGTAGGTAGAACCGATAGCCGCTTCCTTGCCTTCGAGCGAGACGTGGGCAAGGGCGGCGGACGTGCCGAGTGCGAGAAGGCCGGCAGCGGTGATGATGTGCTTGAACATCGGTGTTTCTTTCAGATCATATGGAATGCGCCCGTGCGGCCGGTTTGCGGCGCGCGATGCGGGGCAGGCAAGACGGTCGCGCAGCGCTGGCCGCGACGTTCCGTCAGTCGAATGGAATCAGGTGTTTCACGCCGCGAGCGGCGGTGCGCGGGGATTGCCCGGCCGTCGGGCGATGTCATCCACCGCGACGATTGTCGGCATCGCGCTGCGAATCGCGTAGGCGACCCGCAGCGGGTTTGAAAGCGCGTTTGGCTCGCGGTCGCCGGCGGTCACCGGCGCGAACATGCTGCAGCCCGGCGCGCAGCAATCGGGCATCCCCGAATGGTCGCGTCCCTCACCGGCCGGCGCCGGTTCGTGGCTGGTGATGCAGAGCGGATTGCCGAAATCGTCGAGCATCGGCACGCCGGCAGAAGCGCCGACCGCGAACGCACCGAACAGCGCCTGGAGCACGAGCATATAGGCAGCGACCAGCGCGACCCCCTTGCTCAACAGCTTCCCCCGGCCCCACTGCATCGTTCCGTCCGTCCCCTTTGCAAAGAGACACTAACAGCCGCGCAGCGTTCGCAAAACTGGCTTTGGCCGCAGTATCATGGTGCTGATCGTCGCACCCATCTTTGCCGCCGCGCATTCGAAATGGTCAGTTGCGTTCCGACAGGCGAAGAATAGAGGCTCTTCATGTCCAGAAGCAACTCACCGCAAGCCGGTCCGAATGGAGTGGTTCTCCTTTCCGGCGGCAATCCGCAGATCGCCAAGGGCTATGGTAACGAACCCGTCCAAATTTACATCGCCGCCATGCCGGGCTGGAAAAGCGCGCTCGGCCACCGTCTCGACATTCTGATCGAGAAGACCGTCCCCGGTGTCGTCAAGGCGGTCAAATGGAACTCGCCATTCTACGGTCTCGAAACGGATGTCTGGTTCTTGAGCTTCCGCTGCTTCACGAAATACGTGAAGGTCACCTTCTTCCGTGGCGCGTCGCTTGATCCCGTCCCACCCGGCGCATCGAAACACGCCGACACGCGCTATCTTGATATCTACGAGGACAAATTCGACGAGGCGCAGTTCACCGCCTGGGTGGCCCAGGCCACGAAGCTGCCGGGGGAGAAGTTGTAATCATCACGCGGTCTCGTACTTCATGTCCGCGGCGGAATGGGCGTCGATCGCTGCGCACTGGTCGGCGATTGCCTTGCGGTAGCCCGGACGATCGAAACATCGAGCCTGATAGGCAGCCAGCTTCGGGAACCCATCGAGTACCTTCAACGAACCGGCAATCTTCAGGACTGACGAGATCATCAGATCGGCGACGGAGAATTGCGGCCCGACCATCCATTGGCGCTCGCCCAGCGCGTGCTGCAATTCGCCAAGCCGCAGCTCGGCCATCGCCAGGGCTTGAGGCCGGCGCTGCCTCTTTTCGGTCTCATCGGTCATGAAGAAATCGACTTCGGCGAGGTTCATCAGGAACGGTTCGATCGAGTTCAGCGCTGCGATCACCCAAGAAACGGCAAGCGCGCGTTGGGCCTCGTCCTCCGGCATCAGTATTGCGGCCCTTCGAGCAACCTCGAGAACGATGGCGCCGGATTCGAAGATCGGCGGCCGGCCGTCTTCCTCGAGCACCGGGACCTGGCCGAATGGCTGATTGGATCTGTATTCGGCCGACTTCATCGTCGGCGTATCCACCAGCCGGACCGAGTATGGCCAGCCAGCTTCGTTGAGTATCCAGCGGGCGCGATGGTCCCGAACCTGTCCAGCGGCAAAGGGGGGCACCCATTTCATAGCGGTTATCGTGATCATTGCATCCTCCGGGAGCTTCTCCCATCAAGGACGACTGGCGAGATCCGTTCCCGACATGAAATCCGTGCCCACTAATCGTGGACGATTGGATTGGCGGTGGATCGTTCCGTCGCTGCATCGCCGTAACACCCTTGCTGCAACCTTTTCCCCGCCCCATCCTTATCGGCACATGCAATCTCCAGGGGCGTCATGAACCGATCGATCACCGAACTCGTGCGCGGCATGCGCGATCACAAGACCGCTTTCCTGCCGCTGGCGATCTTCGCAATCGCCGCGGCGGGGATTTCGCTCTTCCTGTCGATCGCCGACGAACTCGACGATGGCGAGCTCAACGCCATCGATGAGCGCATCTTCCTGTGGTTCCACATGCCCGGCGGCACGCCGATCGGGCCGGAATGGCTGCAGGAAACGGCGGCCGAGATCACCGCGCTCGGCGGCTATACGGTCATCCTGGTGCTGGTGGCGGCCGTCATCGGCTTTCTCGTCGCGTCGCGCAAATACGGGCCCGCACTCTACACCTTCCTGTCGATCGCAACCGGCACGCTGGTCGGCCACCTCCTGAAGGAGCTTTATGCGCGGCCGCGGCCTGACCTCGTCGAGCACCTTGTCAACACCCACACGCCGAGCTTCCCGTCCGGCCACGCGATGGTTTCGGCCATCGTCTACCTGACGCTCGGCTCGCTGATCGTCCGCTTCGTCGACAATCTGCGCGTGCGCGTTTACGTCCTCGCCGTCGCGATCCTGCTCACCTTGATGATCGGCGTCTCGCGCGTTTATCTCGGCGTCCACTGGCCGAGCGACGTCGTGGCCGGCTGGGCGATGGGCGCGGCGTGGGCGAGCCTTGCCTGGCTCACCGTCTCGGCCCTGCGCTTCTACCGCGAGCGCAAGCGAGGTCAGGCCGAGGCGCCGGAAAGCTCGTCGAGGATCGGGCAGTCGGGCCGCGCATCGCCGTGACAGGTCCTGACCAGATGCGTCAGCGTCTTCTTCAGGCTCTGCAACTCGGCGATCTTGTGCTCGATCTGGTCGAGCTTGGTCGCCGCGAGCGCCTTCACGTCGGCGCTCGCCCGGTGGGAATCGCCATAGAGCGATAGCAACTGCCGGCATTCCTCGACTGAGAAGCCGAGCCCACGTGCGCGCTGGAGGAATTTCAGCCGGTGAATGTCGGCGTCCGAATAGTCGCGATAGCCGTTGTCGGCCCGCGCCGGGCGCAAAAGGCCGATCTCCTCATAGTAGCGGATCGTCTTGGCCGGCAGGGCCGAGCGGCGGGCGGCAGTTCCGATGTTCATTGCGGCAACTCCTGATCGACCCTCGAGATAGGAGCGCCAAGCTAATCCTTCCAGTAGCTGGAAGATCAAGCCGCACAATCGCGCTTGCCGCGACGGCGGATCGTTTGTATGAGATTCCCATGAACGCGCATTCGCACACGAACAAGTGGTGGTGGACCCGCTAACAGCGGCCACGAGCACTTGCGTGCGCGTTTCAAAGGTTTGGCCGCAACGGAATTCTCCGGGCGGCCTTCGTCTTTTTGGGACCTGCCGATCCGGAACCTGACAGATGAGGGGAAGGACATCATGAGCACCGAGCTTCTGGAAAACGGCGCGGAGCGCTACCGCACCGAGGGCGGCGTCACCGTCACCCGACAGCGCCACGAGACGCCTTATGTCGGCGCGATCGAGACCTATGTCGACGCGCTGAATTCGCGCCGCGGCTGCGTCTTTTCCTCCAATTACGAATATCCGGGCCGCTATACGCGTTGGGACACGGCGATCGTCGATCCGCCGCTGGTCGTTTCGGCGCGCGGCCGCGACATGCGCATCGAGGCGCTGAATGCGCGCGGCGAAAAGCTGCTCGACGGTATCGTGCCGGTCGTCGAGGCGCTCGACGAGGTTACCCAATTCGTCCGCGCACCCGCGCTCGTCACCCTCACCGTTGCCGAACCGACGCGTGTCTTCGCCGAGGAGGAGCGCTCCCGCGTTCCCACCGTCTTTTCCGTCCTGCGCGTCATCGTTTCGCTGTTCAAGTCGCCGGAAGACGCCAATCTCGGCCTTTATGGCGCATTCGGCTACGACCTCGCCTTCCAGTTCGACCCTGTCGCGCTCAAGCTCGACCGGCCGCAGAGCCAGCGTGACGTCGTCCTCTACCTCCCCGACGAAATTCTCGTCGTCGACCACCACCAGGCCAAGGCCTGGCACGCCCGCTACGACTTTTCCGGCGCGGGCTTTTCCACGGAAGGCCTGCCGCGCGGCGGCGCCGAGGCGCCCTTCAAGCCGTCCGACACCGTCCCGCCGCGTTCAGACCACGAGCCCGGCGAATATGCCGGCCTCGTCACCCGCGCCAAGGAAAGCTTCCGGCGCGGCGATCTGTTCGAGGTGGTGCCGGGCCAGATGTTCATGGAGCGCTGCGTCTCCAAGCCCTCGGAGATCAGCCGCAAGCTGAAATCCATCAATCCGTCGCCCTATTCCTTCTTCATCAATCTGGGCGAGAACGAATATCTGATCGGCGCTTCACCGGAGATGTTCGTGCGCGTATCGGGCCGCCGCGTCGAGACCTGCCCCATCTCGGGCACGATCAAGCGCGGCGAGGACGCCATCGCGGATTCGGAACAGATCCTGAAGCTGCTCAACTCCAAGAAGGACGAATCCGAGCTAACCATGTGCTCCGACGTCGACCGCAACGACAAGAGCCGCGTGTGCGAGCCGGGCTCCGTGCGCGTCATCGGCCGCCGCCAGATCGAGATATATTCGCGCCTCATCCACACGGTCGACCATATCGAGGGCCGCCTGCGCGAGGGCATGGACGCGTTCGACGCGTTCCTCTCTCACGCCTGGGCCGTCACCGTCACCGGCGCGCCGAAGCTGTGGGCCATGCGCTTTCTCGAGGCCAACGAGAAGAGCCCGCGCGCCTGGTATGGCGGCGCGATCGGCATGGTCCATTTCAACGGCGACATGAACACCGGCCTCACGCTGCGCACCATCCGCATCAAGGACGGCATCGCCGAGGTCCGCGCCGGCGCGACATTGCTCAACGATTCCGACCCGGCCGAGGAAGAGGCCGAGACCGAACTCAAGGCCTCCGCCATGCTGGCCGCGATCCGCGAGGCATCGCTCGGCAATTCCGCCGCCGCGCAGCGCGAAAGCGCCAAGGTGGGCGAGGGCGTCTCGATCCTGCTGGTCGACCATGAGGACAGCTTCGTCCACACGCTGGCGAACTATTTCCGCCAGACCGGCGCGACCGTCGCCACCGTCCGTTCGCCGGTGCCCGAAGAAGTCTTCGACCGCGTCGATCCCGACATCGTCGTCCTCTCGCCCGGTCCCGGCATGCCGTCGGATTTCGACTGCAAGGCGACGATCAGGAAGGCCCGCGCCCGCGACCTGCCGATCTTTGGCGTCTGCCTTGGCCTGCAGGCACTCGCCGAGGCCTATGGCGGCGAATTGCGCCAGTTGCACGAGCCGATGCACGGCAAGCCCTCGCGCATCCGCGTGACCAAGCCCGGCATCGTCTTTTCCGGCCTGCCCAAGGAGGTGACGGTCGGCCGCTACCACTCGATCTTCGCCGATCCGGTGCGTCTGCCGCCCGAATTCCTCGTCACCGCCGAAACCGAGGACGGCGTCATCATGGCCCTGGAGCACAAGTCCGAGCCGATCGCCGCCGTGCAGTTCCATCCCGAATCGATCATGACGCTCGGCCAGAATGCCGGCATGCGGATGATCGAAAACGTCGTCGCGCATCTGCCGCGCAGGGCCAAAGTCAAAGCCGCCTAGGAATGACATCTTGACGACCGCATTCCTTCGCGCCCCCCTCTGTCCTGCCGGACATCTCCCCCGCGAGGGGGGAGATCACGCGCTCAAACCTCTGCGACTAGCTGATCTCCCCACCTGCGGGGGAGATGTCCGGCAGGACAGAGGGGGGCAACGTCGAGCGCAACGTCTCCGCCCCTATCCATGACCACCAAACAAAAAATCCGCCGCCTCGCGGCCTGGTCGATCGTCGTCGCCTTCGCCGTGATGGGCCTCAAATTCGTCGCCTGGTGGCTCACCGGGTCCGTCGCGCTCTACTCCGACGCGCTCGAATCCATCGTCAACGTCATCGCCGCCTTCGCCGCCTTCTGGGCCATCTCCGTCAGCCACAAGCCGGCCGACCGCGACCACCAGTACGGCCACCACAAGGCCGAATACTTTTCCGCCGTGCTCGAAGGCGTATTGATCGTCGTCGCCGCGCTCTTGATCCTCGCCGAGGTCTGGCGCGCGTGGCAGAATCCGGTGCCGCTCGATGCGCCCGGCCTCGGCCTTGCCATCAATGCGGCGGCCGCCGGCGTCAACGGGTTCTGGGCGTGGCTTCTCATCCGCAACGGCCGCGAGCACCGCTCGCCGGCGCTGGCGGCGGACGGTCACCACATCCTGACCGACGTCGTCACCTCCGCCGGCGTCCTCGTCGGCCTGCTCGCGGCGATCGCCACCGGCTGGTGGATGCTCGATCCGCTGCTCGCGCTCGTCGTCGCGCTCAACATCCTGTGGCAGGGCTGGAAGGTCATCGCCTCCTCGCTGGACGGCTTGATGGACCGGGCCGTCGACCATGAGAACCACCTGCGCATCCGCGACCTGATCTCGGCCAATTCCCAAGGGGCGCTCGAAATCCACGACCTCAAGACTCGCATCGCGGGCCGCGCCACCTTCATCGAGTTCCACATGGTCGTCGATGCCTGCATGTCAGTCGGCGACAGCCATCTGATCTGCGACCGGATCGAGGCGGCACTGGAAAACGAAATCCCTTCGGTCCGCGTCGTCATCCATGTCGAGCCGGACCACGAGGCGAAGCTTCCGCCCGGCACCGCTGCGGTGCCCTTCGCCTGAACGGCGCCGTCGCACTCGCGCCCCGATCACGTCACATTTCCCCCTATTTCAACCTGTGACACAAACAACACACCCGCCGGCCGGACTCGTTTTCGCCGCATTTCGTCCCGGCAGGCGCCACACTTCGTTTCCATTCAAGAGGCTATTGGTCGTCTCGGCGGCCGGTCCGTCTTCAAGAATTCAGTGATGGGTAACAATTCATGTGTGTGTCTCGACGTCGCTTCCTCTTTCAGGCCGCTTCCCTGGGCGCGGTCGCGCCGCTGGTCCTTTCGGGCTGCATGTCCTCGACCGGCGCCATCGAGGCGGTGAAGCCCGGTCCTGATCCCTATTTCCTCGCCATGTACGGCCCGCAACCGAACGAGCGCTTTCCGCTTCCGGCCATCGACATTTCGAATGTCGAGGAGCGCTTCTTCCGCCAGCAGGTTCGCTATCACCGCTCCGAGCGCGCCGGCACCATCGTCGTCGACACGCAGAACCGCTTCCTCTACCTCGTTCAGGAAGGCGGCATGGCGATGCGCTACGGCATCGGCGTCGGCCGTGCCGGCCTCGAATTCGAGGGTGAGGCCCGCGTCGCCCGCAAGGCCCAGTGGCCGACCTGGACCCCGACTGCCGCGATGATCGAGCGCGAACCCGGCCGCAACGCCCAGTGGGCCGGCGGCATGCCCCCCGGCCTCGAAAACCCGCTCGGGCCGCGAGCGCTCTATCTGTTCGAGGGTGGCCGCGACACGCTCTACCGCATCCACGGGACGTCGGAGCCGTGGTCGATCGGCCTCGCGGTTTCCTCGGGTTGCATCCGTCTGTTCAACCAGGACATCATCGATCTTTACGCCCGCGTCGCGATCGATACGCCCGTCCTGGTGCTCCAGAACGAGCCGTTGATGTTCCCGCAGCGCGAAGTCCCCGAGTCGATCCGCCGCCAGCTCGAAATCCCGCAGCGGCAGGATCAGAACCCGATGATCGAAATCTGATCGGCGCGGCCTGGCGCCTCCGTCAGGCCGCCTTCTTCAGCTTCGCCCGGTCATGCGGCCGGGCGAAGTCGAGATCCGGCCCCTTGGGCACGATCCGCGTCGGATTGATCGTTTCGTGGCTGCCGTAATAATGGCTCTTGATGTGGTGCATGTTCACCGTCTCCGCCACGCCCGGTACCTGATAGAGTTCGCGCAAATAATTGGAAAGATTGGCGTAGTCCTCGATCCGGCGCTCGTTGCACTTGAAGTGCGAGTAGTAGACCGCATCGAAGCGCACCAGCGTCGTGAACAGCCGCCAGTCGGCTTCGGTCAACACGTTTCCGGCGATGTAACGCCGGCGTGAGAGCCGCGCCTCCATCTCGTCGAGCGCCGCGAAAAGCTCGTCGAACGCCTCCTCATACGCCTCCTGCTTCGTGGCGAAGCCGGCCTTGTAGACGCCGTTGTTGATCGCGTCGTAGACGCGCGCGTTCACCGCATCGATCTCGCCGCGCAACTCCTCTAGGTAGAAATCGAGCCTTCCGTCGCCGCATTCGTCGAAGGCGGAGTTGAACATGCGGATGATCTCCGCGCTCTCGTTGGAGACGATCGTCTGTTCCTTCTTGTCCCATAGGACCGGCACGGTCACGCGGCCCGAGTAGTTAGGGTCGGCCTTGGTGTAGATCTGGTGCAGGAAGTCGAGCCCATAGAGATCGTCGCCGGTCGCCGCTTCGTCCGTCAGAAAAGTCCAGCCGTTCTCACCCATGAAATGGTGGACGACGGAGACCGAGATCACGTCCTCGAGCTTCTTCAACTTGCGGAAGATCAGCGTCCGGTGCGCCCAGGGGCAGGCGAGCGAGACGTAGAGATGGTAGCGGCCGGGCTCGGCCTTGAAGCCGCGTGTGCGCCCCTCGGCGGGTTCGCCGTCGACCGTCACCCAGTCGCGCCACTGCGACTGCGACCGCTCGAAGCGCCCGCCCGTCTTGGACGTGTCGTACCACTTGTCCTGCCACTTGCCGTCGACCAGAAGTCCCATGCGTATCTCCTCTTGTTGACCAAGAGTTAGGGCAGGGGGCGGGCCGAGCCAAACTTTGCGTATTGAACAGATCGTCAAGTGGTGAGGTGCGCAGGCGGTCTGCGTAACGGATATTGAAACGGAGAGGCCTGGATTCCTGTGACAAGCACAGGAATGACGGCGGAGAGGGTTATGCCCAACCTCCCACTTCGACGATTGGCGTCATCCTCCATGCCATCGTCATTCCTGTGCTTGTCACAGGAATCCAGGCCTCTCCGTTTCCGCCGCACTTGGGTTCAACCCATTGGCTACCCGTCTCACTCACCGCGAAACGCGATAGACGTCCCCCCATTCTCATGCTAGCAGCGAATCTCCGGGGGAAATCCATGCCGACCATCCGCATCGAGCGACGACGAAAGAGCACCCGCGCGTAAGCGCGGACGATGGCTGACGCCATTCCGCCCTGCCTTTCCCAACGCCGATCCGGAATTCCCGCCATGACCCTTGCCGACGTCGCCTACGCGCCGGAACTGCCATCCCACGACGCTGAAATCGAAGAGATCAACGCCGAGGCGTTCGGCCCCGGCCGCTTCACCCGCGCCGCCCACAAGATCCGCGAAGGCGGGCCGCACGCGCGCGACCTCTCCTTCGTCGCCACCGAAAACGGCCACGTCATCGCCTCGGTGCGCCTGACGCCGATCGCGGTCGGCGAAGGCCGCGCCATGCTCCTCGGCCCGCTAGCCGTACGCCCGTCGTGGAAGAATCTCGGCATCGGCCGCAAGCTCATGGCAATGGCCGCCGACGCGGCGAAGTCCAAGCGCGCCCGCGCCATCGTCCTCGTCGGCGACGCGCCCTATTACGGCCCGCTCGGCTATGTTCCGGTCAAGCCGGGAACGATGACCATGCCCTGGCCGGTCGACCCGGCGCGGCTTCTGGTGCTGGAACTGGTGCCGGGAGGGGCGGCTTCGCTGCATGGGGCGATCAGCCATGCGGATGTGGCTGGTGCTTAGAAGACCGCCACTCTTGCGCAGACCCCCACTCCGGTCCTGCGGACCACCTCTCCCCCTCAAAAGGGGAGAGGAACTCGCTGCCGCGATGTAAGCGCTCTTCCAGCTTGGTTTTCTCTCCCCTTTTGAGGGGGAGAGGTGGCGCGCGAAGCGCGACGGAGTGGGGGTCTGCTGCAACTTGGCCGTAGTACCAGCAGATTTCAGGCCGCCTGCTCCATGAACACATATTCCCAGACATGCCCGTCCAGATCCTGGAACGAGCAGCCATACATGAAGCCCATGTCCATCACCGGCTTCCACGGCTTGGCGCCGGCCTTCAGCGCCTTGGCGAGAATGTCGTCCACCTCCTGCCGGCTGTCGGCCGAGAGCGCGGTCAGCACCTCCGTCACCTTGTGACCGTCGGCCATCTCGCCATTGATGAAACCCTTGAACTTCTCATGGGTGAGCAGCATCACGAAGATGTTGTCCGCGACCACCATGCAGGTCGCCGTGTCGTCGGAGAAGTCCTCGTTGAACGAATAGCCAAGCGCCGAGAAGAAGGCGCGGCTGGCGGCGAGGTCCTTGCTTGGCAGATTGACGAAGATCATGCGCATGGAAAAGCTCCCTGATTGATGTCTGCGCATAGGACGGCCGGGCTCACCCGATCCCGACAGCGGACATCTGAAAAATTCAGCGCCCCTCGCGATACCAGGTCGCGCCGAAGGTGAAGAGCAGCAACGCTAGTCCGAAGAAACCAGCGAAGAGCGGTACGCGAGAGACCGAGCGCAGCACGCTGTCATTCGTCGTCTGCAACCCGACCCAACCGCGCCCGTCCGCATCCGCGCCGGGGCGGATCGGCACGATGTTCGGCAAATCGAGCGCGCCGGTCAGCCCGGCCTCGATGCGCCGCACCGTGCCGCCGCTGGCGTCTGCCACCGGTTGCAGCTTTTCCATCGTCGACACCGTGTCGGTGAATTCCGGCGCGTTTACCGGCCCGACATGGGCGAGCGTTTCCAGGTCGCCATTGGCGATCCGATAGAGCCCGATCTCGTCGGTCTCGACCGTCCCGTCGAACGTGCCCGGCGCGCCGGCCGTCAGCGGCACGGTCAGCGTCTCGCCCGAAGGCGTCGTCACGCTCGCCTCGCCGGCCTCGTCCTCCATCGTCTGGCGCTCGATCTCGAGCGTCATGCCGCGCGCATTCGCCGTCAGCCGTTCCTCTTCGAGCTCCGGCTCCTTCATCAGCCAATGCGCCATGCGCCGATAGAGCGAGACATGCGGGCCGCCGCCCTCGAAGCCGCGCGCCCACAGCCAGCCATGGTCGGACAAAAGCATGCCGACGCGGCCTTCACCCTGCCGGTCGAGCAGCAGCAGCGGCATGTCGTCGGCGCCCTGCATCACCACTTCGCCCTCCGGCCGCTCGATGCCGATCTGGCGGAACCAGCGGCTCCATTGCGGCGGCTCCTGGCCCGAGCCTTCGAGCCCGCGCGTCACCGGATGGCGCTCGCCGGTTTCCGTCAGGCGCGGATAGAACGCCTGTTCCACCACCTCGCCGGTCGGCATCGCCGGCAGCGCCGCCATCAGCGGCGTGCGCGAGATCGACTGGTTGCCGGCATATTCCGGCCCCGCCGCGATCAAAAGCGCGCCGCCATTTTCCACATACTCGGCGATGTAGTCGTAATAGAGGATCGGCAGTACGTCGCGGTGCTGGTAGCGGTCGAAGATGATCAGGTCGAAATCGTTGATCCGATCGACAAAGAGCTCGCGCGTCGGGAAGGCGATGAGCGAGAGTTCGTTGATCGGCGTGCCGTCCTGCTTTTCGGGCGGGCGCAAAATGGTGAAGTGGACGAGGTCCACCGCAGCGTCGGATTTCAAAAGGTTGCGCCACGTCCGCTCGCCGGCATGCGGCTCGCCGGAGACGAGCAGCACGCGCAGGTTCTCGCGGATGCCATCTAGGATCGCGATGGTCTGGTTGTTGGTCGCCGTCAGCTCGCCCTCGGCCACAGGGAACTCGAGCTCGACGATGTTGCGCCCGGCGTTGGGGATGACGATGTCGACCTCGGTCTCCTCGCCGATCACCGCCGTCTGGCGCACCACATGCTCGCCATTGACGCGCACGGTCACCTCGACCGGCCCGCTCGCCCCGTCGGTCGACAGCACCCGGTAGCTCATGGTCACCGGCCGGTCGACGATACCGAAGCGCGGCGCGCGCTCGAAGCGGATGCGCCGGTCGAACTCGTCTTCCTCGCCGGTCACCAGCGCATGGAGCGGACCGGAAAAGCCAGGGCTCTCCGGCACGTCGTGCACCTGCCCGTCGGTTATCATGATCGCCCCGCCGACCCGCGAGGGCGCGACGTCGCGCAGCGCCGAATCCAGCGCGCCGAAGAGCCGCGTCTGCGTGCGGTCGTCGGCGGCGTCCGACTGGCCGGTCTCGACCACGCGCACGTCGTACTGGTCGAACCGCGCCAGCCGCGCCTGCATCTCCTCCAGCGCCCGGTCCGTCGTCGCCCGCCGATCGCCGATCTCCTGGCTCTGGCTGCGGTCGACGACGAGCGCGACGACGCTCTTCAACGGCTCGCGTTCCTCGTCCAGCAGGACGGGATTGATCAGCGCCAGCGCCAGCGCCGCCATCGCCGCCAGCCGCATCCACGCGCCCCGCTGCCGGGCGAAGAGCCCCCAGGTGACGAGCGCTGCGACGGGTACGAGGAGCGCGGCGAGCCACGGCCAGGCGAGGAGGGGTTCGAAGGCGAGGGACCAGTTCATGGGCGGTTACCGTTGCGAAGCGCCCCCACTCCGTCCCGGAGCCTGTCCTCGGGCTTGCCGAAGGCAAGACCCGGGGAGGCCACCTCTCCCCCTGCCCGGGGGAGAGGAAACGCTGCCGCAGCGAAAACGCTCATCCAGCCTGCGTTCCTCTCCCCCGGACAGGGGGAGAGGTGGCGCGCGAAGCGCGACGGAGTGGGGGTGGTTCCGGTGATCAAGCCCATCACTGCCCCAACCTCTCCAAAATCGACGGCACATGCACCTGGTCCGACTTATAATTCCCCGTCAGCATGTACATCATGATGTTCACCCCCGCCCGATACGCATAGACGCGCTGCATCGGGTCGGCGGGCACGGTTGGCAGCATGGGTGCGCCGTTGGCGCCGACCGCCCAGGCGCCGGCAAGGTCGTTGGCGGTGATCATGATCGGCGTCACGCCATCGCCGACGCGCACCGGCCGGTCGGCCGTCTCCTCAAGCGTCTGCGACGCCTCGACCCAGAGCGGGCTGCCGTTGAAGCGGCCGGGGAATTCGGGGAGGATGTAGAAGGCCTTGGTCAGGACGTGGTCCTCGGGCACCGGCTCCAGCGGCGGCACGTTCATGTTGGCGAGAATGTCGCGCAGGCGCATGGTCGACGGGCTCGCCGAGCCGGCATCGAACCCCGCGCCGAACTGGTCGCGCGTGTCGAACAGCACCGTCCCGCCATCCTGCATATAGGCGTCGATCCGCGCCAGCGCGGCCTCCGACGGCATCTCGCCGCCCTCGTCGATCGGCCAGTAGATCAGCGGATAGAACGCAAGCTCGTCCTCGGCGATGTCGACGCCGACCGGCTCGCCCGGCTCCAGCGCCGTCTTGTCGGTCAGGAACCGGCCGAGCCCTTCGAGCCCGGCGCGGCTGATCGCGTCGATCGACGAGTCCCCCGTCAGAACATAGGCAATGCGCGTCTGGCTGATCGCGGCGATGGCCTCCTCGTCGCCGGGCTGAATATCGCCCTCCTGCGCGTTGGCATCCGGCATCGCAACCGCGCCCATCAACGCCAGCGCCAGAGCGGCGGGAACGGCCCGCGCAGCGCGCGGCCGGCGCAGCTTGCCGCCGAGCCACAGCACCGCCAGCGTGTCGAGGATCATCAGCGCCAGCGCGATGGCAAAGAGCGGCCCGCGCAAATCCACCTGCTCGTCGAAGCCATAGGCGACGTCGCGCGCGGCGAGCGGTGTCTGAGGTCGCGCAATCGGCTCCAATACCGCATCCTGAGGCAGGAGATTGTGCGCCACGACGCCTTCCTCGCTGCCGTAAAGTCCCGGTGGATTTTCCAGCGTGACCGGCGCATCGACGGAAACTGCCAGCGGCCGTGCATCCGGCGTCGGCGGCACGAGGCTGCCATCGGCGGCGATCAGGCGATAGGGCGGCAGCGTCGCCTCGCCATTGCCGGCCTGCGCGGTTGCCGGCCCCTGATTGCGCGACAATTGCACCAGCCGCCGCAACAATTCGACGAAGGAGCCCGAGATCGGCAGGTTCGACCATGTCGCCTGAGGCGTGATGTGAAACAGCGCCAGCGTGCCGTCGCCGCGCCGCGCGCCGGTCACCAGCGGCGTACCGTCGGCAAGATTGACCCAGCTTCGCTCGACGATGTCGGCGGTCGGCTCGGCCAGCACCTGTCGCGACACGGTCACGTCGGTCGGCGGCGTCAGATCGGCGAAGGGCGAGCCTTGCGGATATTCGGCTATGGCCTGCGGCTCGGTCCAGGACAACGTGCCGCCCAAAGCGCGCTCGCCGATCCGCAGCCGCACCGGCAAGAGGTCCTCGTCCGGCTCGGCAGCGGCAAGGCGCGGTCCGGCGAAGCGCACGAGCGTGCCGCCGCCGTCGACCCATTCGACGAGCGCCGCATGCGCCTCGTCCGGCAGCGTCCCGACATCGGCCATCACGATCATCGCCGGGCGCTGTTCCAGCAGCTCGGGAATGGCCGAGCCGAGATCGGCGCTCGTCGGCTCGACGAGGTCGGCGAAGGGGGAAAGGGCGCGGTTGATGTAATAGAGCGGCGAGAGAAGCGGCTGCGCCTCGTCGCCATCGCCCTGCGCGATCAGGCCGACGCGGCGGCGGCGCGAATTTTCATCCAGAACGCGCACCGCGCCCGCCTGCGCCTCGCCGTCGACGGCGATCGAATCGAAGTCATTGCGCAGTTCGAACGGCACGGTGAAGGCCGCCGTTGTCGCCGCTTCGCCCGCACCGAAGGACAGTTCCGCTTCCGCGATCCGCCGGCCGCGATCGTCGAGCGCGGCGATAAGCGCCTGGCGCGGGCCGGCATCGCTCGTCGGCCGCACGGCCTCGACGACGAAGGCGTCAGGCTCGTTGGCGGTCCCCGTCAGGCCGATTTCGGTCACGCCTTGCGGCGTCGCCCAGATCAGCCCGCTTGCATTGGCGAGAAGCGCGTCGAAAGCCGCTTCGTCCGCCTCACTCGCCAGCCCGTCCGACAGCACGGCGACGGAGGCGTTCGGCACGTCGCCCAGCGCCGCTGCGACCCGCTCATAGGTCGCCGCGCGGTCCACCGGGACGGGGCGCGCATCGGCCGCATTCAGCCGCTCGCGCGCCGCTTGTGCATCGAAGGGGCCGATCTCGGCATTGGGCGCATCGACGGTGAAGGCGAGCAGCACGGGGGCGTTTTCCGCCTCCGCATCGGCGATCAGCCGCTCGGCGGTCGCGACGCGCATCGCCCAGTCCGGCGCCGACGCCCAGCCATTGTCGACGACGATCGCCACCGCATTGCCGCCGGTCGAGATGCGCTCGCGCGGATTGAACACCGGTTCGGCGAGCGCGAAGATGATCAGCGCCGCCATCGCGAGCCGCAAGAGCGTCAGCCACCAGGGGCTCTGGTGCGGCGTCTCCTCCTTGCGCAGCACGCGCGCCAGAATGCGCAGCGGCGGAAAGGCTTCCGTCTGCGGCTTCGGCGGCGTCAGGCGCAACAGCCACCAGATCACCGGCAGGGCGATGAGCCCGGCCAGCACCGCCGGCAGCCCGAAGGAGAGCGGCAGGAACCCCATCAGCGGCCCCCCTGGCTCATCGCCAGATGGACGCGCACCAGCGCGTCGGAGGCCAGCTTGTCGGTGTGGTTCACCGTATAGCTCCAGCCGAGCTTGCGCGCCCAGGCGGAAAGCTCCTCACGCCGCGCGGTGTAAAGGTTGCGGTAGTCCTCGCGCAGCGTCTCGGCGCGTCCGGCCGTCAGCTTCGTGCCGGTCTCCGGGTCTTGGAATTCGGTACGGCCGGAATAGGGAAACTCCTCCTCCGCCGGGTCCGAAATCTCGATCAGGTGCGCGCGCACGCCGCGCGTCGCCAGCACATCGAGCCATTCGCGCGTTTCCTCGACCGGGTCGAGGAAATCGGAGATCAGCACCACGTCGGAAAAGCGCTTCATGGTCGAAAGGTCAGGCCGCGTCGGCAGATGCACCGCGTGCATCATCTGCGCCGCCAGCCGCTCGGCCCCATTTCGCGCCGAGAAGGGGTCGGTCAGCCCCGGCCAGGCGATGCGCTCGCCAGAGCGCGACAAAAGTTCGGCCAGCGCCAGCGCTAGCACCAGCGCGCGCGATTCCTTGGAAACGGACGCCGTCTTCGACTGGTAGAGCATGGAGGCGGACGGATCGGCCCAAAGCCACACGGTGTGCGCTGCTTCCCATTCCCGGTCGCGCACATAGGTGTGGTCGTCGCGCGCCGAGCGCCGCCAGTCGATCCGGGCGATCGCCTCGCCATCGACGTAAGGCCGGAATTGCCAGAAATTCTCACCGATGCCGCGCTTGCGCCGGCCGTGCCAGCCGGCGATCACCGTGTTGACCACGCGCCGCGCCTCGATCAGCAGGTCGGGCACCAGCGCCGCGCGAACGCGGGCGCGGGCCAGCGCGTCGCGCGGGGCGACGGCAGGGCTGACCGCACCGAGCGAAGCCATCAGACCGCCTTTGCGAGCCGCGCGATCACGTCGCGAACGGTCATGCCTTCCGCCCTTGCGGCGAAAGTCAGCGCCATGCGGTGCTGCAGAACGGGTTCTGCAAGGTCGCGCACGTCGTCGATCGAGGGCGCGAGCCGGCCGTCATAAAGAGCGCGCGCGCGGGCGCACAGCGTCAGCGCCTGGCTGGCGCGCGGGCCGGGACCCCACGAAACGTGCCGGTCCGTTTCCGCGTCGCCCGAGCCAGGCCGCGCCGAGCGCACCAGCTTCAGGATCGCGTCGACCACGCTTTCGGGCACCGGCATGCGGCGGATCAGCGCCTGCACGGTCTTCAGCCGTGCCGCGTCGAGCACATTCTCGGCCTTCTGGTCGTTGACGCCCGTCGTTTCGATCAGGATGCGCCGTTCGGCGGCAAGTTCGGGATAGTCGATGTCGATCTGCATCAAAAAGCGGTCGAGCTGCGCTTCGGGCAGCGGGTAGGTGCCTTCCTGCTCCAGCGGGTTTTGCGTCGCGAGCACGTGGAAGGGGGAGGGCAGATCGTGCCGCTCGCCGGCGACTGTGACGTGATATTCCTGCATCGACTGCAACAGCGCCGACTGCGTGCGCGGCGAGGCGCGGTTGATTTCATCGGCCATCAAAAGCTGCGCGAAGATCGGCCCCTTGAGAAAGCGGAAAGAGCGCCGGCCGGTCTCGTCCTGCTCCATCACTTCGGAGCCGAGAATGTCGGACGGCATCAGGTCCGGGGTGAACTGGATGCGCCGTCCGTCGAGGCCGAGCACGATGCCGAGCGTCTCGACCAGCTTGGTCTTGGCAAGGCCGGGCACGCCGACGAGCAGCCCGTGGCCGCCGGCGAGAATGGCGACCAGCGTCTGCTCGACCACCTGTTCCTGTCCGAAGATCACCTTGCCGACCGCTTGGCGCACCTTGCCGATTTCAGCCAGCGCGCGCTCGGCTTCGGCCACCATCTCGGTCTCGCTCATCGCTGGTTCCTTGATGGTCAGGCTCATGTCGTCGTCCTTGGGCTTGGGGCAATTCACGCCTTGGCGCAACCGGCGCGATCAACTTAAATGGTACGCCTGTGCTGACAAGCGAAACAACAGTGACTATTTCGTGACGATGACCGATGCACAGAAAACGGCTGGCCTTGCCGCAGCAACCGACAGCACAGGCCTCGAAGCGCTCATTTCCCGCGCCGCGCGCGCCGGCAAGGGCGCGGCTCCCGTCGACAAGTGGAACCCCGATTTTTGCGGCGATCTCGACATGGAGATCAAGGCGGACGGCACGTGGTTCTACATGGGAACCCCCATTGGCCGCATGCCGCTCGTCCAGCTTTTCTCCTCCGTCCTGCGCAAGGACGAGGACGGCAACACCTATCTCGTCACCCCGGTCGAAAAGGTCGGCATCCGGGTCGAAGACGCGCATTTCCTCGCCGTCGAGATGGACGTTTCCGGCAGCGGGGAGGGGCAAGTCCTGACCTTCCGCACCAATGTCGGCGACGTCGTCGAGGCCGGCGCCGAACATCCGTTGCGATTCGTCGACGAGGACGAGACGGGCGGCCTGAAACCCTATCTTCACGTCCGCGGCCGGCTCGAAGCGCTCGTCGCGCGGCCGGTGATGTACCAGCTCGCCGAGATCGGAGAAGAGATCGACGTGGATGGGCGCGCGATGTTCTGCCTGCGCTCGAAGGGCGAGATCTTCCCGGTCATGCCGATTGCGGAGCTGAACCGTCTTGCGGGCTGAAGCACTGGACGCACCGCTCTATTCGGGCGCCGATTTCCGCCGCCGCGCCGCGCGCGAACAGGCGCCGCATGAGGGCACCGACTATGGCGACCACAGCCTCAACCCGGACATGCGCCACCTGATCGTCCACGAGCGGCTGCGCGATGCCGCCGTCATGATCGCCGCCGTCGACCATCCGGACGGTGCGACGATCATCCTCACCAAGCGCACCGAAAAGCTGCGCAGCCATTCCGGCCAGATCGCCTTTCCCGGCGGGCGCATCGACGCGACCGACCCGACGCCCGAATTCGCCGCGATCCGCGAAACCGAGGAAGAGATCGGCATCGGCGCCGAGACGATCGAGATCGTCGGCCGGATGCCGGACTACGTCTCGGGCTCGGGTTTCCGCATCTCGCCGGTTCTCGGCATCGCCCAGCCGGGCTTCATGCTGACGCTTAACGAGGACGAAGTCGACGACGCTTTCGAGGTGCCGCTCGCCTTCCTGATGGACCCCGCCAACCACACTCGCGACAGCCGCATCTGGCAGGAGCGCGAGCGCTTCTTCTACACGATGCCCTTCGGCGAGCGGTATATCTGGGGCGTCACCGCCGGCATCATCCGCACGCTCTATGAAAGGCTCTACGCGTGAGCGTTTCCATCTCCGACGCACCGTGGCTCAGGGACAAGGCGCTGCAGAAGCTGCTGGCCGTCCTGTCCGCCGATGGCGAGAAAGCCCGGATCGCCGGCGGGGCGGTGCGCAACGCGCTTCTCGGCGAAGCCGTCACCGACATCGACATCGCCACCACCTGCCTGCCCGACGAGACCGAAAGACGCGCTGCGGCAGCCGGTTTCAAGCCGGTTCCGACCGGCAAGGCGCATGGCACGATCACGGTCGTCGCGCACGGAAAACCCTTTGAAGTCACGACCTTGCGGGCAGACGTCGAAAACCACGGCCGCCACGCGACCGTCGCCTTCGGCCGCGACTGGCAGGTCGACGCCGAACGGCGCGACTTCACCATCAACGCGCTCTACGCCACTGCCGACGGCCAGGTCATCGACCTCGTGGGCGGCGTCGCGGACCTCGAGAAACGCAACCTTCGCTTCATCGGCGATGCCGAGGACCGCATCCGTGAGGATTACCTGCGCATCCTGCGCTTCTACCGCTTCTTCGCCTGGTACGGCTCCGGCCGGCCGGATGCGGAGGGGATCAAGGCCTCGGCGCGGCTGAAATCCGGCCTGTCGCGGCTTTCCGCCGAGCGTATCTGGGCGGAACTGAAGAAGCTCCTCGCCGCCCCCGACCCCTCCCGCGCACTGCTCTGGATGCGCCAGTCCGGCGTTCTGACCGCGGTGCTTCCCGAGAGCGAGAAATGGGGCATCGATGCCGTGCCCGGGCTCGTCGCCACTGAGCGCGATCTTGGCTGGCCGGTCGATCCGATGCTGCGCCTCATGGCGATCATCCCGCCGACGGCCGAGCGCGTGGATAGTCTTTCCGAGCGGCTGAAACTGTCGAAGAACGAGGCCAAAAGGCTGCTGGAATGGGCCGGTTTCGGCGAAATCGCGGCTGAAACGAGCGAGATATCGCTCGCAAAGCGCCTGTTTTCGGCCGGACACCGGCCGGGCGTGGATAAGTTGAAGCTCGCACTCGCCGCCGCGCGTGTGCGGGGCGTCCAGAACGACCTCGATCTGGTCGCCGCCGGCCAATATTCGCAATTGCTGAAATACGCCGAAAACTGGATCGCGCCGCAGTTTCCGCTCCAGGGACGCGACCTCGTCGCGCTCGGCGCGGCGCAGGACGAGCGCCTCGGCAAGGCGCTCGCAACGCTCAAGGGTGAGTGGGTGTCGTCGGGCTTCACGCTTGGCCGCGAGGCGCTCATCGAGCGTGCCCGCGGGCTCTTGCAATTCGAAGGCTAGGCAGCCTTCTGCGCGTTGGTGATGCGGGAGCGGATGGCCTCGACCATCGTCTCGCGGATCGTGTCCTCGCCATGCGCCTGGCGCATGTGCTCGACCGCGCGGCGCATCACTTCCGCCTCTTCGTCATGCCGTGTGTGCCAGTCGCAACCTGGAACGAGCGAGCCGCAATGAAATTCCTTCATCGGTCTTCTCCCTTCTTGGTAACGTCCAATCATAGCCGACGCGACGTGTTGCGTCGATGCATCTCCAACCTGACGACGGTGCAGAAGTTCCTTCAAATTTTCGTCCGGGAAGGTATCGTTAACCATACGCGTTTACGAAAATCGACAGGGGTTTCTTGGTCAAAGGCAACATCATGTCCATCTCGCGTCGCGGCTTTCTCGCCGGCCTTCCGCTCTTTCTCGCCGGCTGCACGGCCGCCGGCACCGAATACCGAACCGCCATGCTCAACTACGCCGCGCTGCCGGACGAAAGCTTCCCGCTGCGCGCCGTCCCGCTCGACAAGATCAAGCCGGAGCTGCGCCGGCAGGAGGTCGCCTTCGAGACCAAGCACAAGGCGGGAACGGTCGTCGTCAACACGCCCGAGCGCCGCCTCTACTACGTGATGGGCAATGGCCGCGCGATGCGCTACGGCATCGGCGTCGGCAAGGAAGGGCTTGCGCTGCGCGGCAATGCAACTGTCGGCCGCAAGGCCGAATGGCCAAGCTGGACGCCGACCGCCAACATGATCAGCCGCGACCCGCGCAATCGCGAGTTCGCCGGCGGCTTGCCCGGTGGCCCGACCAATCCGCTCGGCGCCCGCGCGCTCTATCTCCACCGCGGCGGCCGCGACACCATGTTCCGCATTCACGGCACCAACCAGCCACAGTCTATCGGACATGCCATGTCATCGGGCTGCGTGCGCATGCTCAACCACGACGTGATCGATCTCTACGAACGGGTGCCGGTGGGGGCGAATGTGGTGGTGATCCAGGCTTGAGGTCGAAGCCTCGAACTGAGAGGTAGCGAAGCACCCCCCCTCCGTCGCGCTTCGTGCGCCACCTCTCCCCCTTAAAAAAGGGGAGAGGAAATCCAAGCTGGAGAAGCGCCGACGTTGCGGCAACGCGTTTTCCTCTCGCCCGGGCAGGGGGAGAGGTGACGCGCGAAGCGCGACGGAGTGGGGGTGCTCAGCGCTGCCGTATCAGCCCGACCCTACTGCACCGAAGCCATCTGCAACCCAGCCAGCCATTCTGACGCGATCTTCGCATCCTCGTCGCCGATGTCGTGACCGGCGATGATGGTTTTCGCCACCACGTCCGCGCCGCAGGACTTGAACATCGCCTCCAGCTTCGACGCGAAGGGCGCGTAGAGCGTGTCGTCGCGGCCGGAAATGGTCAGGAACCTCCCCTTGGCGAGGTTCGCGTGAGGCGCGGTTTCCAGGACCGGCATGGGGCGCAGCAGCACGGCCGTCTTCACGACGTCGGGATGCAGGACCGACAGGGCCGCGATCAGATTGGCGCCGTTGGAATAGCCGAGGAAGGTCGTGCGCTCGAGGTCGATGCCCTCGCTCTTGACCAGCCGGCCGAAAAACTCGGCAAACGCCGCCGCCTCGCCGCGAATGTCGGTCTGGTCGAAGCTCGTCGGGGTGATGCGCTTGTACCAGCGCTTCACGCCCTCTTGGACGACGCGCCCGCGAATGCCGATCAGCGTCGCGTTCGGGTCGATCTTGGTCGCCAGCGGCACCAAGGTCGTCTCGTCGCCACCCGAGCCGTGCATCAGGATGATCGTCCGCCCGTTCGGCTGCGCCGGCTTGTGGATGCGGTGCGTGAAATTGGTCTCGCGCGTCACGCTTTCCACCGTCGCCGGGATTTGCGGCGCGGGCAGGGCAGGGAACGGCACGACCTCGCTGGCCAGGGCGGGCCAGGCGGTTGCAACAGTCAAGGCTAATGTAATGATGCGCGCTGTCTTCATGCACGCGAGATTAACGCAGAAAGTTAATGCGTGATTTAAGGAAATTGCGCTCGCAATTTCGTGTTCGACCTCTGTTGCTTAGGGGCAACTTGTCATTCGAGGTCTAAGGAAAGGCAAGGCGGGTTTCGTCGAGTTCGGCTTTGAGCCACGTGATGAAAGCGCGCGTCTTTCGCGCGAGTGCTTGGGACGACGAGGTGACCGCCCAGTAGCCGAGGCCGGTCGCTGCGCGCTGCGGAAAGGGGGCGACAAGCTGGCCTGCGCCGATCGCATATTGCGCCAGCGTCTGCCAGGCGAGCATGACGCCCTGGCCGGCAATCGCCGCGTCGAGGCACAGTGCGGCATCGGTGAAGCTGTGGCCGTCGGCAAGCTGGTCTTCATTGATGCCGAACGGGGCGAGCCAGGTCGACCATTTCAGTGTCGAGTTCGCATCGCGAATGATCGGCGCATTCGTCAGATCCAGCGGCACGCGCAGGCGTTTCGCGAGCGCCGGTGCGCAGACCGGAAAGACATCCTGCGGCAGCAGAAACGTCTTCGTCACGCCCGGCCAGTTTCCGTCGCCGACGCGGATGGCGACGTCGACGTCGCTGGCGTCGGGATCGACGAGCGTGACCGAGGCGTCGAGGCGCAAGGTGATGTCCGGATGGAGCGCGGAAAACCGGGCAAGGCGCCGCACGAGCCATTTCGAGGCGAGGACGGGCGCAACCGACACCGTCAGGATGTTCGCCCGGTCGTGACGCGCGCTTTTCAGTGCGCCTTCGAGTTCGGCAAAGCCGGACGTCAGACGTGCGAGGAAGGTGCGGCCGAACTCCGTCGCGACGAGCCCGCGCGACGTTCGGACGAAGACGAGCCGACCAAGCGCGGCTTCAAGGCGAGCGACATGCTGGCTGACCGCGCCGACGGTGACGCCCAGTTCATCGGCAGCCGCCTGTAGCCCGCCGACCCGGCCGACGGCTTCCGTCGCGCGTAGCCCGTTCATATGTACGCGGTTCAGTTCTTTCATAGAGAAAAACTAAAGTGAGGTGAAGGCAAACTCCAGTGAAATCCAACTGGAATGGCGGGATAATTTGGCATCTGAGGTTGATGAGCAATGCCATGTTTAAGTTTTTCTTGAAGCGCCGTCGCGAGCCCAGTCCCGACGACCCGCTCGCACATCCCGCTATCCAGGCCATGTCGCTGGACGAAATCGCCGATCTGCCACTGACGCCACAATGGCCGCACAACTCTCGCAGAACCTTTACGCCAAGCTGGTGTTTGACAGATCGCAAGCTATGATCGCCGGCATCGATCACCGGTCCAAGGATCGCCGTGACCAATCTGGGGCTTTCCATCCTCGTTTTTTGCTGCCTAGCGGGCTCGGCGCTGGCGATGCTGTTCGCCTACCCCCGACTGCCCGCACGTCACCGCGACGAGGCGACAGAAACCGTGCTCAGGCTCGTCGCAGGTATCTTCACCCTTATGACATCGCTGGTGTTCGGGTTGATGATCAACTCGGCCCGAAGCACGTATGACGGCATTGAGGCTGACGTTCATACATTTGCAACCCAACTGATCATTCTCGACAGGAGCCTGCGCCATTACGGCCCGCCGGGCGATGAGGCGCGCGAAGCGCTGAACACCTATGTCGAAGCCGCCATAGCGTCGCCGGCGCGCGCGTCCGATGCCCTTCACGCCAAGGCCGATCCAGCCGGTGCGGCGCTGGAACAACTGGGAAATGTGCTGGCGGCCGTGCAGCCTTCGGACAGGTATCGTCAGGAGGTCATGCTGGATATTCGCGGGCAGTATCGTTCGATCGTCGAGCGGCGCTGGGAAATCGTTGAGCAATCGGAGGGCTCCATTCCCCATGAGATGATTGCCATGCTGATCGCATGGTTGTCGCTTGTCTTCGCCGGTTTCGGGTTTCGGGCGCCGCGCAATGCGGTTGTCATCGGCGCATTCATCGCCTCATCACTTCTTCTGGCAGGCTCGTTCTATCTCGTCCTCGACATGAACGTACCTTTCTCGGGACCGATCCAGGTGTCAGACATGCCGCTGCGACGCGCGCTTGCGGAAATCGGCTCGCCATAGCTCAAGGCCACTTCACCTCGGGCGGCATCGACGACAGGATGGAATCGACATTGCCGCCGGTCTTGAGGCCGAAGATGGTCCCGCGGTCATAGAGCAGATTGAATTCGACGTAGCGGCCGCGGCGGATGAGTTGTTCCTCGCGGTCGGCGTCGGTCCAGTTGTCGTTGAAGTTCTTGCGGACGAGGTGGTTGTAGACCACCAGGAAGGCGCGGCCGACGTCTTGAGAGAAACGCAGATCCGCGTTCCAGCCGCCCTTGTCTTCCGGCGTCTTCAGCCAGTCGTAGAAGATGCCGCCGGTGCCGCGCGGCTCGTCGCGGTGGGGGAGGTGGAAATATTCGTCGCACCAGGCCTTGAGGCGGTCATGGTCGGCGACGGCCTTGTGCTTGTCGCAGACGAATTTCATCGCTTTGTGGAAGGCGGCCGTGTCGGGGTCGTCCTGCTTGCGGCGGCGGTCGAGGACCGGGGTCAGGTCGGCGCCGCCGCCGAACCACTGGCGCGTCGTTACGACCATGCGCGTGTTCATGTGGACGGCCGGCACGTTGGGATTGTGCGGGTGGGCGATGAGCGAGATGCCGCTTGCCCAGAAGCGCGGGTCCTCGTCGGCGCCGGGGATCTGCTTGCGGAATTCGGGCGAGAACTCGCCATGCACCGTCGAGGTGTGGACGCCGACCTTCTCGAAGACGCGGCCGCGCATCATCGACATGATGCCGCCGCCGCCGCGGCCTTCGTCGCGCAGCCATTCGGTGCGCTCGAACCGGCCCGGCGCCCAGGAGGCGTGCGGTCCCGACAGATCGTCCTCGATGGCCTCGAAACCGGCGACGATCTTGTCGCGCAGCTCCTCGAACCAGGCCTTCGCGGTCGCCTTTTTCGCCTCGATGTCGTCGGGCAGGCCGGCCGGGATGTCGGGACGTTCCATTCCAATCTCCGTGGGGAGGGCGCGCATTCGGCGGCAGCCGGCACGCGTTCAACATTTGACTCGTAATTTGACGTCCTGATCCCTAATCTGTTGGTCGTTGGGGTCAAGGAGTTCTTTGTTGCGGGTGCCTGCGAGACCACCGCTGGAGGGGTTGAGGCGCAGCCTCAACAAGCATCGCGCAGAAGGCAGCCCCCATCCGCGCGACGGCTTCGTGCGCGAGACGTTCCGCCTGCCGCGCCCCGACGCGCGTGTGAAGGCGCAGGAGTGGTTCGACCGCTGGCCGAAACAGGCCTACTGGACCGAAATCGAAAGCTGGGCCGAGCGCCCCGACGACATCATCGAGTTTACGATCCGCAGGCTCCCCACAGCAGACTGATCTACCAATGATGTTCCGGCACGGCTTCGCCGAACACCTCGGCGAGGCGTCTTCTTGTCGCCGGCGTGGTTGCGTCGGGGAGGGCGTCGAGGGGGAAGAAGCCGGCCTCGGCGATCTCGTGGTCGGGCAGTTTCGGCGCCGTCTGGCGAAACTGCGTGATGAGATAGAGCGCGACATGATCGCGCGGGCTCGCCTGGCGGTTCAGATGGATCGAGACAAGGCGGGGCTCGCCGGTGAACTCGATATTGCCTTCCTCGGCCAGTTCGCGCTCGAGCGAAAGGCGCATCGTTTCGCCCACTTCCACGCCGCCGCCGGGCAGTTGCCAGCCGGCGATGTAGGTGTGGCGGATGAGGAAGACGGTGCCTTTGTCCGCGTCGTGGACGATGCCGCGCACGCCGAGCGTCATCGGACGGCGCAGAAGAAACCAGCCGTGAAAGAGCTTGATGCGCAACCATTGCAGCCGGGTCGGCATTGTGCGGGACGTCTCGCTCACCGCGCGCCTCCCGGGGTGGTCACGCGGAATTTCATATCGTAAGGAAGGGTATGCTCAGGCTCGCTCATCTCTCGGACGTCCACCTCGGCCCCCTTCCCGACATGTCCTATCGTGAACTCGCCTCGAAGCGGATCACGGGCTACATCAACTGGCAGCGCAACCGGAAAGCCAATCTCCACGACCAGGTGATCGGGATGCTGCTCGACGACATGAAGGTGCGCGCGCCCGACCATATCGCGGTCACCGGCGATCTGGTCAACCTCGCGCTCGACGCCGAAGTGGAGGTCGCCCGCCAGTGGCTGGAAGAGGTCGGCCATGGCGACGACGTCTCTGTCGTGCCGGGCAACCATGATGCCTATGTACCGGGCGCGCTCGACAAGGCTTGCAGGGCCTGGGGCAAGTGGATGTGGGGCGATGGCAAGGCGCAGCCGGCCCATCGCGGCGCGTTTCCCTATATGCGCGTGCGCGGGGACATGGCGATCATCGGCGTTTCTTCGGCGCGCGCGACGGCACCGTTCATGGCGTCGGGCTATTTCGGTTCCACACAGGCGCGGCGGCTCGGGCGGATGCTCGACGAGGCGAAGACGAAGGGGCTTTGCCGGGTGATCCTGATCCACCACCCGCCGGTCCGCGGGGCGGCGCCGCAGCACAAGCGGCTCTACGGCATCGGGCGGTTCAAGAAGGTGATGATGCGCCACGGCGCCGAACTCGTTCTTCACGGCCATACGCATCTGCCGAGCCTCTACTGGCTCGACGGGCGCGACGGGCGCGTGCCGGTGCTGGGCGTGGCGGCGGCCGGGCAGGCGATCGGCGGGTCGAAGCCGGCGGCGCAGTACAACCTCATCGAGATCGACGGCGGGCCGGACGATGGCTGGGGCGTGCGCCTTCAGCGGCGCGGGCTGATGCACGGCCATGAAGGCGTGCGCGAGATCGTCGCGCAGACGCTGCTGCCGGCGGAAGACGGCGCTCAGAAGCTGATCGCCAGCCGGTCCCAGGCGAAATAGAGCACCGCGGCCACGCCGACGAAGGCACCGGCCAGGAACAGCGCCAACGAGGTGAAGACGTCGAAGGCGGCCTTGGCCGGTTCGCGGTCGAGCACGCCGAGGACGGGGGCAGGGGCCTCGCGGTCGCCGGCCAGCACCGCTTCGCGCTCGACCATGCGCTCGGCGACATAGAGCGTCACGGCATTGGCGGCCTTCTTGATGTCGGGCGTCTCGGCCAGCACGATGCGGCCGTTGCGGGTGTCCTTCAGGAATCGGTAGGTGCGCTTGTCGCGTCCCATGGTGACGTGGCTCACCGCGTCGATCCAAAGGCGCGGCTGGAGCCCGGCCGTGACGTTCAGATCGAAGCGCTCGTCGTCCGACGGGATGTCGGCGAAGACCTGTTCGAGGTCCTGCGCGAGGATTTCGAGCCGCGTCTGCTGCGCCTCGCGCAAATCGACGACGACGTCGGTGCGGTCGGCATTGTTGGTCTTGACCTCGCGGATCGCGGCGGCGAGGCGGCGCATCTCGCCCTTGTGGGGCGTTTCTTCCAAAGCTTCGCTCATGCCGGCGCTCCGGGACTCAAGGGTACAGTTAACGCTTCGTTACACCCCGATTCCGGCGAAAACGCGCCAAAAGTCAAGGGCTTCCGGCAACGAGAGAGGCACGGATGGCAGCGAGCACGGCGGGCTTGGCCTCCACGGTCAGCATGTGGCCGGCGCCGTCGATGGGGGTGAGGCGGATGTTTTCGGGCAGGTTCTGCGTCTGCGCAAAAGGCAGCACCGGATCGGCCGTTCCCCAGACGAGGTTGACCGGCATGGCGAGTTTTGCCAGCGCCTCGCGCGGAATCTCGCCCTGCACGCCGTCCTTCTGGATAATGCCATGGAAGGTGTCGAGGTTGGCGCGCTGGCCGCGCTGACCGCGCACGGCGGCAAGGCCGAGCACGTATTTCGGCGGCGTCGAAAAGCCCGGCGCGGACATCTCGTCCATGATCGACCCCAGCGCGCCGGCGTCGGGCGCATTGGCGTAGCGCTTCAAAAGTTCGCCGTTGATCTGCGGCCCGAAGCCGCCGGGCGCCAGAAGCGTCAACGAGGCGACGCGCTCGGGCGAGCGCATGGCGATCAGCGTGGCGACCGCGCCGCCCATCGAATGGCCGACGAGATGCACCTTCTCGATGCCGCGTGCGGTGAGATCGGCGGCGACGGCCTTGGCCGCCACCGTCGCCGGGCCCGCGCCGGGAAAATCGAGCGAGCGCCCATGACCGGGAAGGTCATAGGCGATCACGCGCGCGTATCGTGCAAGCGATGGCTGGATGTCGGTCCAGGTCGAATGCGACCCGCCGAAACCGTGGAGAAGGACGATGGTCTCGCCGCCTTTCCCCTCCACGCGCGCACCAAGCTTGTCGCTCATTTGGCACCGAGAATGCGGTTGGCCGCCGACACGACCGCCTCGAGCGAGGCCGCGACGATGTTGGTGTTGATGCCCGCGCCGAAGAGCTTTCCGCCCGGATGCTCGACCTCCATGTAGCAGATGGCCGCCGCGTTCGAGCCGCGCTGCATGGAATGCTCCGAATAGTCGAGGACGGTCAGGTCGATGCCGATATGCTTCGACAGCGCGTCGACGAAGCCGTCGACCGGGCCGGTGCCGGTGCCGGTGATCTGCACTTCCTGGCCATTGTCGATGATCGTCGCCTCGACCACGCGCCGGCCCTTGGCGGAGGTGTCCGGGAAGGTCTGGTGATCGACGAACTTCATCCGGCCTTTGGGCTGGTCGACATAGAGTTTGAGGAAGCGCTCGTGGATCGCCTTGGGGCGCAGTTCCTTGCCCTCGCGGTCGGTGATTTCCTGAACGTCGCGGCTGAACTCGACCTGCAGATTGCGCGGCAGGTTGAGGCCGTAATCGGCCTGCAGGATGTACGCGATGCCGCCCTTGCCGGACTGCGAGTTGATGCGGATGATCGCCTCGTAGGACCGGCCGACATCCTGCGGGTCGATCGGCAGATAGGGGACTTCCCACTGCGTCTTGTTGGCGGCCTTGATCGCCTTCATTCCCTTGTTGATCGCGTCCTGATGCGAGCCGGAGAAGGCGGTGTAGACGAGTTCGCCGACATAAGGGTGGCGCTCGGGTATCTTCAACTGGTTGGAGTATTCGTAGACTTCCTTCATCCGCTCGATCTGCGAACAGTCCAGCATCGGGTCGATGCCCTGCGTGTACATGTTGAGCGCCAGCGTGACGACGTCGACATTGCCGGTGCGCTCGCCATTGCCGAACAAGGTGCCCTCGACGCGGTCGGCGCCGGCCATCAGGCCGAGTTCGGTCGCGGCGATGCCGGTGCCACGGTCATTGTGGGGATGCAAGGACAGGATGATCGAATCGCGCCGGTCGAGCTGGCGGCTCATCCACTCGATCTGGTCGGCATGGATGTTGGGCGTCGACATCTCGACGGTTGCTGGCAGATTGAGGATCAGCTTGTTGTCGGGCGTCGGATTGATGATCTCGGTGATTGCGTTGCAGATTTCGAGCGCGACTTCGAGCTCGGTGCCGGTGAAGCTTTCCGGCGAATACTGGAAGCGGCAGCCGGGCACCGACCTGGCGGCCTCGTCCACGATCATCTTCGCCGCATCCGTGGCGATCGCCTTGATGCCGGCCACGTCCTTGTCGAACACCACGCGGCGCTGCAACTCGCTGGTGGAATTGTAGAAATGGACGATCGGGCGCTTGGCGCCCTGCAACGATTCGAATGTCCGCGCGATCAGTTCGGGCCGGCACTGGACCAGCACCTGCAACGACACGTCGTCGGGCACGCCGGCTTCTTCGATGGCGAAGCGGGTGAAGTCGAAATCGGTCTGCGAGGCAGATGGAAAGCCGATCTCGATCTCCTTGAAGCCCATGTCCAGCAGCAACTGGAACATCCGCGCCTTGCGGTCGTGGCCCATCGGATCGATCAGCGCCTGGTTGCCGTCGCGCAGATCGACGGAGCACCAGATCGGCGCCTTCTCGATGCGCCGGTCGGGCCAGGTCCGGTCCTTCAGGCCGACGAAGGGGTAGGGCTCGTATTTGCGGGCGGCGTCGGGCATGCCTTTGGCGCCCGTGGCAACGATCTTCGATTGCTCGTTCATCTTCGTCTCCTTGCCCGGCCGCGATCTCAGATCGGCGGCGGGCACTTCTAGTTCTGGGAATGGTGTCGGGACAAGGAGCTTTGCCGGATCTCGGCGGCACTTCGACCGCCGGGCGCTCCTTCAGCCAACCCGACGACCGCTGCTAAGAAGGAGAAGAAGCGAGGATAGGCGCGCGCGATCGCCGGCAGCAATGGCCGGGACGGTCGAGAAAGGGGCGCGCGACGAGGTCATGGCCGAAGAGATAGCCGAGCGATGATTGCGTGACAAGCCGCATCGCTTTCAAAAAATTGCGCCAATGGTTGTCGGGACGCGGCCCGTTCAACCGTCATTGGAAAAGGAGTAGTGTCTCCGCGGCCGGATAGATGGAGGATCTGATGGCAGACAAGGTTCTGATACTGGTCGGCACCAAGAAGGGTGCCTTCATCCTGGAAAGCGACGGTGCGCGGCGTGACTGGAAGCTCTCCGGCCCGTTCTGCCAGACCTGGCCGATCAACCATTTCGTCGCCCATTCCGAGACGGGAACGCTCTATGCCGGCGGCGGCGATGCGTGGTTCGGTCCGGCCGTCTGGAAATCGACCGATCTGGGCCGGACATGGACGCATTCCTCTAACGGGCTCGCCTATGCCGAGGGTCAGGAGCCGATCTCGTCGGTGTGGAGCGTGGCGGCGCACAATGGCAGCGTCTATGCCGGTGTCCAGCCGGCCGGCCTCTTCCGCTCCGACGACGATGGCGAGACGTGGACGCATGTCGAGGGGCTGCAAAAGCACCCGACGCGGCCGCACTGGAACCCCGGCGGAGCCGGGCTGATCCTGCATTCGCTGGTGATCGACCCCGCAGACGACGACAAGATCTGGGTCGGCATCTCGGCCGCCGGCGTGTTCCACACCGCCGATGGCGGCGAGACCTGGGAGCCGCGCAACCGCGGCACGCGCGCCGACTTCCTGCCGGAGGGCGAGAACTATCCCGCATTCGGCCAGTGCGTGCACAATGTCGTCATGGCGGCGGGCGCGAATGGGCGGCTCTACCAGCAGAACCATTGCGGCATGTACCGCACCGACGATGGCGGCATGAAGTGGGAGAGCATCGAACAGGGACTGCCGTCGAGCTTCGGCTTCCCCGCCGCCGCGCATCCGAGCGACCGCGACACGCTCTTCCTTTTGCCGCTCAATGGCGACACCAAGGGCCGCTACATGCCCGATGCCAGGGCGGCAGTCTGGCGCACGCGCGACGCGGGCCGGACATGGCAGGATCTGCGTGAAGGGCTGCCGCAGGAAAACGCCTATTTCGGCGTGCTGCGACAGGCGATGGCGACCGACCGGATGGAAAAGGCCGGCGTCTATTTCGGCACCAGCGGCGGCGCGCTCTTCGCCTCGAGCGACGAGGGCGAGACATGGCGCGAGATCGAGGTGCACATGCCGGCGATCCTGTCGGTCGAGACGCTGACGGTTCATGACTGAGCGGCCCGAAATCGTCGTCCGCCTGCCGGCGATCCTCGTCGACCTGTTTCCGGGCGCGGGGCGGCGGGTCGAGATGCAGGCCGCGACGGTCGGTGAAATGGTCGACGGGCTGGAAGCGCTATGGCCGGGGATGCGGGACCGGCTGTGCGATACGCGGCCGGCTATTCGCAGGCATATCAATGTGTTCGTGGATGGGGAGAGGGTGAAGCTCGATCATAGGCTTGCGGATGGGGACGAGGTGTTCGTACTCACGGCGATCAGTGGAGGGTGAGGACAGATTCTTTTTGGGGGGTCCCCTACCGAACCTGCCGCAGCGCCTCACCCGCTACCATCGCGACGCTCATCGCCAGATTGAGGCTGCGCGCGCCGGGTTGCATGGGGATCGTGAGGCGGTGGTCGGCGGCGTCGTGGACTATGTCGGGGAGGCCGGCGGATTCGCGGCCGAAGAGGAGGATGTCGTCGGGCGCATAGGCGAAGTCGGTGTAGGTGGTTTCGGCCTTGGTCGAGAGCAGCACCAGCCGCGCGCCCCGTTCCCGCCGCCAAGCCTCGAACGCATCCCAGTCGACATGGCGCGTCAAGGCGGCCATTTCGAGATAGTCCATGCCGGCGCGTTTCAGGTTGCGGTCGGAGAGGTCGAAGCCAGCCGGCTCGATGATGTGGATTTCAAGCCCGAGGCACGCGGCGAGGCGCAGGATGGTGCCGGTGTTGCCGGCGATGTCGGGCTGGTAGAGCGCGATGCGCATGGTCGTTCCCTGGTGCAATCGAGAGTTGGGCGTAGCGCCAATCCGGGCGGGTGGTCAAATCGCCCCGTTTCGGCTAAGAAGCGGCTTCGTCCAACCCGAACCACGAGGAGGCACGCGATGAATATTTTCTTCCCATCCCGCATTCGCGCGCGCCGCGCAGATTTCGCGCCTGTGGTTTTCGGATCGACGCTTCCCTGAGACACTGAAGCATCCGCTTTCGAAATCCGCCGGCAAGACGACCGGTTCTACGAGATTTCGACGATGTTTCCCCAATACGCCCCGCGCCCCGTCCGGCGCCTGCCCGATATTCGAGACCTTGCCGGCGGCCTCACCGTCTCGGCGCTCTTCGCGCTTGTTGCCATCGTCATGGCAGGAGGGCAGGGCGCCGATGTGGGAAGCCCGGCTGCGACGCCCTACATGAGAGCGGCGGAACATGGGCTGTCGCTCTGCGACGCCGTTCTCGATCCCGATACGACTGAAAGAGCTTGCCATGTTCCGCTGGTTTGAATCCCGCCTCGATCCGTTTCCGGCCGAAGAGCCGGTGGAGCCGCCGAAGACGCTGTTCGCCTTCTGCCTCCATTACACGAAGGACGCCTGGCCCTACCTGATCCCCGCGGCGATCCTGATCGCGGCGATCGCGATCACCGAGGTATGGATGTTCTCCTTCCTCGGCAACATCGTCGACTGGCTGACGGCGCAGGATCGCGAGACGTTTCTCGCCGATAATGGCTGGCAGCTTGCCGGCATGGCGCTGCTCGTCCTCGTCGGCCTGCCCGGCATGGTGTTCCTGCACTCGCTGCTCCAGCAGCAGACGCTGTTCGGCAACTACCCGATGCGCATCCGCTGGCAGGTCCATCGCTACCTGCTCAAGCAGTCGATGACCTTCTACCAGGACGAGTTCGCCGGCCGTATCGCCACCAAGCTGATGCAGACGGCGCTCGCCGTGCGCGAGACGGTGATCAAGACGTTCGACGTCATGAACTATGTCGTCGTCTATTTCCTCGGCATGATCTTCATCGTCGGGTCGGCCGACTGGCGGCTGGCCGTGCCGCTCGCCGGCTGGATGGTCGCCTATGTCTGCCTGATGGTCTATTTCGTGCCGCGTCTCGGCCGCGTCTCGGAGGAGCAGGCCGATGCGCGTTCGGTGATGACGGGACGCGTCGTCGACAGTTACACCAACATCCAGACCGTGAAGCTCTTCAGCCACGCCCAGCGCGAGGCGACCTTCGCGCGTGAGGGGATGCGGTCGTTCCTCGACACGGTCTACCGCCAGATGCGTCTGGTGACGGGGCTTTACGGCCTGCTTTACGTGCTCAACTCGCTTTGCCTGTTCTCCGTCGCAGCGCTCGGCATCCATCTGTGGCAACTCGATGCCGTCACGGTCGGTGCCATCGCGGTGGCGCTCGGCCTCGTGCTGCGGCTGTGGGGCATGTCGCAGTGGATCATGTGGGAGCTTTCGGCGCTGTTCGAGAATGTCGGCACCGTGCAGGACGGCATCGCCTCGATCTCGATGCCGCGCGTGGTCGACGACAAGCCGGATGCGAAGGCACTCACCGTGCCGCGGGGCGAGATCGTGTTCGACGACGTGCGCTTCCACTATGGCAAGCAGAGGGGCGTGCTCGAAAAGCTCGACCTCACCATCCGGCCGGGCGAAAAGGTCGGCGTCGTCGGGCGTTCGGGCGCGGGCAAGTCGACGCTCGTCAACCTGCTGCTGCGCTTCTACGACATCGAGGGCGGGCGTCTGATGATCGACGGGCAGAACATCGCCGACGTGAAGCAGGAGAGCCTGCGCGCGCATATCGGCGTCGTCACGCAGGATACATCGCTGCTGCACCGCTCCGTGCGCGACAACATCCTCTATGGCCGTCCCGACGCGACCGAGGAGATGATGGTCGAGGCGGCGCGGCGGGCCGAGGCGCTGGACTTCATCGCGGGGCTCTCCGACCCGGAAGGGCGCAAGGGCTTCGACGCCCATGTCGGCGAGCGCGGCGTCAAGCTCTCCGGCGGCCAGCGCCAGCGGATCGCGATCGCCCGCGTCATGCTGAAGGACGCGCCGATCCTGATCCTCGACGAGGCGACCTCGGCTCTGGATTCGGAGGTGGAAGCGGCGATCCAGGAGAACCTCTACCGCCTGATGGAAGGCAAGACCGTGATCGCCATCGCGCACCGCCTGTCGACCATCGCGGCGATGGACCGGCTGATCGTCATGGACAAGGGCCATGTCGTCGAGGATGGGACGCACGAGGAATTGATCGCAACCGGCGGCCTTTATGCCCATCTGTGGAACCGGCAGTCGGGCGGATTCCTTCTGCCAGACGAGGCGGAAAACGAGAAGGACATCGCAGCCGAATGAGCGAAGCGCCGGTGAAGACGGACGATCACGCGCCGCGCCTGTCCGAACGGGCGTGGCGGAGCGTGGAGAACGTCATCGATCCGTTCGCCGATACGGATCGCGCCGTGCTGCCGAAGACGGCGTTCGGCTTCATCGGATTCTTCGCTCGGCAGGCGCCTGGCCCGTTCGTTCTGCTGCTCATCGCCGGCGGGCTGACGGGAGCGGTGGATGCGGGGCTTTACTGGGCGCTCGGCAGGATCATCGACGTTCTGGAAACGACGACGCCGACGGCTCTGATCGCCGATTATGGCTGGGCGATCCTCGGCTATCTCGTCCTGATCCTTCTCGTGCGCGCCGTCGCGATGATCTTCCAGACCGTGGTGGAAGAGCAGACCATCGCGCCGAATTTCTACCAGCGCGTGCGCTGGCAGGCGTTCCGGCGGGTGATCGAGCAGCCTTACACCTTCTTCCAGAACGATTTCGCCGGCCGGATCGCGACCAAGATCACGCAAGGCGCGGAGGCGACGGGTGATTTCATCATCTCGTCGTTGCAGACCGTCTGGGGCTTCGTCACCTTTCTCGTTCTTGCGGCGACGATCATGTTCTCGGTCGATCCGTGGATGCTGGCGGTGCTTGCCGTCTGGCTCGCCGCCTACGGCATCGCCGGGTGGAAGCTCCTGCCGCCGCTGCGCGCTGCCGGGCGGCGCACGGCGGACGAGCGCTCCATCGTCAACGGACGCCTCGTCGACGCCTTCACCAACATCCTCGCCGTCAAGCTGTTCGATTCGGGCGGGCGCGAGCATTCCTTCGTGCGCGACGGCATGCACAGCTACCTGATGGCGGTGAAGAGACTGACGCGCTCCATCACCCGCGTGCGCGCCGCCGTCGCCATCATCAACGGCTTCATGATGGCGGCGATCTTCCTGCTCGCGCTGCAAAGCTGGATGGCGGGCGCGGCCACGACGGGTGCCATCGCGGCGGCCATGGGCCTCGCCTACCGCCTCAACCAGATGTCCGGCTACATGATGTTCAACATCAACGGCCTCATCCGCAACTACGCGACCGTGCAGGACGCGACCGGCACGATCTCGGTCGAGCCGACGCTGACGGATGCGCCCGATGCCGTCGTCGCGCCGCGCGCGAAGGGCGATATCCGTTTCGAGGAAGTCTCCTTCCACTACGGCAAGGATGGCGGAATCATCGACGATCTCAACCTCCACATCCGGCCGGGCGAGAAGATCGCGCTGGTCGGCCCGTCGGGCGCCGGCAAGACGACTATCGTGAACCTGATCCTGCGCCTTTTCGACGTGGAGGACGGGCGCATACTGATCGACGGGCGCGATATCCGCTCCCTGACGCAAGGGTCGCTGCGCGCCCAGTTCGGGGTCGTTGCGCAGGACCCGATGCTGATGCATCGCTCGATCCACGACAACATCGCCTATGCGCGCCCCGATGCGAGCGAGGCGGAGGTGATCGAGGCGGCGCGGGGCGCGGCGGCGCATGAGTTCATCGCCGGCGTTTCGGACCCCAAGGGCCGCGGCGGCTATGACGCGCATGTCGGCGAGCGCGGCGTCAAGCTTTCGGGCGGTCAGCGCCAGCGTATCGCGATCGCGCGGATGATGCTGAAGGACGCGCCAATCCTGCTGCTCGACGAGGCGACCTCGGCGCTCGATTCGGAGGTCGAGGCTGCGATCCAGGAAAACCTCTACCGGCTGATGGAGGGCAAGACCGTCATTGCCGTCGCGCACCGGCTCTCCACCATCGCCGCGCTCGACCGGCTGATCGTCATCGACGAGGGCCGGATCGTGGAGGAGGGCACGCATGACGACCTGATCGCGCGCGACGGGCTCTATGCGCAATTGTGGAAGCGCCAGTCCGGCGGCTTCCTCGCGCAGAGCCTGGCGGCGGAGTAGGGCGATGGCGCTCCGGCTTCCCGGGCAGGGCGGCGTCCGGCTCCAGACGGGGCTCGACACGCTTGACTACGAGCTTGCCGGCGAAATGGCGTCTTCGCTGGGGCGCGCAGGCGATCGGGTCGCCAGAGCCATGGCGGCGCTCAACGCGCATGAAGCACGCGACGCCGAGCGCGTGCCTCTCGTGAAGGCCGCCGCCGTCGCCGTTCATGCCTATTTCATCCAGCGCGAACTGATCGGCCTTCGCCGTCACCACGACGCGATCCGCGATTACGGAATTTCCGGAGAGGTGTTGGCGCGGCTGGGCGCGAGTTGAACCTCGAAAAGGGCTCTTTCGACTATCAACAGCCCCCGCGACAAACTGCCATCACGCCCTTGTAACGGCTGGACAAGACGCCAAGGCGGGCATAGAAACCTTCGCCAAATGACTGGGGGACGCCCCCGGCATCGCTTGCCGTTGCGCAGCGTGTCCGGGACGGGTGAAGATCACGGTTTCCTGCGGTCGAAGTGAGGCAATAAGGATCATAGTCCCGTGAGCGTGAACGATACGACCGAGCCGACCCGCCGCGACTTTCTTTACATCGCCACTGGCATGGCCGGCGTCGTGGCCGTCGGCGGCGCCGTGTGGCCGTTCATCGACCAGATGCGTCCCGACGCCTCGACGCTGGCTCTCGCGACCGTCGACGTCGACGTGTCGGCGATCGAGCCTGGCATGTCGGTGACGGCGAAGTGGCGCGGCAAGCCGATCTTCATCCGCAACCGGACCGAAGAGGAAGTCGCCGAGGCGCAGGCCGTCGAGCTTTCCGAACTGAAGGACCCGGTCGCCCGCAACGACAATCTTAGCGATGCGGAGCCGGCGACGGATCTGGCGCGCTCGGCAGGGGAAGGCATGGAGAACTGGATCGTCATGGTCGGTTCGTGCACCCATCTGGGCTGCGTGCCGCTCGGCCAGTCGGGCGACTTCGGCGGCTGGTTCTGCCCCTGCCACGGTTCGCACTACGACACCGCCGGCCGCATCCGTACCGGCCCGGCGCCGACGAACCTGCCCGTGCCGGTGTTCGAATTCATTTCCGAGACGGTCATCAGAATCGGCTAAGTCAAGAGAGAGCTTACAATAATGAGCGGTGGACACTCTACCTACACGCCGACGACCGGCATCGGACGCTGGATCGATTCACGCCTGCCGCTGCCGCGGCTGGTGCATGACTCGTTCGTTTCCTATCCCGTTCCGCGCAATCTGAACTACGCCTACACGTTCGGCGGCATTCTCTCGATCATGCTCGTCGTGCAGATCGTGACCGGCATCGTGCTCGCCATGCACTATTCGGCGCATGTCGACATGGCGTTCGATTCGGTCGAAAAGATCATGCGCGACGTCAATTCCGGCTGGCTGATCCGCTATCTCCACGCCAATGGCGCGTCGATGTTCTTCATCGCCGTCTACCTCCACATCGCCCGCGGCATGTATTACGGCTCCTACAAGGCGCCGCGCGAGCTTCTGTGGATTCTCGGCGTGATCATCTACCTTCTGATGATGGCGACCGCCTTCATGGGCTATGTCTTGCCCTGGGGCCAGATGTCCTTCTGGGGCGCGACCGTCATCACCGGCTTCTTCACCGCCATTCCGCTCGTCGGCGAGTGGATTCAGCAGCTTCTGCTCGGCGGCTTCGCGGTCGACAATCCGACGCTGAACCGCTTCTTCTCGCTGCACTATCTGCTGCCATTCATGATCGCCGGCGTCGTGGTTCTCCACGTCTGGGCGCTTCACGTCACCGGCCAGACGAACCCGACCGGCATCGAGGTCAAGCAGAAGACCGACACGCTGCCCTTCACGCCCTATGCGACCGTCAAGGACGCGTTCGGCATGGTGCTGTTCTTCATCCTGTTCGCCTATTTCGTCTTCTACATCCCGAACTATCTGGGACATGCGGACAACTACATCATGGCGGATTCCCTGAAGACGCCGTCGCACATCGTGCCGGAATGGTACTTCCTGCCGTTCTACGCGATCCTGCGCGCCATCACCTTCAACATCGGCCCGATCGATTCCAAGCTCGGCGGCGTGCTCGCCATGTTCGGCGCCATCGCGGTTCTGTTCTTCGTGCCCTGGCTCGACACGTCGAAGGTGCGCTCGGCCGTCTATCGTCCCTGGTACAAGCTGTTCTTCTGGCTGTTCGTGGTCAATTCGATCTTCCTCGGCTGGCTGGGCTCGCGCCCGGCGGAAGGCGCCTATGTGATCATGTCGCAGATCGGCACGCTCTACTATTTCGGCTTCTTCCTCGTGATCATGCCGCTGCTCGGCCTGATCGAGACGCCGAAGCGCCTGCCGAATTCGATCACCGAAGCGGTGCTTGCCAAGAACAAGGGGGCGGCATCCGTCCAGCCCGCCGGCGCCAATGCGTCGCCGGAAACCAAAGGCTGAACCGGCGCGCCGGCTCGAAAGGACTGACACGACATGAAGACTGTTCTCAAGGGGATCGCCGCGCTCGGTTTCGTCGTTGGTGCGACGATGGCGGCAAGCGCGGCGGAGTATCCGCTGATCAAGCCGGTAGAGCAGAACTGGAGCTTCGCAGGCCCGTTCGGCACCTATGACCGCGGCGAGCTGCAGCGCGGCCTCAAGGTCTATCGCGAAGGCTGCGCGGCCTGTCACGGGCTCGAGCGCGTGGCCTTCCGCACGCTGGAAGACCTCGGCTATTCGGAGGCGCAGGTCCGCGCACTGGCCGGCGAATACGAAATCCAGGACGGCCCGGACGCCGACGGCGAAATGTTCATGCGCACGGCGATCCCGTCCGACTATTTCCCGTCGCCATTCGCCAATCCGGAAGCCGCCGCCGCTTCCAACAACGGCGCGGCTCCGCCCGACCTGTCGCTGATCGCCAAGGCGCGCGCCGTGGAGCGCGGCTTTCCGCTCTTCGTCGTCGACATTTTCACGCAGTATGCCGAAAGCGGTCCGGACTACATCTACAACCTGCTGACCGGCTACGAGGATGCGCCCGAGGGCTACGAGCAGCAGCCTGGAACGTATTACAACCCGCATTTCCTCGCCGGCACCTCGCTTTCCATGGCGCCGCCGCTGCAGGAAGGCCTCATCTCCTACGATGACGGCGCGCCCGAAACGGTCGAGCAATATGCGCATGACGTGACCGCGTTCCTGATGTGGGCCGCCGAGCCGCATATGGAGGACCGCAAGAGCATGGGCTTCGTGGTCATGCTGTTCCTCATCGGCTTTGCGGTTCTGGTGTACCTCACCAAGCGCAAGATCTGGGCGAACGTCGCGCACTGACGTTTCCGCCGCGATTTGCAAAGGGCGCCTCCGGGCGCCCTTTTTCATGGCCGCGCGCCGCTTTCCTTCGCCGCCGCCATCTTCTACCAATAGCGCTCATCCACTCCGAGGCAGCCATGCACAACACCCTCCACGACACGCTCGTCTCGGCGATCCGCAACATTCCGGACTATCCCAAGCCCGGCATCATGTTTCGCGACATCACCACGCTGCTCGGCAATGCGCGCGCGTTCCGCCGGGCGATCGACGAGCTGGTGCACCCTTATGCCGGCTCCAAGATCGACAAGATCGCCGGCATCGAGGCGCGAGGGTTCATCCTCGGCGGCGCGATGGCGCATCAATTGTCGGCCGGGTTCATCCCGATCCGCAAGAAGGGCAAGCTGCCGCACGAGACGGTGCGCGTCGCCTACAGCCTCGAATACGGGCTCGACGAGATGGAAATGCACAAGGATGCCGTCGTGCCGGGCGAGAAGGTGATCCTCGTCGACGATCTGATCGCGACGGGCGGAACGGCGGAGGGCGCGGTGAAGCTCCTGCGCCAGATGGGCGCCGAGATCGTCGCCGCCTGCTTCGTCATCGACCTGCCGGAACTCGGCGGGCGCGCGAAGCTGGAGGCGCTCGACGTGCCGGTACGCACTCTGGTCGCGTTCGAGGGGCACTGAGGCTGGTCCAACCTCTTCGGCCGGCCCGCCTCTTTCCCAACCGGGCTGCGGTGCTAGGATCGGGCCATGTACACACCGCCCGCCTTCCGTGAGGACGACCCCGCCGCACTCGCCGCCATCATGCGTGAGGCAGGGCTGTCGACGCTCGTCACATCGACCGGGGAAGGCCTCGTCGCCACGCCGCTGCCGTTTATTCTCGACGAGAACGAGGGAGAGTTCGGCACGCTTTACGGCCACGTCGCCAAGGCGAACCGCCAGTGGCAGCTTGCGCCCATAGGCGAGGCGCTGGCCATCTTCCCCGGCCCGGACGCCTACATCACTCCGTCTTGGTATGCCTCCAAACGCGAACACGGCAAGGTCGTGCCGACCTGGAACTACATCGCCGTCCACGCGCATGGTCCGGTCGAGTTCTTCGAGGACGCGGAGCGGTTGCGCGACATCGTCACCCGGCTGACCCTTCGCCACGAAGCCGCCCGCGCCGATCCCTGGGCCGTCACGGACGCGCCGGAGCGCTTCATCGACGCGCAACTTCGCGGCATCGTTGGCCTCCGCCTGCCCATCACGCGCCTCTTCGGCAAGCGCAAGATGAGCCAGAACCGGCCCGAAGCGGATCGGGTCGGGGTGGCGGAGGGGCTTGGGGCGAGTGATCGCGAGGTGGATCGGGCGGTTGGGGCGATGGTGGCGGGGAACACCTCGTCTTGATGGGCATCGAGGCATGAACGGGCCAAACATTCCGGCCACGCGGCGTTTCGGGGCGCAAGTCGACTTCGGCCGGACGGCCCGCGAATATCAGCAGCACAGGCAAGGTTTTCCGCCCGCGTTCTTCGAGGCCGTCGACGCATGTGGTTTTGCAAGGCCGGGGCAGCGCGTCCTCGATCTGGGCTCGGGAACGGGGACGGTTGCTCGAGGTCTGGCGTTGCTTGGCCTGCAAGCCGCCGCGATTGACCCGGCCGGGGCGCTGATCGAGGCTGCGCGGCAACTGGACCGTCAGGCGGGCGTTGGGATCGATTACCATGTCGGTAAGGCAGAAGCGCTGCCTTTCGCGAATGAGAGCTTCGATCTGGTCACCGCCGGCCAGTGCTGGCACTGGTTCGATCGCCCTGCGGCCGCACAGGAGGCGCGTCGCGTCCTTCGCCCCGGTGGCCGGCTTCTCATCGCGCATTTCGACTGGCTGCCGCTTCCCGGCAACGTGGTCGAGGCGACGGAGCGGCTCATTCTGCAGGCCAATCCGAACTGGACCATGGGCGGTGGAACCGGCATCTATCCGCTATGGCTTGGCGATCTGGCCAATGCCGGTTTCGGGTCAATCGAGACGTTCTCGTTCGATCTTTCCGTCGCCTATTCGCACGAGGCGTGGCGCGGGCGCATCGCCGCGAGCGCAGGCGTCAAGGCAAGTCTCACCGACGTCGAAGTCGAGCGCTTCGATCGGGATTTGGCAGAAGTGCTCAGCAGCAAATTCCCCGGCGATCCGCTCGACGTTCCGCATCGGGTCTGGGTTGCTACCGGGATACGCCTTTAGCGCAGATTGCGCGCGTTTCTCAATTGAGATACGTTCGGATCAAGTTTGACAGGAGGCCACTCTCATGGCGCAAACTTCGATGCTGCACATACGTGTGGACGACAAGTTAAAAGAAGATGCAGGTGCCAAACTCGCAAATGTCGGGCTGACGTTTTCGGATGCCGTCCGAATTCTTTTGACGCGAATTTCAAAAGAGGGTGGGCTTCCGGCGGGTCTGACGGTCGATCCCGAGGCCCACGACACCTGGTTTCGCGCCAAAGTTCAGGAGGCGTTGGACGACAAGCGCCCAACCATTCCGCATCGACAGGTCATCGAAGAAGCTCAGGCGTTGATCGACAACAGGCGCCGTGCGCGTTCTTGAGTGGCAACAGGCCGCGCGCGACGATCTGATCGCCATCGTTGATTATATTGCGGCGGACAACCCGGACGCCAGCCAACGGCTCCTGGAAGATATCGTCGACCGGGCGGCAGTTTTGCCGGACTATCCAAAGCTCTATCGCTCGGGACGTGTCGTCGGTACGCGCGAAATGGTCGTGCGCTCGAACTACATCGTCGTCTATACCGAGGATGGCCGAGCCGTAACGATCCTGCGAGTGCTCCATGCTGCGCAGCAATGGCCCCAGATGGACTGACGGACTGGGCTCACTCCGCCTTCAACAGCACCGCGCTCTCAAACTCCAGCACCTTGTCCCCGCCCGAATCGAACGCCTCGCAGATCAGCGTCATGACGCGCCAGCCGGGGCGGGAGGCGATGGCGCGATGGGCTTTGGCGGTGCGGGTGAAGGTGATGGTTTCGTCGACATAGACGGGCTTCAGCCATTTCAGGTTGGTGAAGCCGGGGGAGGGGCCGAAGACGGGCTTTTCGCCGTCGCCGCCCCAGCCTGCGCCTTCCATGTCCTGGCGCTTTTCGAGATTGTAGCGCATCCACATCGCGCAGGTGTGCCAGCCGGAGGCGCAAAGGCGGCCGAAGACGGAGTGCTCGGCTTCCGTCTCGTCCATGTGGAAGGGCTGCGGATCGTATTTCGCGGCGAATGCCTTGATTTCGTCGGCGCGGAAGGTGTGGCTGCCGAGGTCGATGCGCTGGCCGATCAGCAAATACTCGTCGAGCGTCATGCGGCCACTCCCGGGTTGCGCAGGAGGAACATGCCGGTGTTCGCGAGTTCGCAGACCGTCTCGCCCTTCTGGTTGAAGATGCGGTGCTCGACGGTGACGAAGCCGAGATTGGGCCGCTTGGCCGATACGCGGGCGGCGGTGACGGTCGAGGTGCCGGAGAGCGTGTCGCCGGCGATGACCGGCTTCTTCCAGCGCACATAGTCGACGCCGGGCGCGCCCTGCGAGGTCGAATCGAGCAGGAAGGCGTCGCACATCATGCGCATGAACATCGCGCAGGTGTGCCAGCCGGAGGCGGCCAGGCCGCCAAGGATGGAGGCCTTGCCGGCTTCCTCGTCCATGTGCATGGGCTGCGCGTCGAACTGCGAGGCGAAGTCGACGATCTCCGCGGCGGTGACGTGCTTGACCGGCAGGTCGATCGTTCGTCCGACGGTGAAATCCTCGAACGCCCAGCGCTTTTCAGCCATGTCCGTCATCCTGTTCAAGTTTGAACGATAGTGTGGCGGCAAGAAGCGCGATGCGCAACCGGGTTCGGTTCACAGCCAGCCCTTCTTCTTGATGTACCAGAAGGGCAGGGCGGCGGCGGCGACCATGGCCAGGAGCGCCAGGGGGTAGCCATAGGTCCAGTGGAGCTCCGGCATGAAGTCGAAATTCATGCCGTAGATCGAGGCGACCAGTGTCGGCGGCATGAAGATGGTCGCCAGAACCGAGACGATCTTGATGATCGCGTTCTGTTCGATGGAGATCATGCCGAGCGTGGCGTCGAGCAGGAAGAAAATCTTCTGCGAAAGCCGCTCGGAGTAGTCGGCCAGCGAGGTGACGTCGCGCGAGAGCGAGCGGATGCGATGGCGGTGATCCTTCTCGCGGTCGGTGACATAGGCGAGATAGCCGGCGACGCGCTGGAGCGTGTGCAGGCTGTCCTGCAGGCTGGCGAGCAGCTCTTCCTTGCGGCCGATCTTGCGCAGGATGAGCTGGAAGTCGCGGTCGCGGCGCGAAGCCTTGCGGGCGGCGGGGTAGAAGATGCGCTCCGATAGATCGCCGATATCGCTGCCGACCTGTTCGATCACATCGGCCGCGCGGCCGACGATCGCCTCGAGCAGCGCCAGCAGGAGCGACGTCGCGTTGGTGCAGCCGAGCGGTGAGCGGCCAGCGCGTTCGGCGAAGCGCGTGAAGGTGGATGGTTCGATGTAGCGCACGGTGACCAGCTTGCCGGCACCGAGGATGAAAGTGACCGAACCGATCTCCGGCCGCTCCTGATGCGTGTTGGCGGTGACAGCCGCCGTCATGAAGTGGACGTCGCCCTCGCTGTAGAGCCGCGAGGAAAGCTCGATCTCGTCCATTTCGTCGCGGGTCGGCACGTCGATGCCGAGCCATTCCTCCACCAGCGCCTCGTCGGCATCGGTCGGCGCCACCATGTCGATCCAGACAGCGGCGTCGCGTCCCTCGCCGGTGACGGCGACGGGAACGAGAAGTCCGCCCTGAAGCGCGTAGGCCTGGATCATGGCAGTCCGTCAGGTGTTGAACTTGAAGAGCAGCACGTCGCCGTCCTGCACGACATATTCCTTGCCTTCGTCGCGCGCCTTGCCGGCGTCCTTTGCCGCCGTCTCGCCGCCGAGGGTGACGTAGTCGTTATAGGCGATGGTCTGGGCGCGGATGAAGCCGCGCTCGAAATCGGTGTGGATGACGCCGGCCGCCTGCGGGGCCTTGGAGCCCTTGGCGACGGTCCAGGCGCGCGTCTCCTTCGGGCCGGCGGTGAAATAGGTGATCAGGTCGAGAAGCTCGTAGCCGGCGCGGATGAGCTTGTCCAAGCCCGGTTCGTCGAGGCCGAGATCGCCGAGGAATTCTGCGGCTTCCTCATCGGAAAGCTGTGCGACCTGCGCCTCGATCTCGGCCGAGATGACGACGACGCTGGCGCCCTGTGCCTCGGCCATCTTGGCGACTGCGGCCGTGTGTTCGTTGCCGGATGCGGCGTCGCCTTCGGCGACGTTGCAGACATAGAGCACGGGATGCGACGTCAGGAGATTGAGGCCCTGCAGGATGCGCAGATCCTCCGCCGCGATGCCCTTCAAAAGCATGCGCACCGGCTTGCCGTCCTGGAGCAGCGTCAGCGCCGCCTCCATCATCGGCAGGACGGTCATCGCTTCCTTGTCCTTCGAGGCGGCGCGCTTGCGGAACTGCAGCGCGCGGCGCTCGAGGCTTTCGAGATCGGACAGCATCAGCTCGGTCTCGACCGTCTCGGCATCGGCGACGGGGTCGATCTTGCCCTCGACATGGGTGATGTCGTCATCCTCGAAGCAGCGCAGCACGTGGACGATGGCGTCAACCTCGCGGATGTTGGCGAGGAACTGGTTGCCCAAGCCTTCGCCCTTCGAGGCGCCGCGCACGAGGCCGGCGATATCGACGAAGGAGATGCGCGTCGGGATGATCTCCTTCGACTTGGCGATGCCGGCGATGGCCTTCAGGCGCGGATCGGGAACCGCGACCTCGCCGGTGTTCGGCTCGATGGTGCAGAAGGGATAGTTGGCGGCCTGCGCGGCGGCCGTCTTGGTCAGTGCGTTGAAGAGCGTCGACTTGCCCACATTGGGAAGCCCGACGATGCCGCATTTGAAACCCATGGAATTGCCCGTCCTGTGGCAGAAATTTTCTTTGTGGGGGCTATGGGGAATGGGCGCGCGAAGGTCAAGGGTCAGACGATGGCGGTCCTGGCCAGATAGCCGGCCGTCGCGACAAGCGCGGTGCCCAGAACCGACAGGATGCCGTCCTCGGTGACGAAGGAGAGCGCGAAGAGCGACACGGCGCCGGCCATGACCGAGCCGGAAAAGGGAATGACCTCGAGGAAGGGCATGACGAGCCCGGCGCAAAGGCAGATCAGGGCCGGGACGACCGAAAAGGGCGGCTTGACGAGGAAGGAGAGGCGCTTGCCGGTCAGCCGGTCGATGATGCGCGCGGGCTTCGCCAGCCAGTCGCGCGCGGTGTCGAGCTTCGAGCGGGACATGGTGCGGTTCAGGATGAAGCCCGGCAGCCAGAGCGCCTTGCGGCCGATCACCATCTGGAACGAGACGAGGGCAATGATCAGCCCGGCCGTCGCCGTCAGGCCGGGAATGCCGCTCGCCGGCGTCACCGCGACGAGAGCCGGGATCAGCATCAGCGGCCCGAACGCATCGTCGCCGATCTCATTGACGATGTCCTCAACCGAAACGCGCCTGCCATCGCCGGCGTCGGCGATGGTGTCGAGGACGGCTTCCATCGAGTCGAGGTCGTTGTTTTCGGGCATGGGGGGTGGTTCCCGCGGTGAGTGGTCGTCGGATATCGTGTCGGTGGTGGGAAAAGGGAAGGGGTGTGCTTTGTCGCGCCCCCCTCTGGCCTGCCGGCCATCTCCCCCGCGAGGGGGGAGATCACGCGCGACGAGGACGAGACTAATCTCCCCCCATGCGGGGGAGATGGCCGGCAGGCCAGAGGGGGGCGCGAAGGAACGCGAATGGTGTAAGGGAAAAGCTACTCCCGGCCCAACAACTTCTTCAGCATCGCCGCCATCGGCCCCGTCTCCGGCAGCTTGACTTGCGGGGCGGGACGCGCCTGGCGGATGTGGCTTTGCGCTTTCGGGGCGGGCTTGGGCGCGGTCTTCTTGCCCTGCACGGCCAACGCAACCTTGTTCATGAAGCCGGCGTCGTCGCCCTTGGCGAGCAGTTCGGCGTGGTCGGCGAAGGCGTCGAGCAGTGGGTCGAGCCAGTCGCGGTCGGCCTTGGCGAAATCGCCGAGGACATGGTGGGTGACCATTTCCTTGATGCCCGGATGGCCGATGCCGATGCGAACGCGGCGGTAGTCCTTGCCGCAATGGGCATCGATCGACTTGATGCCGTTATGGCCGCCATGGCCGCCGCCGGTCTTGATGCGGACCTTGCCGGGGTCGAGGTCGAGCTCGTCGTAAAGCACGATCAGGTCGCCGATTTCGGCCTTGTGGAAGCGCAATGCTTCGCCGACCGATTGACCCGACAGATTCATGAAAGTCTGCGGCTTGATCAAGAGCACCTTTTCGGAGCCGATCGTGCCGGAGGAAATCAGCGCCTGGAACTTCTTCGACCAGGGCGAAAAGGAATGGCGGCGGGCAATCGCGTCCGCCGCCATGAAGCCGACATTGTGCCGGTTGTTCTCGTATTTCGATCCGGGATTGCCGAGGCCTGCAATGATGCGCATGTCGGGCGCTCCCGGACCGGATCGGGCGATTACTCGCCCTTTTCTTCTTTGGGCTCGGCGTCGTCGCCTTCGGCGGCTTCTTCCTCGCCTTCCACTTCGACGGCCTCGACGTCGGCTTCCTCGGTCGTGCCAGCCTCTTCCTCAGCCGTCAGGACGGCCGGGGCGGCGATGGTGGCAACCGTGAAGTCGCGGTCGGTGATGGTCGGCTCGACGCCCTTCGGCAGTTCGATGGCCGAGATATGGATCGAATCGCCGATCTCGAGACCGGTCAAGTCGAATTCCAGCGCATCGGGGATCGAATCGGCCGGGCAGTGAACCTCGACCGCATGGCGGACGATGTTGAGCACGCCGCCGCGCTTGATGCCGGGCGACTTCTCTTCATGGAGGAAGTGGACCGGCACTTCGACGGTGACGACGGTCTTCTTCGACACGCGCAGGAAGTCGACGTGGACGGGGAAGTCCTTGACGGGGTCGAGCTGGTAATCCTTGGGCAGGACCTGGTACGACTTCCCGCCGACCTTGATGGTCGCAACGGTCGTCTTGAAGCCACCACCGTGGATCTTCATGAACAGCTCCTTGTAGGGGAGCGAAATCGAAACGGGTTCCTTCTTGTCGCCGTAGATGACGGCGGGGACGCGACCTTCGCGGCGCAGTGCACGGGCGGACCCCTTACCGACCGTCTCGCGCGCTTCGGCCTCGAGCGTGTAGCTCTCGTGGCTCATGGCAGTTCCTTTCAGGTTGTGGAGCGTTTGCGACGGCTTCAGGCCTCATGCCGCAAACGTCGAATGCCGCCGGAACCAAAATCCCAACGGCAATCGTCCGCGTTGCCTCCAAGGGTGTCTACGCGGGTGGCGGCTCTATAGACGAACTGGCTTTTGGGTGCAAGTTCGGGCGATCCGCCGTATCTGCAAATGGCTGGCCGTCGAGCAGCGCGCCGCGAAGCGCCGCAACGCGTTCGCGATCATGCGGACGTCCGGCGATCTCGTCCAGTTTGGCCAGCAATTCCATCTGCGACTTTGCGGGTTTGCCGGCCAGTACGGTGACGCAGGCAATGATGTCGGCGAGCGCCGCGCGGTCGTCGGTTGCAAGCGCCCGCGCTTCCTTGCGGGCCGTCTCCCAGTCCACCTCGATCTCGTCGCGGTCGCGGTCGAGCGTTTCGAGGAGGCGGGCCAGAAGGAGCACGTAGGTGGGGTGGGCGTCGCCGCCACGACGAACGGCCTCGCCGGCGGCGTGGAGGAGGGCGTTCCGCCATGCCTCCCCTTGGCGTTCGCCCGCAGCTTTGACGATCTGGTCGACGCCAGAGGGGCCGAGCGCGCGCAGCCGCGCCTCGCGCATCACCGCCCATGTGATCCAGGCATTCCAGATCGCATAGAGCGGAACGGCGAGCAGCGGCACGTAGCCGCGGAGCACTGCGCGCGCAAAGACGCGCCTGAGCAGAATCCGCATCACGAAGCTGGTCGCGCCGACCTTGGCCTTGTAGGCGAGGTTCCACAGCAGAAGCCGCCAGCGCGGAAGGTCGGCATAGGGGTCGATGCCGTAGATCTTGCGGTGCGGGTTTGGGATTTCGAGGGCCGAACGGGCGAGACCCGTCGCGATGAGCCCCGAGGCCGGCTTGCCCTTCATCGCGAGGCCGACAACGTCGCCGATCTTGGTGATGGCGTTGAGCGCGTTCCAGTAGAGAAAGACGATTTCGACGACGGTTATCAGCCCGACGACCGCATAGAAGCCGGTCCAGATCCACGGATCGTCCCACAGAGCCCGATCCTCGTTGCCGTTCAAAAGGCCCAGCCTGATCCAGATTTCGCCACCGCCGATGATCAGGCCGGAAATGACGCCCGAGACGATTGCCAGATGAACGGCACGATTGCGGATTGCCGCCAGGCTTTTCAGGTCGCCCTTGGTCAGCGGTAACTTGCCGGAACCCGCGCGCGCGGTGGACAGGTAGTCGCGCGCGCGCCTTTCCAGCAGGTTCAGTTCCGGTGCGTAATGTTCGACAGGATCAGCGATCTTCCCCTCCGCCTCGACGTCTCGTGCGAGGAAAAGCGTGGCAGCGCGGTCCGGTTCCCGTCAACCTGCCACGTGCAATTCGCGCATGTTGGGCAGGAAGATCGTCAGCAGGCCGAGCAGCGGCAGGAAGGCGCAGATCGTGTAGACGAACTCGATGCCGCGTGCATCCGCCACCACGCCGAGCACGGCGGCGGCGATGCCGCCCATGCCGAAGGCGAAGCCGAAGAAGATGCCGGCGATCATGCCGACACGGCCGGGCACGAGCTCCTGCGCGAAGACGACGATGGCCGGGAAGGCCGAGGCGATCATCACGCCGATGACGAAGGTCAGCACGAGCGTCGCCTCGAAGCCCACATAGGGCAGCGCCATGGTGAAGGGCAGGATGCCGAGGATCGACAGCCAGATCACCGTCTTGGAGCCGTATCGGTCGCCGAAGGGGCCGCCGAGGACCGTGCCGAGCGCGACCGCGCCGAGGAACAGGAACAGCATCATCTGCGACTGCTGTACCGTCACGCCGAACCGCTCGATGGCATAGAAGGTGTAGTAGCTGGTGAAGGACGCCATGTAGATGTTCTTGGTGAAGACGAGCAGCGCCAGAACGACGAGCGCGATGACCACCTTGTTGCGCGGCAGGGCGATGGCGGCCGCTGCGGGCCGGGCCTTTCGCGCCGCGGTATAGCGCTGATACCAGTTGCCGATCTGGTAGAGGATGATCATGCCGGCGAGCGCGGCGGCGCAGAACCAGGCGACGCTTTCCTGCCCGCGCGGCACGACGATGAAGGCGGCGAGCAGCGGACCGATGGCGGTGCCGAAATTGCCGCCGACCTGGAACAGCGACTGCGCCAGCCCGTAGCGCCCGCCCGACGCCATGCGCGCCACGCGGGAGGCCTCGGGGTGGAAGATCGCCGAGCCGATGCCGATCAGCGAGGCGCCGAGCAGCAGGAAGCCATAGGAATGCGCGAAGGCGAGGAGCAGCAGGCCGCAGAAGGTCGACGCCATGCCGAAGGACAGCGAATAGGGCTTCGGGTTCTTGTCGGTGTAGAGCCCGACGACCGGCTGCAGCAGCGAGGCCGTGACCTGGAACGCCATCGTTAAAAGCCCGATCTGCCAGAAGGCGAGACCGTAATCCTCCTTCAGCATCGGATAGAGCGCGGCCAGAAGCGACTGCATCACGTCGTTCAGCATGTGGCAGAACGACACCGCGAAGATGACTGTGAAGGCCGTCGTCTCGGCGGGAAGTCGGGCGGGCTGGGCAGTCGTATCGGTCAAGGGAAAAGCTCCGGTCTTGGCCGGCTATAGCGCAAGCCATGCGCTTTGCCTTGCGGCAGGACGAGATTTTCTTGGGCCAACTTTTTTGCCGCTACGTCAATTCTGGGTTAGACTTTCGTCTGTCGGTGACCACCGCCGGCCCAAGCGGCAAGCCGAAGCGACCTTCCGGGGGGAAACGGTCATGTCCGACACGATCTACGATCGCGCGCTCGACGAATGCTATGCGGCGACGGTCGCGCCCGACTACTGGCCTACGGCGCTGCGCAACCTCGTCGGCGTCTTCGGCGCGGCCGATGCGATGTTCTATCCCAAGGACGTGGAAGCGGCGGCCGTCGCGATGCCGGCCACCGCGACCTATACGGAATTCCTCGAGGATTACGTCGCCGGCGAATGGTATGTCGACCACTATCGCGCCGATCGCGGCTGGCCGCTGCTCAATTCCGGTCGAGCGGTGGTGATCGAGCACGATCTGGCGACCGACGAGGAGCGCCGCAAGCTCGCGACCTACAACGAGCTTTATCTCAAATGGGGCTACTCGGGCTTTGCAGCCGTCGGGTTCAAGGTCGACGGACAGCCCTGGTGCGTGCCGATGCTGCGGCGCACGGAGCAAGGCTTCTTCACGCGCGAGGAAGCGAAGTCGATGGAGCGGCTGGCACCGCATCTGCGGCGGATGGTGAAACTGTCGGGCTTCTTCAACAATGCGCGTGGCATTACCGGGCTCGAAATCCTCGATACGCTGGCCGAGGCCGCCGTGCTGATCGCCGCCGACCGGAGCGTCATCGAGATGAATGCGCCGGCCCGGGCGCTGCTCGAGGACAATCCGCGCGCGATCCGGCTCGTCAATGGCCGACTGACCGCGATCCATGCCGACAGCAACCGGGCGCTGCATGCGCTCGTCGGGAAGGCCGTGCGGCTGCGGGCCGGCTTCACCGATGCGGCGCGCGCGGTGCCGATCCCGATCCTTCGCCCCGGCCGCCGCCCGCTCGTCGCGGAAGTCGTCGACCTGCCGGCCTTTGTCACCCGGCTTCACAGCGAGGCACGTGTCATCGTCCTCCTGCGCGATCCCGATTCCGGCCCGCGCACCAGTGCCCAAACGCTGCAATCGATCCTGGGCCTGACTGAGGCCGAGGCGATATTCGCCGTTCTTCTGGCCAATGGCGACAGCATCGACCGGGCGGCCGAGTTCCTCGGCATCGCCCGCGAGACGGCGCGTCACCGGCTCAAATCGATCTTCGCCAAGACGGACACGCATAGGCAGGGCGAACTCGTCGCCCTGCTTCGCAACGTGATGCGGTAGAGCATCGGACCGAAAAGTGGTTGCCGGTTTTCGGATCGATCCGATGCGATAAGATTGAGGTCCTATTCGCCCGCCGGCATGGCGTGCATCAGCGACAGGCCCATCGCCGTGCGGTCGGGAAAGCCCTTCCAGTAGGTATGCTCGGCGGTCGGCTTGTCTTCCTCGTCGAGCGCGGTGACGCCGTCGGCGGCGTTCTCGACGAGGTCGAGATATTCGCCCATCTCTTCCTCGCCCTTCAGTTCCTTACCGAGGAAGGCGGTGACGAAGTGCTGGGCGATGTTGTTCATCCGCACCGTGTCCCAGACCGGGTCGGCGTAGTGGTCGAAGGGTGCGTAGCCGAGCTTTTGCGAGATCGTCCAGCTTTCGGCAGGCGCAGGCATCGGGGCGGCGGCGTTGTGGTTGGCGTTCTCGAAGGTGAGGAGATAGCGCTCGGCATTGATGGTCTCGTCATAGAGCATCTTCACGCCGTCCTCGTAGCCGGAGACGTCGTCGGCGGAACCGGCGACATAGAAGATCGGCGTCTCGATGCCCTTCAGTCCTTCTGCATCCCAGAAGCCGCGCTGGCGGCCCCAGGGCGCGAAGGCGACGACGGCCTTGATCCGGTCTTCCGCCCGCTCGCCATGTTCGGGGGAGCCTGCCTGATGGATGGCCAGCGTTCCCGCCGGCGCACCCCATTCATAGCCGACGGAGGTCTCGGTGACGCCGCCGCCGGCGGTGATGACCGCGCCATAGCCGCCCATCGAATAGCCGATCAGGCCGGTGTTTGCCGTGTCGACGAGGCCGGAAAGGAAATCGCCGTCCTCGCCGTTCATGCGCTCGATCTCGTCGAGGACGAAGAGCTGGTCGAGCGAGCGGTTGACGAGCGTCGAGCCGAACGCGCCCTGGTCGGCATAGGTCGATTCCAGATGATCGATCGAGGCGACGACATAACCCTTGGTCGCAAGGTTCTCGGCCAAGTGGCTCATCAGGAACCGGTTTCCGGGGTAACCATGCGAGATGATGACGAGCGGGTAGAGGCCGCCATCTGCGGCGGGTTCGGCGTCGCGCACGCCGCGTCCCGTCAGGGTCACCTCGGTTTCGCCGTCGCGCAGCAGCGTGGTGTAGGTCCCTTCGTCGCCGGTGCCTTCGGCCGCCGGATACCAGATTTCGAGCGTCAGCTTGCGCTCATAGCGCGGCGGCTCGCCGCCGGCGGTGGTCTTGGCGACGTCGATCTGGTCGGCATTCGTCACCTCGACCGTGCGCACGCCGATGGGCAAATCGCCATGCGCGGCCAGTTCCGGCGCATCGGGGCGGATGATGTCGATGCGGTTTTCATGCGTGGCGGCAGCCGCTTCCTCTGGCGCGTCGGCCGGCGCGGCGCTGTCCTGGGCCATTGCCGTCGTGGTGACAAGTCCTGCCGCGAAGGCTGCGGCGACGATCATCTTCATGGAGCTCCATCCCTTTTCTGCAAGACAGTGATTGCTTCGTGCCGACTTCTATCGGGGCCGGCTGACGGTTGCGTGACGGTCGGCCGCGATCTTCCGTCGCCCGCCGCACGGACGCAAGCGCGGGTTGAACAAATCTTTGCGTTCCCCTATCTGATCCCGGAATGGAAATTCCAACTGGAGGTCGACACCGATGAACGACACGACGCGCGCCAATCTCGCCCGCTTCGCAACCGTTCGCCTGGTGTCCCATGCCATTCCTCTCCGTTCGCAATCTGACCTTCCGCCTGCCTGACGGGCGCGTTCTCCTCGACAATCTCGATCTCGCCTTCGGTGCGGAACGCACCGGCCTCGTCGGGCGCAACGGCGTCGGCAAGTCGTCTCTGCTGGCGATTTTGACAGGCGAGGCCATGCCCGCATCGGGCAGCGTCCAGCGCTCCGGCACGATCGCGTTCCTCAGCCAGATGACGGATGTCGGGCCGGACGAAACGGTCTCCGATCTCTTCGGCGTCAGCGAAGCGCTGCGCCTTGCCGAACGCGCGCTTGCCGGTGACGCCAATGCCGACGAGGTCGCCTCGGTCGACTGGACGCTCGACGCCCGGCTCGACAAGGCGCTGGCGGATGTCGGGCTGGCGGGCCTTGCGCCGGATTGCCTGCTCGCGAGCCTCAGTGGCGGCCAACGCACCCGAGCGGCGCTTGCCGCCCTCGTCTTCGGCCAGCCCGACATGATCCTGCTCGACGAGCCGACCAACAATCTCGACACCGACGGCCGCGCGCTGGTGGCCGACTTGATCGGTAGCTGGAAAGGCGGGGCGCTGGTGGTCAGCCACGACCGCGCGCTTCTGAACCGGATGGACCGCATCGTCGAGCTCTCACCCCTCGGCGCGAAGACTTATGGCGGCAATTTCGACGCCTATCGCGCAGCGCGCGAGGCCGAGCGCGAGGCGGCCCGACGCCAGCTTCAATCGGCCGAGGCGGAGGCGAAACAGGCGGGGCGCGATGCCCAGATCGCCCGCGAGAAGCAGGACCGGCGCGATGCCGCGGGCCGGAAGGCGCGCAAGGGCAGTTCCGACCCCAAGATCCTGCTCGACGCGAAACAGCAGCGCGCCGAGGCGACCGCGGGCCGGGGCAGCCGCATGGCAGAAAAGCAGGGCATGGTTGCCGCCGATGCACTGGCAGCCGCGCGCGCGGCGGTGGAGCGCGTCACGCCCTTTTCCGCAGGGCTCGGCGAGGCGCATGTGCCGGGCGGCAAGCTTCTCGTCGAGGCGCGACAGCTTGCGATCGGCTTTGGCGCAACGCCCATTCGCACCGGCATCGACCTTTCCATCGTCGGGCCGGAGCGTATTGCGCTCACCGGCCCGAACGGTTCGGGCAAGTCGACGCTCCTGAAGACGATCGCGGGGATGTTGCCGCCGCTCGGCGGGTCGCTGCGCGTGCCGGCGCGGCTCGCCATGTTCGACCAGCATGTCGGCCTGCTCGACCCGGAGCGATCGATCCTGGAGAATTTCAGGCGGATCAATCCTGACGCCGAGGAGAATTTCTGCCGCTCCGCGCTCGCACGCTACGCGTTCCGCGCCGACGCCGCCTTGCAGCGCGTTGCCACCCTTTCGGGCGGCGAACGTCTGCGCGCGGGGCTCGCCTGCGTTCTCGCCGGTTGCGAAATGCCCGAACTGCTCATCCTCGACGAGCCGACCAACCATCTCGATCTCGACTCAATCCTGGAGGTCGAAGCGGGGTTGCGCGAGTTCTCCGGCGCGCTCCTCGTCGTCAGCCACGATACGGCCTTCCTCGATGCAATCGGCATCGAGCGGGTGATTTCCCTTGGAAATGAATCGGATATGTCATTGAGATGATATGGAGCGCGATCTAGTTTGCCGACGACTTGAGATGCGGGGCTTTCGTGCAGACACATTCAGATCCTTCGCTTGGCGAGGTCACGCGCGTCTTCGCCAAGATCGGCTTCCTCTCCTTCGGCGGGCCGGCCGGGCAGATCGCGCTGATGCACCGCGAACTCGTCGAGGAGCGCGACTGGCTCGACGAGCCGCGTTTCCTGCATGCGCTCAACTATTGCATGATGCTGCCCGGGCCCGAGGCGATGCAGCTTGCTACCTATGCCGGCTGGCTCCTGAAGGGCACGCTCGGCGGGCTGATCGCGGGCCTGCTCTTCGTGCTGCCGGGCGCGCTCCTCATCACCATCCTGTCGGCGATCTACATCATCGCCGGCGAGGTCACGATCGTCCAGGGCCTGCTCTTCGGCCTCAAGGCGGCGGTGCTCGCCATCGTGCTCGAGGCGCTGGTGAAGGTTTCGAAACGCGCGATCAAGGGGCCGGCGATGGTCGCGATCGCGGTGATGGCCTTCGTCGCCATCGCGCTGTTGCAGATCCCGTTCCCGGTCGTGATCCTCGCTGCCGCCGCACTTGGCGCGCTCGGCGTTGCGGGCAATGGCAAGGCGGTGGGTGACGGCGCGCCCGTGCGCGACCTGCCCGACTGGGCACGCCCGAGCTGGCCGCGCTTCGTTCGCACGACGGCGACCTGGCTGGCGATCTGGCTGCTGCCGCTTGCCGCGCTTTATCTCGTCGCAGGCGCGCAGAACGTCTACACCCAGCAGGCCGGGTTTTTCTCGGTGATGGCGGCCGTGACCTTCGGCGGCGCCTATGCCGTGCTTGCCTATGTCGCGCAGCAGGCGGTCGAGATCTATGGCTGGCTGCGGCCCGACGAGATGCTGACCGGGCTCGGCCTCGCCGAGACGACGCCGGGACCGCTCATTCTGGTGCTGGTCTTCGTGGGTTTCCTCGGCGGCGCGCGGCTGTCCGGGTTTGAGCCGCTGACGGGCGGCGTCGCCGGTGCCGTCGTCACGCTCTGGTTCACCTTCGTTCCCTGCTTCCTGTGGATCTTTGCCGGCGCGCCCTATGTCGAGACGGTGCGCAACGTGCGCTGGCTTGCGAATGCGCTCTCGGCGGTGACGGCTGCGGTCGTCGGCGTCATCGCCAACCTCGCCGTCTGGTTCGGCCTGCACGTCCTGTTCGGCGAACTTTCGGAGGTTCAGGCGGGGCCGTTCCGCATCCTGCTGCCGGAACTCGCCACGTTCGATGCGGCGGCGGCGGTGATCGCGGTTGCCGCGGCCGTGGCGCTGCTGCGCTTCCACGTCAATCTGATCGTGGTGCTGGCAATCGCGGCGCTTGCGGGAATGGGCTGGGTGCTACTTCGATAGACCTGCGGCGAAGTCGCGGATCATGTCGTTGGCGCCGGCGAGGCAATCATCGTCGCGGTGATCGAGCGTTTCACCGCGCCCTTCGAGCGCCAGGCACGGCTTCGTGCCGGATGCCTCATAGACGCGCCAGAGGTCGGCAGCGGCGGCATAGCGAGGAAGGTTTGCGTGGCTACGCGTGAACCTGCGGCGAACGACGTCTTCGGCGACGTCGTGTCCGCCTTCGGCGACACGGCGGGCAATTCGCTGCAAGGAAATCTCCGGCTCGCGAACCGAGAAATAGAGCAGGACCGGCGACAGGCCCGCATCCCGCGCTTCTTCCATCAAGGCGAGGTGGACGTTGCCCGACATCGTCGTTTCCATCGAGAAGACGATGTCGTTTGCAATGAAGAAGCGTGCGCGCCACAGCGCGACACGCGCAGCTTCCCGTTCGGCTGCGACCGGCGCCAGCGGCGAGAGGCCGCGCGCGATCTCGTCCATGTTGACGAAATTGACCGAGCCGCTGATCGCGACCACATGTTTGAACGCATAGGTCGTCTTGCCGACGCCATTCGGCCCTGCGATCAACCAGAATCGTTTTTTGGCGTCCATGCGGGTTCCTAGTCGAACAGGCTCGAGACCGATTCCTCGCTCGACGTCCGCGAAATGGCCTCACCGATCAAATCGGCGATCGTCACGACGCGGATGTTGTGCGCCGCTTCCACCGCCGAGGTCGGCTGGATGGAATCGGTGGTGACCAGTTCCTTCAGCTTCGAGCCGGTGATGCGCGCGACCGCGCCGCCCGAGAGCACGCCGTGGGTGATGTAGGCGGTGACGCTGGTCGCACCGTTGGCGAGAAGCGCATCGGCGGCGTTGCAGAGCGTGCCGCCGGAATCGACGATGTCGTCGATCAGGAGGCAGTCCTTGCCCTCGACCGAGCCGATGATGTTCATGACTTCGGATTCGCCCGGCCGGTCGCGGCGCTTGTCGACGATGGCGAGCATGGAATCGATGCGCTTTGCGAGCGCGCGGGCGCGCACCACGCCGCCGACATCCGGCGAGACGACCATCGTGTTGGGCAGCGAATAGTTGGCCTTCACGTCGCGCGCCAGGACCGGCACGGCGAAGAGATTGTCGGTCGGGATGTCGAAGAAGCCCTGGATCTGGCCGGCGTGCAGGTCGAGCGTCAGGATGCGGTCGGCGCCGGCGCGGGTGATCATGTTGGCGACGAGCTTGGCCGAGATCGGCGTGCGGCCCGAGGCGCGACGATCCTGCCGAGCATAGCCGAAATAGGGAATGACCGCCGTGATGCGCCGCGCCGAAGACCGGCGGAAGGCGTCGATCATGATGAGCATTTCCATCAGGTGATCATTGGCCGGATAGGAGGTCGACTGCAGGATGAAGACATCCTCGCCGCGCACGTTTTCCTGAATCTCGACGAAGATTTCCTGGTCGGCGAAGCGGCGCACGCTGGCCTTGCCGAGGGGAATGTTCAGGTATCGGGCGACGGCTTCGGCCAGCACCCGGTTCGAATTTCCCGCGAAAAGCTTCATGTAGTCAGGTCCCCGGCAAAGGATTTGACCGGCCTTTTACCGGCAAGCGTCGCGAATGCAACCCTTCGGGGACGATTCACTTCGGCCTCTCCCGTCCTTTGCGCCCAATTCAACCGGCGCGGGCAAGAAGCCAGGATGCGTAGGCGTCGATCGTCTGGTCGGCGATACGCTGCATCAGTTCCGGCCCGACGCTCGTCCAGCCATCGCCGGCCGTGCGGGCACCGCGTTCCTGGCCCTGGATGCGGGTCAGGCGATTGCCCTGGCCGTCGATGACGTCCCAGACATAGATGACGGTCGTCTGCGGGCCTTCGGATATGGCCGAGAAATAGCCCTTCATCGTCAGCCCATTGGCGCTGGCGGCCGCGGTGAGGGGGATGCCGAGTTCCTGCGCGCGGGTGACGAGACGGGCGTTGAGCGGCGCGTTGGCGCTGTCGGGCGCGCCGATGGCGGGCGGGATCGCAAGCCGCGGATTGGAGGCGGCGGCCAGAGACGCCGTCTGCCGGCCGGCCGGGTTCGACGAGGCGGCGGCGATCGCCTCCTCCTGCGTGCTCGTCAGTGCGTTCGGCTGGAGCGCGTTCGAGCCGGCGCAACCGGCAAGCGCCAGCGCCGTCGACAAAGCGAATCCGTTTGCAAGAGTTCTCGAAACAGCCATGGCGCGAACTATGCCGTCAATGCACGATCAAGTCGAGGCCGTGGCGCGACAGGGCGCGCGGGGCGGCTTCGGTGGTCAGGTAGGTGCGGCCGAGCGTCATGGCCGTCTCCGAATCCGAGTCCATGATGATCATGTGGGCGAACAGCGTCATGTCGGGCGCGATCGGCTCGGGATTGCCGGAGAAGAACATCTGCTTGTCCATCCAGGACGGTGTGAAGCGCGCGCCGACCGAATAGCCGCAGGCGTTGAGCCGGTGACGCGTCAGGCCGCGCGCCTCCATCACACGGGCATGGGCGTCGAAGACGTCGCCGAAGGTCGAGCCCGGAACCATCGCCTTCTCTACCGCCAGAAGCGCATCATGGGCGGCCTCGTAGAGTTCCTGATGGCGCTTGGTGGCCTTGCCGATCAGGACCGTGCGCATCATCGGCGCGTGGTAGTGCGCGAAGGCGCCCGACCATTCGAGCGTCAACTGGTCGGTCTTGGTCAGCTTGCGGCGGCCGGACTTGTAGCGGCAGAGGAGCGCGTCGGCGCCCGACCCGATGATGAATTCATTGGCCGGATAGTCGCCGCCGCCCTCGAAGATCGCGCCCTGCATCGCCGCCAGGATCGCGCCTTCGTCGCCGCCCTGCTTGATCAGCGGCAGCGCCGCGTCGAGCGCGTCGTCGGAGAGGGCAGCCGCGCGTTCGGCCTTCTTGATCTCGGCGGGGCTCTTGAAGAGGCGAAGCCGCGAGACGAGGTCGGAGGCGTCCTCGATCTTGCCGAAGGTCTTCAACTGCTCGTCGAGCAGGCGCGCATTGTGGCCGGTCAGGCCGTGCGTGTCGTATTCGACGCCGATGCGGCAGCCGAGAAGATCAATGTCGTTCAGAAGGTTGCGCAGGTCGGCGGTCGGGTCGACCTTGTCGCGGTCGGTCCATAGGACGATATTCTCGATGGTCGAGGTGTGCTTGGCCTGACGCATGTCGGCGGAGCGGGTCAGAAGCACCATCGAGCCGTCGGACTTTACCACCATCGACTGGAAGAAGCAGAAGCCGAACGTGTCGTAGCCGGTCAGCCAGTACATGCTTTCCTGCGCAAAGAGCAGGATCGCGTCGAGCTTGCGCTCGGCCATTTCGATCAGCAGACGGTCACGGCGGGAATCGAATTCGGTTCTGTCGAAATGCAGCGCCATCAATCAGGTCTCCAGGACGATTGCGGAGAGCTGGCGGCCGTAATCCGGCTCCTGCCTGTGCGTCGTCCGCCTGTAGGAAAAGAAGTTGTCGGCTTCCGCATAGGTGCAGCGCGCGACATGGTCAACCGCCACGCCCGCGCGCGTCAGGCGGTCGACCGTGTAGCGGTTCAGGTCGAACATTGCATGGCCGGCGCTCGCCGAGGGCGCGAGATAGGCTGCGTTCGCACCGTCCGCCGCGATCAGATCGGCGACGCGTTCCGGGCCCACCTCGTAGTTCGCCGCGCTGATCGCCGGGCCGAGCACGGCGTGGATGTTCGCGCGGTCCGCGCCGAGTTTTTCCATCGCGGTGAGCGTATTCTCGATGATTCCATAAACCGCGCCTTTCCAGCCGGCATGGGCGGCGCCGATCACGCCCGCATCGGCGTCGGCAAAGAGGATCGGGCCGCAATCGGCCGTCAGCACGCCAAGCGCGATACCAGGCGTCGCGGTCACCAGAGCATCTGCCTTCGGGCGCTGGTCATAGGGGATTGGCGCGGTCACGATCTCGACGTGGGGCGAGTGGATTTGATGCACCGTCGTCAGATGCGTCTCGGGCACGCCCAGCCATTTGGCCGCGCGCCGGCGATTTTCGACGACCGCCTCGCGCGAATCGTTCGATCCGAGGCCGACATTCAAGCCGCGATAGATGCCGTCCGACACGCCGCCGGCGCGCGTGAAGAAGCCGTGGCGTATGCCCTTGGGCGCAAGTGTGTCGAGTAGATCGGACCGCACCGGGTCCGGTCGAGCCAGATCGAGCATATGCCGCCTTCTCGTCTTCTGCCGGGTCGGGCGCGATGGTGGTGGAGGGGAGGGGTGGTGTCAATTGGGGGGAGGTTTGCGCCAACGCACCCCCCCTTCTCCGCCTCGCTTTGCGAGGCACCTCTCCCCCGAAGGGGGCGAGGAACGCCAAGCTGGAAATCGGCCGACCCTTGCAGCATCGTTTCCTCGCCCCCGCGAAGTGGGGGAGAGGTGCCTCGCAAAGCGAGACGGAGAGGGGGCTACTGCGGTGGCAGGTTGGCTACATCCTTCCCCACCATCAACACCTTGAACAACTCCCCCATCTCATCCGGCCCGGCCAGCCGTTCGACCTCGCCCTGCAGCCGCTCCCGCATCCCCGCATCACCGTCCGCGCCCAACTGTCCCGCGCGTTCGAGCAGTCCCATGCCGAGGAGAAACCGCGCCTGCGTCATCGTCCGCGTTTCCAAACTGACCGCGCCGGCGGCCGCTCCAAGCGCCGCGAAGTCGACATGGCTCGTCAGATCCGCCTCGCCGGGCGTCGCCAGCACATCGACATAGCCATGCGCGCGCATGGCCTGCAGCGTGTCGCCGATGCCGGTTTGCAGATGGCCGTAATCGATGAAAAGCCCCGTGCCGCCATGCGTCGAAATCCGCTCGGCGGTCTCCTGCATCAGCGCATTGCGGGCGGGAGCGATTTCGAAGATCGCGCCATTCGGCGCATCGGGCAGGGCGGCGTCCGTCGTGCCGGGGCCGGCGACGAAGGCCAGTCCATCGGCATCGAGCCCCACGCAGCGCTCGCGCCAGCCCTGCGGCGTCTTCACGAATTGACGGATCGGGATCGCATCGAAGAGTTCGTTGCCGACGATGAAAAGTGGTGCGCCGGGCACTTCCCCGATGTCGCGGTGCCATGTCGCGCTCGTCGCGCCGAGCGTTTCTTTCTGCACCTCGACCAGCCGCGGGCTGGTCTCGACCAGCGCGACATGCCGTGTCAAATCGGGCGCGATGCGAGCGAGCGTGCGCAGCATGTCTCGCATCAGCGTGCCGCGTCCCGGCCCGATCTCGGTGAGGATCGCGTCCTGCGGCGCACCTGACGCCTGCCACGCCGAGGCGAGCCAGACGGCGACGAGTTCGCCGAACATCTGGCTGATTTCCGGCGCGGTGGTGAAGTCCCCCTTGGCGCCAAAAGGCTCGCGCGTCGTGTAGTAGCCGTCCTTGGGATCGAACAGGCACAGCGCCATGTACTGCGAGACGGGGATCGGCCCCGTCTCGGCGATCAGTTCGGCGATGCGCTGCTTGAACCTCACGCCGCCCGGCGCGCCCGGGCCATCGCCCAAACACCCAGCAGCACCAGCGGCACCGATAGCACCATGCCCATGGTCAGCCAGTTGCCGGCGAGATAGCCGATATGCGCGTCCGGTTCGCGGAAAAACTCGACGATGATGCGCGAGAGCCCGTAGCCGGCGATGAAGACGCCTGCGAGGAAGCCCGGCTGCTTCAGCTTCAGCCCCTTGTGGGTGAGCACGAACAGAACGAGGAAGAGTACGAGCCCTTCGAGGATGGCTTCATATAGCTGGCTCGGATGACGTGCGAACGGTCCGCCATTGGGGAAGACGACCGCCCAGGGAACGTCGGTCGGGCGACCCCAGAGTTCGGAATTGACGAAGTTCGTCACCCGCACGATGCCGAGGCCGACAGGTGCGCCGACCGCGATCGTGTCGAACAGGCTCCAGGGCGAAAAGCCGCGCCGGCGCGCGAAGAGGATCATCGCGATGGTGACGCCCGCGAGTCCGCCATGGAACGACATGCCGCCGCGCCAGATCGCCAGCGCGTCGAGCGGGTTTTCCGCATAGCGCGCGAAATCGTAGAACAGCATGTAGCCGATGCGCCCGCCGAGCACGACGCCGGCGGCCGCCCAGATCAGGAAGTCATCGATGTCGACCGGCTTGATCGGCGCGGTGTCGTTGGGCCAAAGATGCGGCGTCGCGATCAGTTTCTTCGCATACCACCAGGCGAACAGGATGCCGACGACATAGCCGAGCCCGTACCAATGGATCGCGAGCGGGCCCAGTTGCAGGGCGACGGGATCGATGTTCGGGAAGGCGATCGCCGTCAGGGGAAGGGCGAGATAATCGGGCAAGTCAGGCTCCGCAGGCGAATGACGCGGGCCTCATATGGCGCGGGCGGGTTTGCCGGGTCAAGCGGCCCGCTTTTCCTTGCAATATGAAGGGGCCGCGACTACCTCAAACGAAACGGTGTTCCTGACGCGAGGTGTGAAGATGTCGACCGGCCCCAACCGCATTCTGGACGAGTTCGCCAAGCTGATGACGGATGCCGCCGGCGCCGCGCAGGGCGTGCGCCGCGAGTTCGAGACGGCCTTTCGCGGCCAGGCCGAGCGCATCTTGAATTCCATGGACCTCGTCCAGCGCGAGGAATTCGAGGCGGTGCGCGAAATGGCGCTCAAGGCGCGCGCGGAAAACGAGAAGCTGGCCGCACGCATCGACGCGCTCGAAGCCAGGCTCGCCGACAAGCCGGTCGAACCGACCGCCTGACCGGCCAAGCGGGACGCCGCGCAAGTTTTGCGCAAGTTTCAGTGCGCCGGTTCTCCACAGGGGCTCGGCGCGAAAAGACCTTTCCGCTGAATCGCTTAAGCCTTCCTTCATCTTTGCCGCCTTGCGACTATCCACATGTTGCTCCGGCCCGCTCCCAAAAAGGGGCTGTTCACGGGACTCGGCATCAATAGACTGAATTTACAGCATGATTCGGAGCGCTTCGAAGCGCCGGGGTCCTGCGGGAGACGGTGAGACGGCCGGTTCGATGCGGCTGTCGCCGGCAGTTTCAGTCCGTGTGGGGCAGGTCCTGATTGGCGCGCGTGCCGCGCCGGGAACGAACGGGAAAGCAAAGATTTTGATGAGCCTTGTTGAACTCGATATCGCCCGCGATCTCCACCCGGTGGATGTGATCGAGCATGTCGCCAACACCAATGAATGGTCGTTCGAGCGGACAGGCAGCGACGAGATCGCGATCTCGGTGGCTGGAAGCTGGACCGACTACCACGTCTCCTTCTCCTGGATGGAGGATTTCGAGGCGCTGCACCTGGCCTGCGCGTTCGACATCAAGGTTCCCGAAAACCGCGCGCTCGAAGTCATGCGCCTCCTCTCGCTGATCAACGAGCAGATGCTGTTCGGCCATTTCGACCTCTGGGAGCAGGAAGGCGCGATCATGTTCCGCCAGTCGCTGCTTCTGTCCGGCGGCGCCGAACCGACGAGCCAGCAGGTCGAAGTCCTCCTGCACTCCGCGCTCGAAGCCTGCGAATGCTACTTCCCCGCCTTCCAGTTCGTCGTCTGGTCCGGCTCGAACGCCCGGGACGCGCTGGCGAACGTCCTCTTCGAGACCCGCGGCAACGCGTAAATTCGGGCGAGGGTGGCCTGCAAACGGCCGCTTTCTGCGCTTCCGGTGCTCACGTACCAAATGTACGCTCCGCTCCGGTTCTCGAAATCGACCCGTTTTCGGCTCACCCTGACCCGAATTGGCCAATCACCAACGGTAGTGATCCATGTCAGGAAGCGTCGACCTGAAACCTGAGATCAACTTCGCCGATTTCGATAAGGTCGACATCCGCGCCGGTACGATCGTCGAGGCGGAGCCTTATCCCGAGGCGCGCAAGCCGTCGATCAAGCTCCGGATCGATTTCGGTGCGCCGCTCGGGGTGAAGAAGTCTTCCGCGCAGATCACTCGGCATTATGAACCGGCCGACCTCGTCGGCAAGCAGGTGATGGCCGTAGTGAACTTTCCGCCGCGCCAGATCGGGAAGTTCATGTCCGAAGTGCTGACGCTCGGCTTTCCCGACGAAGAGGGTGAAGTCGTGCTCGGCGCGATCGACAAGCGCGTGCCGGATGGCGGGCGGCTTTTTTAGCCGTCCTCCTCACGTCGCGACCGGGCGGCGTGCCAGTCGCGGTCGATCCTGCCTTCCTCGGCCTTGTGGAAATATTGCGAGCAGACCAGCCAGCCCTTGAGCGGGCGCAGGAGCGCGGCGCAGCAGGCGACGATCAGCGGCAGGGTCGTGATCACATGCACCCAGAGCGGCGGCTCGAAATTGACCTGAATCCATACCGCAAAGGCGAGTGCGGGCACGCAGGCGAGCGACATGGCGAAGAAGGCCGGACCGTCGGCCGGGTCGGCGAAGGAATAGTCGAGGCCGCAGACCTCGCAGCGCGGGGCGAGCGACAGGAAGCCGTCGAAAAGGTGCCCCTTCTGGCATTGCGGGCAGCGGCCCAGAATGCCGGTCTTCATCGGATTGTCAGTCGGATTGTAGGTCGTGTCGGTCATCGTCTTGCACTTTGCTGGCCATGACGGCTCGCATATCCGTGGCAGACATCGTTCGCCGCAACAATGCGGCAAGTCACCCTGCGGCAATCTAGCAGGTTTCGCGCCTCAGCGGTGCAGCATCTTCGTCGGCATGGCTCACATGCTCATGCCGGCACGCGGATGACCGCGCGCAGGCCGCCGAGCGGGCTGTCGCCCAGCTTGATGTCGCCGCCATGGGCGCGGGCGATGTCGCGGGCGATCGAGAGGCCGAGGCCGGTGCCGCTGGCGTCCTGGTTGCGGGCCTCGTCGAGGCGCACGAAGGGTTTGAACACGTCCTCGCGGCGCTCGGCGGGGATGCCCGGCCCGTTGTCGTCGACGGTGACGGTCAGCGATCCGGCCGAATGGACGGCCGTGATCTCGACCTTCTTGGCGTAGCGGAACGCGTTGCCGACGATGTTGGACAGGAGCCGCGAAAAGGCGATCGGGCGCACGGTGATCTCGGGCCGGCCTGTGAGCTTGGTCGTCAGCTTGCGCTTGCGCAGCTTGGCCTCCGCCTCCAGCTTGCCGAGGAATTCCTCCAGATCGAAAAAGCCGGTGTCCTCCGACGCATCGCCCTTGGCGAAGGCGAGGTAGCCTTCCAGCATCGACTGCATGTCGTCGATGTCCTGCTCCATGGGCTTGGTATCCATCTTGGACCCGGCCAGCGCGAGCTGCAGCTTGAAGCGGGTCAGGATGGTGCGCAGATCGTGGCTGACGCCGGTCAGCATCGCCGTGCGCTGCTCGATCTGGCGCTCGATGCGCTCGCGCATCTGGATGAAGGCCTTGCCGGCGCGTCGCACCTCGTCGGCACCGCGCGGGCGGAAGTCGGAAGGCATCGGCCGGCCCTTGCCGAAGCTTTCGGCGGCCTCCGCCAGTTGCAGGATCGGGCGGATCTGGTTGCGCAGGAAGGCGATGGCGATGGCCAGCAGCACCAGCGACGTGCCGCCCATCCAGAGCAGGAAGATGTGCGTGTTCGACGCATAGGTCTGCGATCTTCGGGCGAAGACGCGCAGAACCTTGTCCTGCAATTGAACGCGGATTTCGACGACGTTGGAATTGCCGACCGTGTCGAGCCAGAAGGGCCGGTTGATCTGGCGGTTGATCTCCTGGCTGAGAAAATGGTCGAGGATCGAGAAGAACGGCTTCGGTCCGGGCGCGGGCAGGGGATCGGCCGGCAGGAGGTCGACCTTCAGACCCAGCCGCTCCTGCGCGATGCGGATCGCGTTGGCGTAGTTGTCGCCCGGCGGGTAGGTCTCGATCATGTCGATGATCGCGGCGATGTCGCGCGTGACGCCGGCCGACAGGCGCATCGTCACCGTCTGCCAGTGCCGCTCCATGAAGACGAAGGCGACGATCGACTGGAACAGGATCATCGGCGCGATGACGATGATCAGCGAGCGCGCATAGAGGCGCTTGGGCATATAGCGGGCGACGCGGCGGGCCGTGCGCTGCCAGAGCGCGATCACGCTTTCGCCGAAGCTGGGCGCCGTCTCGCGCCTTTCGCCTTCCCGTTCCGTGATGTCCGAACTCGCCATCGTCACCTACCGCTTATGCTCGACTGTAGGACAGGGCGAGGCGAAGCTCAAAGAAAAGCCGAGCGTTCTATTCGACGCTCAGCCTGTAGCCGATGCCGCGCACGGTCTGCAGCCAGATCGGGTTGGACGGGTCCTTCTCGATCTTGCGGCGCAGGCGATTGATCTGGACGTCGATCGTGCGCTCGCCGACTTCCGAGCCGTCTCCGACGAGTTCGTGGCGGGGGATCGTCTCTCCGGCGCGCTCGGCGAACATCGCCAGGATTTCCTGCTCGCGGTCGGTCAGGCGCAAAAGCTCGCCGCCACGCTTCAGTTCGCGACGGGTGATCTGGAACGTGTAGGGGCCGAAGACGATCTGCTCGACCTTGGGCGTGGTCAGCGGGCCGCCGCGACGCAGGATCGCGTTGACACGCAGGATCAGTTCGCGCGGATCGAAGGGCTTGGGCAGGTAGTCGTCGGCACCGGCCTCCAGGCCCTCGACGCGGTTGTCGGTCTCCGACAGTGCGGTCAGCATCAGGATCGGAACGTCCTTTTCCTCGCGCAGCGACTTTGTCAGTTCGACGCCGGTCTCGCCGGGCATCATCACGTCGAGCACGATCAGGTCGAAATCGAGCCCGGCCAGCTTGCGGCGGGCTTCGGCCGCGTCGCCCGCGGCGGTGACGCGAAAACCGTTCTCGCCCAGATATTGCTCGAGCAGGCTGCGGATGCGCGTGTCGTCGTCGACGATGAGCAGATGCGGGGCATCGTCATCCAGAATTGGAGTGGTCTCGGTCATGAATGCTCCCTTCGATCCCCGCCCGAAAGTCGTTTTCTATCGCGTTGCTTCCGGTTCGGCGACCGCTTTATCCTGCACGTTTCCGGCGGCGTCGGGAAGCTGTTCGATCTGGGCGCGCAGGTCGGGATCGACCATCGATTTCAGGAAGGTCTCGACCGTCTCGCGATCCTGCGTGTCCAGGCGCGTCAGTGCATTGGCGATACGGCGGGACTGTGGCGCGGCCAGCGCAAGCGCGAGGTCGCGTCCCTTGGCGGTCGGATAGAGCTCGCGCTGGCGCCGGTCGCGCAAGCCCTGGATCTGGACGATGTAGCCGGTGTCGATCAACTGTTTCAGCACCCGCGCAAGGCTCTGCTTGGTGATCTTGAGCACGTCCAGCAACTCGGCGACCGTCAGGCCCGGTATGCGGTTGACGAAGTGGACGACGCGGTGATGCGCGCGCCCGAACCCGTAGGTCGCCAGCAACTGGTCGGGATCGGAGGTGAAATCGCGATAGGCGAAGAAGAACAGCTCGATCATCGGGAAATCGATACCGTCATCGACCGTCAGCGGGGTTCGGATCGCCTTGGCCATTTCGGCCGGTTTCTTCGCCATCATCGTATCGTCAGCCTAGCAGATTCGAAATTTATGTCAGCCTTGTTGACATAAATTGCACGGGCTTGTAATTTTTGCCAATCTTTTCGCCAATTGACGAACGAAAAGGCAAGTCGAAGCGGATTTTTCTGGAACTTCCTTCAATTTGCCACCCCGTCGCGCCAATGCGGACGAAACGCGACAGGACAAGAAACGCAGCTCTCAACGATCAGGGCAAAGGCCCGCGGGAGGTTACCATGGCATCCGTTCCCTTCGACCAACTGGACGGCCATATCTGGATGAACGGCGAATTCGTCAAATGGGCGGACGCCAAGATTCACGTGCTGACCCACGGCCTCCACTATGCCAGCGCCGTGTTCGAGGGCGAGCGGGCCTATGGCGGCGAGATCTTCAAGCTGACCGAGCACACCGAGCGCCTGCACGAATCCGCGCGCCTGCTGGGCTTCAAGATTCCCTACTCCGTCGGCGAGATCGACGACGCCTGCCGCGAGCTTCTGAAGAAGCAGGGTTTTCAGGACGCCTATGTTCGCCCGATCGCCTGGCGCGGCTCGGAGATGATGGGCGTTTCGGCGCAGTCGAACCGCATCAACTGCGCGATCGCGATCTGGCAGTGGCCGAGCTATTTCGACCCCGAGCAGAAGCTGAAGGGCATCCGGCTCGACCTCGCCGAATACCGCCGCCCCGACCCACGCACGGCGCCGTCGAAGTCGAAGGCTGCCGGCCTCTACATGATCTGCACGCTGTCCAAGCACGCGGCCGAGGCCAAGGGCTATGCCGACGCGCTGATGCTCGACTGGCGCGGCCGCGTCGCGGAAGCGACCGGCGCCAACGTCTTCTTCGTCAGGGACGGCCAGATCCACACACCGGACCCGGACTGCTTCCTCGACGGCATCACGCGCCGCACGGTCATCGACCTCGCCAAGCGCCGCGGCATCGAAGTCGTCCAGCGCGCGATCCAGCCGGAGGAGATGGAAGGCTTTTCGGAGTGCTTCCTGACCGGTACGGCCGCCGAAGTCACGCCCGTCTCCGAAGTCGGCCCCTATCGCTTCACGCCGGGCGAGATCTCGCGCAATCTGATGAACGACTATTCCGCCGAAGTGCAGCCCAAGCACGCCATCGCGGCGGAGTAGAGAAAAGCGTGTCGTTCCGGGATTCGGTCCGCGCGAAGCGGGGACCGGATATCCGGAACCCACTCCGTGCGGTTTCCACCTTGGAATTACGGTCACGGAATGGTTCCCGCATACGGGTACGCCGCTACGCGCCGCACCCGTTGCGGGATGACGCGGGATGGACATGCATCGCCTTCCACCCTTGCAATCCGCCCTTATTCTCCTCAGGTAGAGCCCGACAAAGAGGAGACCATCATGGGTGAGATGAGAGCGGGGATCGTCCCTGTCACGCCGTTCCAGCAGAACTGCACGATCCTGTTCGACGAGGCGACGAAGCGCGGCGTGGTCGTCGATCCTGGCGGGGACGTCGAGACGCTGACGAAGGTCGTTGCCGAAAACGGACTGACGATCGAGGCGATCTGGCTGACGCACGGCCATCTCGACCATGCCGGCGGCGCGATGGAATTGAAGGCAGCGCTCGGCGTCGACATCGTCGGCCCGCACGAGGCCGACGCGCCGCTGCTGTCGCGCATCGCCGATCAGGCGCGCAATTACGGCATCGAGGGCCTCGCCAACTGCACCCCCGACCGGTATCTGGCCGAGGGCGAGAAGGTGTCGTTCGGCGAGCATGAATTCGAGGTGCTGCACTGCCCCGGCCATGCGCCCGGCCACGTCGTCTACTACAACCGCGCCGCCAGCTTCGCCCATGTCGGCGACGTGCTGTTCGCCGGCTCGATCGGCCGCACCGACCTGCCGGGCGGCGACCACGACACGCTGATCCGCTCGATCAAGGAAAAGCTGCTGCCGCTCGGTGACGAGATCGGCTTCATCTGCGGTCATGGGCCGGGGGGTCGGTTTGGGGACGAGCGGCGGAACAATCCGTTTCTGGTGTGAGATGGGGGTTAATTCAAAAAAACCGCGACCTCAAACCTCACCACCACCCAACAAAAAAGCCCGCCAACCGGCGGGCCTTTTCGTCAATTCCTGAAACCTCAGTTCGCTTCGCAGAACCGGCGGACGCCGTCGTAGCCGACGAAGGTGCCGGTGTCCGGGTCGAACGAGCGGTAGCGGTCCGAGCAGTAGCGGTACCAGTCGCGGGTCCACGGCTCGAAGCTCGAATAGCGCTCGACATAGACCGGGCGGGGCTGTTCGTAGACGCGGACGGGGCGCTGGTAGACAGGGCGGGGGGCGTAGTAGCCATCGTCGTAATAGCGCTCGCGGTAGACGGGGCGGTTGGCCGAGCCGGCGATCAGCGCGCCGGCGGCAAGGCCGAGGACGCCGGCGGCGACGACATCGCCGCCATTGACGCGGTCGCGGTGGCGCCAGCGCTCGCCGGCATTGGCGGGAATTGCGGCGGTGAGCGCCGTGACTGCAACGAGTGCGGAGACGGCGGCTGTCTTCACAATGCGGTTCATCGTTCTACTCCTGACCGGCCCAAACACATCCATCGCCGGCGTTGCTACAAGATTTAAGTCTCTTTCGATGAACGGATGCTGAACGGCAAATCACGGATGAAAACGCATGGAAAAGCCCCGCGAAGCAGGCTTCGCGAGGCTCGAAACATAACGGCTTCAACCAACGGTGAGGTTGACGGCCTTCGGGCCCTTGCCGCGCTTGTCCGGCTCTGTTTCGAAGCTCACCTTCTGCCCGTCCTCCAGGCCCTGCAGGCCCGAGGCCTGTACGGCGGAGATGTGGACGAACACGTCCTTTTGCCCGTCATCCGGCGTGATGAAGCCGAAGCCCTTGGCGTGATTGAAGAATTTGACTGTTCCACTCTGCGGCATGGGAAGGTTCCTCATCTCCCGGGATTGCATCAGGGGTGTTCGGCCCCATGACATAAGGGCGCGCCGGCGCCCGGCGCTTGATTGGGCAGTGCTCTTTTTGAGGGAGAAGGAAACAGGGCGGTGCGCGGGGTTGAAGTCCCCCATTCTTTTCGCGGTCGAGCCGGATGGACTTTGCGAGCGATCATGGTCGTCTGGTCTGTCGATCCGGTCATTCTATTCCAGTCTCCGGGCCGGCAATTGCCCGAACGTCAAGACTGTCCCGCATTTTGAAACACTCGGCAAGAAAAAGTTTCCTGCACGTGTGAAGCAAATCCGACCGACAAAAAAAGCGCCGCTTCGGGCGGCGCTTCGTCGTTCCCTGCAGCGATGCTGCGAAGGGATCAGGCTTCCTGAAGGTTGACGGCCTTCGGGCCCTTGCCCATGCGGTCCGGCTCGACGTCGAACGTGACCTTCTGGCCGTCGACGAGGGTGCGCAGGCCGGACTTTTCGACGGCGGAGATGTGGACGAACACGTCCTTCGCGCCGTCGTCCGGCGTGATGAAGCCGAAGCCCTTGGTGGTGTTGAAGAACTTAACGGTGCCGCTCTGGCTGCTCATGTGGGACTCCTATGCCCTGATTGTGGTGTGCGTCCGCCGTTCGGTTGCGGTCGCGGTCGTCGAGAGTTCACGAAATCGGGGAAAGGTCGTCCAAAACGTTCCAGTCTCCGGGCCGTCAAATACCCGAACGCATATTGCATGACACGGAACGGCGGCCAAGGCAAGGTATGGTTGAATCCATGCCTTGGCCCCGTTGCGTCACTGACCCGGTGCGGATGCCGGTATCGTCGTCACGTAGCGCTCGCCGCGAAGGCCCCGCCAGGTGCTGAACATCATCAGCACCAGGAGGACGGCGAAGGGCAGGCCCGTCGCCACGGCCGCCGATTGCAACGCGGCCAGGCCACCGCTCAAGAGGAGTGTGATCGCAACCAGTCCTTCGAACGAGGCCCAGAAGACGCGCTGCGCGGTTGGCGCGTCGACCTTGCCGCCGGCGGTGATGGTGTCGATCACCAGCGACCCCGAATCCGACGAGGTGACAAAGAAGATGATGACGAGCACAATGCCGACGAACGAGACGATCTGCGTCAGCGGCAGTGCGTTGGCCATGATGAACAGTTTCAGGTCGTCCGAGGCCTCGGCAACCAGCGCGTTGCCGGCGACGGCGACCTGATCGATCGCGGTGCCGCCGAAGGTCGACATCCAGATGATCGACAGGACGGTGGGCACGATCAGGACGCAGGTCATGAATTCGCGCACCGTGCGTCCCCGCGAGACGCGGGCGATGAACATGCCGACGAAGGGCGACCAAGAAATCCACCACGCCCAGTAGAACGTCGTCCAGCCATGCAGGAAGTTGACGTCCTCCCGGCCGAACGGGTTGGCCAGCGGCAGGAGGTAGGTGAAGTAGGACACCGTGTTCCGGAAGAAGCCGGTGACGATCACCAGCGTCGGCCCGGCCAGCAGGATGAACAGGAGCAGGGTAAGAGCCAGCGCCATGTTGATTTCCGACAGGCGCTTCACGCCCGCTTCCAGCCCGGCCACGACCGAGACCAGCGCGATGGCCGTGATGACGACGATCAGGATGACCTTGTTGCCGTCCGTTGCCGGAATGCCGAACAGGAATTCGATGCCCGCCATCGCCTGTTCGGCGCCGAAACCGAGCGAAGTGGCGAGACCGAAGAGCGTGGCGAAGACGGCGAGCGTGTCGATGATGTGGCCCGGCCAGCCCCAGACGCGCTCGCCCAGAAGCGGATAGAAGACCGAGCGCAGCGTCAGCGGCAGGCCGCGATTGTAGGAGAAGAAGGCGAGCGACAGCGCGAGAACGGCGTAGATCGCCCAGGGGTGAAGGCCCCAGTGATAGATGGTTGCGGCCATTGCGAGGCTTTGTGCCGCGGCTGTGTCACCTTCAGCGCCGCCAAGCGGAGCCCAATCGGTGCGAACGCCGTTTTCGACCGTAACGCCGCCGAGTGCGGCCTGGTAGTGACCGAGCGGTTCGGAAACGCCGAAATACATGAGGCCGATGCCCATGCCGGCCGCGAACAGCATCGAGAACCAGCCGAGATAGCTGTAGTCGGGCCTTGCATCGGCGCCGCCGAGGCGGATGGAGCCGAGCGGCGTGACGATGAGGACAAGGCTGAACAGCACGAACAGATTGCCCGCGATCATCAGCAACCAGTCGAAATTGTCGGTCAGCCAAGGCCGCAGCCAGGCGAAGAAATCCCCAGTCGTCACCGGGAACAGCAGTGTGAGGATCACGAAGACGACCACCACGCCGCCCGAGATCGCGAAGACCGGGTTGTGAATATCCAGTCCGAAGACCTGAATGTTGTCTTGTCCGACCTCGTAGTCGATATCATCGACCGTAGCGGTGCTTTTGTTTGGTTCTTCTTCCATGGATAGGTCCCCGTCTTTAGTTCCTTGCTCGGAGGTATCCTCTGTCAGCAAGCAGAAATGCACAGCTTCCGCTGCGGCATATCGTGACGGTATCTGATCAACCTGAAAGAAAGCCGGCGAAAGCGCGATGGCACGGGAACCTAACGCGCTGACGCCTCATTTCAACCATAATTCTGGCCGTCGGTGAAAAATCGGCTCAGAGAAGCGACGCCGTGAAGCGCTGGATTCGGCTGCAAGCCTCTTCCAGCAAGGCTTCGGAAGTCGCGTAGGAAATGCGGAAATTCGGGCCGAGGCCGAAGGCCGAACCGTGGACGACGGCGACGCCTTCCTGCTCCAGAAGCGCCGAGACGAAATCTTCGTCGGTCTCGATCACCTTGCCGCCCTGCGTCTTCTTGCCGATCAGCTCCGCACAGGACGGATAGACGTAGAACGCGCCTTCCGGCACCGGGCAGGAAATGCCCTTGGCCTGGTTCAACATCGAGACGACGAGGTCGCGGCGTCCCTGGAAGATGTCCTTGTTCTTCGCCACGAAGTCCTGCGGTCCGTTCAGCGCCTCGACCGCCGCCCACTGCGCGATGGTGCAGGCGCCGGAGGTCTGCTGGCCCTGGATCATGTCCATCGCCTTGATCAGCGCGATCGGACCGGCCGCATAGCCGATGCGCCAGCCGGTCATGGCATAGGCCTTGGAGACGCCGTTCATCGTCAGCGTGCGCTCATAGAGCTTCGGCTCGACCTCGGCGATCGTCTTGAAGACGAAGTCGCCATAGGTCAGGTGCTCGTACATGTCGTCGGTCAGCGTCCACACATGCGGGTGCTTGAGCAGCACGTCGGCGATGGCGCGCAGCTCGGCCTCGGTATAGGCCGCGCCGGACGGGTTCGACGGCGAGTTCATCAACAGCCACTTGGTCTTCGGCGTGATCACCTTTTCCAGCGCCTCGGCCGTCAGCTTGAAGCCATTGTCGATCGAGGTTTCGGCAAAAACCGACGTGCCGCCGCAGATCGCCACCATCTCCGGGTAGGAGACCCAATAGGGGCGGGGGATGATGACCTCGTCGCCGGCGTTCAGCGTCGCCATGAAGGCGTTGAACAGGATCTGCTTGCCGCCGGTGCCGACGATGGTCTGCTCGGGCGTGTAGTCGAGATTGTTCTCGCGCTTGAACTTGGCAGCGATCGCCTTGCGCAGTTCGGAAATGCCGGAGACCGGCGGATACTTGGTCTCGCCACGGCGGATGGCCTCGACGGCGGCATCCTTGATGTTGTCCGGCGTGTCGAAATCGGGCTCGCCGGCGCCAAGGCCGATGACGTCGCGACCCTGCGCTTTCAGTTCGCGCGCCTTCTGCGTCACCGCGATGGTCGCGGACGGCTTCACGCGGGAAAGGGCATCGGCAAGAAAGGCCATGGTCATTCGTCTCCGGCTCGTTTTCAGCCGCCTGTCGCGGCCGCCGGCTTAATGAATGATCCGGCGTCGAATCGCAAGGCTCGAAGGTTGGACCAGTCATCCGCGATTAACGCCTGCTTAGCCTTGTGCAACTAAGCTTCGCAGGAAGTTTGTCGCCCAGGGGAGGGCCGTTCTCTTGGCCCGCAGTCTCGGCCTGCCGCACATCATGCGCGAAGCCGACGGCACCGCCGTCGGCCACTGGGGACCTTATGTCCTCAAGACCGCCTTCCAGCCGATCTTCGCCTTCGAGCCCGACGGCTTGAAGCAGCGGGCATTCGAAGGGCTGATCCGGCCCTTCCGCGATGGCCAGGCGACGTCGCCGGGCCAGTTCTTCGCCGCCATTCCGAGCATCGACCGTCTACGTGTCGAGGCGCTGGCGCGCGATCTTCACATCCTCAATGCGGGAACGGCGTTCGGGCCGCAGGTGACGCTGTTCATCAATTTCGACCCCTCGCTCTTTTGCGAAAAGCCGGTGGTCGACACGGCGCTGCACGAAATGCGGATCGTGCTGGGCGAGGCGGGCCTGCCGTTCGAGAACATCGTTTGCGAGGTGACGGAGCAGCCGTCGGGCTCGGCCCTTGCGCTGCAGGATTTCGTCGCCGCGCTGCGCCGCGAGGGCTATCGCGTCGCCGTAGACGACTACGGCGCCGAAAGCTCGGACATGGAGCGCGTCAAGCAGTTGCGGCCCGACATCGTCAAGTTCGACGCCAAATGGGTAGCCCGTCTGATGGATTCACAGCCCGGCGTCACCTTGCTTAAGGTCATGGTCGGGGAATTTCGGCAGCAGGGCATCGTGACCGTCTTCGAGGGCATCGAGGAAAACTGGCAGCTCGACGTGGCGCATGAAGTGGGTGCGTCGATGGTCCAGGGCTTCGTCCTCGCACGGCCCGAACTGTCGCCGACGAGCTTTCGGCTCGAAGGCGGCGAACCCGCGCAGGCGTGCACTCCTTCAGACCCGGCACCGGAAGCGCTCATCGTCGGGGACGCCCCGGTCATCGCGCGCAAGCCGCAGGGCCGGGTCTTCGGCCGGCGGGGGCTGATATGACCCGTTTCGCGGATCTCGGCACCAATGTCGCGGCGGCGATCCTCCATGACGAGATCGGCCTTGCCATCGGTCACTTCGACGGTCACGTCCTGCGCTCCGCCTACCAGCCGATCTATCGCCTGCAGAGCGGACGGCTTTCGGTCGTGGGCGCGCGGGCGCTGGTGCGGCCGAGCCGCGACGGGCGGCCGGCGCTGCCCTCGCGCTTCTTCGAGCGGCTGCGCGGCGAAGACCGGCTGACATTCGAATGTCTGTGCCAGACGCTGCACATCGCGAACCTCCCCTATGTCGATCTCGATACGGCGACCCTTGCGCTGCGGCTCGACCAGATGCCGCGCGACATGCTCGACGCCGCGCTCAGGCTTCTGCGTCTGGCGACGGACGAGCTCGAGGAGGAGGGCTACGATCCGCCGCGCATCTGGTGCGAGTTTGCGGCCACGCCCATGGCGGCCGAACAGGCGGTCGCGGTGCGTGCGCACGGATTTCGCGTCGCGCTGTGCGATTTCGGCCCCGAGCCGGCGGGCATCGCGGCGGCGATGGCGGCGACGCCCGACTATATCCGCCTCGACGGGACATGGTTCCGCACGGTGGCGCGGGCGCCCGAGGCCCGCACGCTGCTCGCGCGGCTGACGGCGCTGCTTCACGCGCAGGGCATCGAGGTTCTGGCCGACGGGGTGGAAACGACGCCGCAATTCGAGGCGGCGCTCGATGTCGGCGCGGACATGTATCAGGGCTTCCTCTTAGCGCCGCCTTTCCTGGCCGGTTCCGCCTTCACCCAGCGCCCGCTGCGCCTGCCCGAACTTTTGCGCCCGCACGGCAAGGTCATCCCGCTGCGGCGTCCGGCCTGAGCGCTTTCATCAGGCGAAATCATCGATCCATCACCGGCAGGGGCTCGCTTGGCACGGCTAGGCTTGGCAATCTCGCTCCGAACCAGCGGAGAGCGACATGCTGACCCTTTACGGAATGACCGACAGCGGCAATTGCTACAAGCCGCGCCTTCTGCTCGCCAAGCTCGGGCGGCCCTTCCGCCATGTCGAGGTTTCGACCGTCGATGGCGGCACCAGGACCGCCGACTACCTGGCCAAAAATCCAAACGGCAAGGTTCCGCTGCTCGAATTCGAGGACGGGCGGATGCTGGCCGAAAGCAACGCGATCCTGCTGCATCTGGCCGAAGGCACGCGCTTCCTGCCGACCGACCCCTATGAGCGCGCGCTCGCCTATCAGTGGCTGTTCTTCGAGCAGTACAGCCACGAGCCCCAGATCGCGGTGCGCCGCTCGCTGGTCAAATATCCGCACCTTGCCGCAGCGGTGAGCAAAAAGCGGATGGCGGCGCTTCTCGACGGCGGAAACAAGGCGCTCGCCGTGATGGAACAACGGCTTGCGCGCGCGCCGTTCTTTGCCGGCGAAGGGCTCTGCGTCGCCGACATCGCGCTCTACGCCTACACCCACGATGCCGAAGCCGCCGGTTTCGAATTGGCGCGGTTTCCTTTCGTTTCGGCGTGGCTTGCGCGCGTGGCTGCCGATGAGTGCCATGTCGAAATCGGTTGGACACCTGCCTGAAAGCTAGGCAAACTGCGCAACTCGGCAGCTTTCCTGTTGACTCTTAGCCGATTTCGGGAAATTTCGTTTCCAGTTTCACCGGATAACAGCAAAACTGTTGTCCGGTTGTCACAAACCGCCGATAGTGCGGTTCGCGGAAGTAACCTTTCGCCAACAAACGGGAGCGAAACATGTCCATGAAAGCCTATGCGGCGGGTCTTGCCGCCACCTTTACCCTTCTGTCCGCCTCGACCGCGCTCGCCCAGACGCAGATCGACTGGTGGCACGCCATGACCGGCGCCAACAACGAAGTCGTCGACACGCTGGCCGCCGAATTCAACGACAGCCAGGACGAGTACAAGGTCGTTCCGGTCTTCAAGGGCACCTATCCCGAGACGCTCAATGCGGGCATCGCCGCGTTCCGCGCCAACCAGGCGCCGCACATCATCCAGGTCTTCGACGTCGGCACGGGCGTCATGATGGCTGCCGAAGGCGCCGTGAAGCCGGTCGCCGACATCCTGTCGATGGGCGGCACCGAGTTCGACAAGTCGCAGTACCTGGCCGGCATCGCCGCCTACTACTCGCGTCCGGACGGCACCATGCTGTCCTTCCCCTACAACTCCTCCTCGCCGATCCTCTACTACAACAAGGACGTGTTCGAGGAAGCCGGTCTCGATCCGGAAACCCCGCCCGCAACCTGGCCGGAAGTCTTCGAAGCCGCCAAGAAGATCAAGGAATCGGGTGCTGCCCCGTGCGGCCTGACCTCGACCTGGCTGACCTGGATCGGCCTCGAGAACTTCGCCGCCTGGAACAACCTTCAGTACGGCACCAACGAGAACGGCCTGGCCGGCACCGATGTCGAGCTGAAGATCAATGAAGGCCAGTTCGTCACCCACTTCCAGAATTTCGCCGACCTCGCCGCCGACGACACGTTCCGCTATGGCGGGCGCACCTCGGAAGCCAAGCAGCTCTTCCTGTCGGGCGAATGCGCGATCATGACCGAATCCTCGGGTGGTCTCGGCGACGTCATCAATTCGGGCATGAATTACGGCCTCGGCCAGCTTCCCTACTATCCGGAAGCCGAAGGTGCCCCGCAGAACACCATTCCCGGCGGCGCGAGCCTCTGGGTGTTCGAAGGCAAGTCGGACGAGGAATATGCCGGTGTCGCGGCGTTCTTCGACTTCCTCTCGCAGACCGAGATCCAGGCCCGCCTGCACCAGGTTTCCGGCTACCTGCCGGTGACGATGGCCGCGTATGAGGCGACCAAGGAATCGGGCTTCTACGAGGAGAACCCGGGCCGTGAGATTCCGATCACGCAGATGATGGGCAAGGAGCCGACCGAGAATTCGCGCGGCGTGCGTCTCGTCAACCTGCCGCAGGTCCGCGACATCCAGAACGAAGAGTTCGAAAAGATGCTCGCCGGCGAGCAGGACGCGCAGACGGCGCTGAACAATGCCGTCGAGCGCTCCAATGCCGCCATCCAGGAAGCCATCGGCAACTAAGCCGGCTTTCATGAACGACATTGCCGCCCGCGTGGCCGACACGCGGGCGGTGCTTTAAGGGGGAACGTGGCCTCGCGCCGCGTCCCGACCCCAGAGAGCCCGGCATCGAGAGGAAATCCCTTGTCCCCGCGCGTCGTCTTCCCCAACAAGATCCTGCCCTATGCGCTGCTCTTGCCGCAGCTCGTCATCGTCGGCATCTTCTTTTATTGGCCCGCGAGCCAGGCGCTCTACCAGTCCGTGCTGCGCGAGGACCCGTTCGGGCTGCGCACCACCTTCGTCGGCATGCGCAATTTCCAGCGCGTGCTGGCCGATCCGAATTATCTGAACGCGGTCGAGAACACGGCGGTATTCTCCATCGCCGTCGCCTTTTTCGCCATGTCGATCGCGCTGCTGCTGGCGGTGATGGCGGACAAGATCATCAAGGGCAAGGGCATCTACCGCACCATGCTGATCTGGCCCTACGCCATCGCACCGGCGATCGCCGGCATGGTGTGGCTGTTCATGTTCAATCCCGCGATGGGCACTTTCGCCTTCATGCTGCGCTCGGCCGGCTATGCCTGGGACCCGCTCCTGAAGGGCGACCAGGCGATGATCCTCGTCATCGCGGCGGCGGCGTGGAAGCAGATTTCCTATAATTTCCTGTTCTTCGTCGCTGGCCTGCAGGCGATCCCGAAGACGCTGATCGAAGCCGCCGCCATCGACGGCGCTGGCGAAACCAAGCGTTTCTGGACGATCATCTTCCCGCTGCTCGCGCCGACGACGTTCTTCCTGCTCGTCATCAACACGACCTACGCCTTTTTCGACACGTTCGGCATCATCCATGCCGTCACCGGCGGCGGTCCGGGCAAGTCGACGGAGACGCTGGTCTACAAGGTCTATCACGACGGCTTCGTGAACCTGATCCTCGGCGATTCCGCCGCGCAATCCGTGATCCTGATGGTCATCGTCATCGTGCTGACCGCGATCCAGTTCCGCTACGTGGAAAAGAAGGTGCACTATGGCTGAGGCTGCTGCCGTGAACGGCAAATCCACCGCCGCCAAGCTCGGCCGGCGCGAAGAGGGCAACATGCTCGGCGTCTCGCGCACGTCGCGCTACATCGCCCATGCCGTCCTGATCCTCGGCGTCCTCATCGTCGCCTTCCCGATCTACTACACCTTCGTCGCCTCGACCCATTCGCTGCAGACGATCCTGCGGCCGCCGCTGCCGCTCCTGCCGGGCGACCGGTTCTTCGAGAACTACTACCAGACGCTGTTCGGCGGCGTCGGGCGCATCGGCGGCGTGCCCGCCAGCACGCTTCTGTTCAACACGCTGGTGATGGCGCTCGGCATCGCCATCGGCAAGATCGCGATTTCGGTCCTGTCGGCCTTCGCCATCGTGTTCTTCCGCTTTCCCGGCCGGATGGTCTTCTTCTGGATCATCTTCATCACCCTGATGCTGCCGGTCGAAGTCCGCATCCTGCCGACCTACAAGGTGATGGTCGATCTCGGCCTGATCGACACCTATGCCGGCCTGATCCTGCCGCTGATCGCATCGGCGACGGCGACGCTGCTCTTCCGCCAGTTCTTCCTGACCATTCCGGGCGAACTGATCGAGGCCGCGCGCGTCGACGGGGCAGGGCCGTGGCGCTTCTTCAAGGACATCCTGATGCCCCTGTCGAAGACCAACATCGCCGCGCTCTTCGTCATCATGTTCATCTATGGCTGGACGCAGTATCTGTGGCCGCTTCTGGTCACCAACTCCAATTCCATGAACACGATCGTCATCGCGCTGCGGAAGATGATCTCGTTCGCCGATGCCGATACGCAATGGCATTTGGTCATGGTCACCGCCGTCCTCGCCATGCTGCCCCCGATCCTCGTCGTGCTCTTCATGCAGCGCTGGTTCGTCAAGGGCCTGGTCGAAACCGAAAAATAAGAAGGCCGCTCAGATGGCAAATGTCGAACTGAAGAACGTCAAGAAGGTCTATGGCGGCAGCGTCGAGGCCGTGAAGGGCGTGTCGATCTCCATTCCCGATGGCCAGATGTGCGTGCTGGTCGGCCCTTCGGGCTGCGGCAAGTCCACGCTCCTGCGCATGATCGCCGGGCTGGAGACGATCACCGAGGGAACGGTCTCGATCGGCGGCACCGTCGTCAACGACATGGGCCCGGTCGAGCGCGACATCGCGATGGTGTTCCAGAACTACGCGCTCTATCCGCACATGTCCGTCTACGACAACATGGCCTACGGTCTGCGCAATCGCGGCATGGCCAAGGACGAGATCGACCGGCGCGTGCGCGAGGCCGCCGGCACGCTCGGCCTCGCCGAATTCCTGCAGCGCCGTCCGCGCGAACTTTCCGGCGGCCAGCGCCAGCGCGTCGCCATGGGCCGCGCCATCGTGCGCAGCCCCAAGGCCTTCCTCTTCGACGAGCCTTTGTCCAACCTCGATGCCAAGCTGCGCGGCCAGATGCGCGTCGAGATCAAGAGCCTGCAGCGCCGCCTCGGCGTCACCTCGGTCTATGTCACGCACGACCAGGTCGAGGCGATGACGCTCGCCGACACGCTGGTCGTCATGAATGGCGGCCTGGCCGAGCAGATCGACACGCCGATGGCGATCTACGACAAGCCCGCCTCGACCTTCGTCGCCGGCTTCATCGGCTCGCCGGCGATGAACCTGATGACGGCGCGTGTCGCCGATGGCGGGCACGGCCTGACGCTGGCAGGCGGCGGCTCGGTCAAGCCGCGTGACACGGTGCTGCCGGAGATCGGCCGCGAAATCCTGCTCGGGGTTCGCCCGGAGCACATGACCGTGACGTCGAGCCGCAGCACGGCCGACCTGACCCTCAAGGTCACCGCCGTCGAAATCCTCGGCGCCGACGTGCTTGCGCACGGACAACCGGCCGACGCCACGCAGGCCGGCGGCGAGCTCATCGCTCGCCTGCCAGGCGGCACGCGGGTCGACGTCGGCGACGTCTTGCCGATGGCGATCAATCCGGGCATGGCGCATCTGTTCGACGCCGGAACCGGCAAGCGCATCTGATCATGGGGGAGGGCGCTGCCCCGCCAAACAGGCGGGGTGGGCGTCAGGCGACGTTGCGCAGTTTCGTCTCGCGGTCGGTGGTTGCCTGCTTCGGCTTTGCGGCCGGGGCGGCGTCGGCTGCCGCGCGGGCCAGGATCGCGTTCACTTCGTCGATGTCGACATAGTAGTAGCGGGCAAGCTGGACCGGCACATCGTCGGTCTTGACGCCGCGGCTGGTCATGAAGCGGATGGCGAATTCGATCTCGTCATGCTCGACGAGACGGCGCTTGGCGCAATCGTCGACATTTCTGCCCATTCGAACCCCCCGCATTGCCTGGAACGTCGGCCTGGAAGATGTTGCGGTCTTCCCGTTCGCCCGATGTTCGGTGAACCATCCTGCGTCGGTGTCACGACGCAAACTGGTCATGACGCGAATCGTTGGCCCCGAGTATGGCGCGTGCGGTCGCAGGTGCAAGAAAGCCGTGGATAAGTTCGAAACTTGTGCACAGAACATCATATCTTCTTGCAACCTTCGCGTGATCCGGTGCAGCCGTCCGCAATCTGTGCTTCGTCCGGCCCCGATCGCCGATTGCCGAACGGCGTCGGCTCGCGTAAGGAATGTGCGGGCGGGACGACAATTCGGGACGAATTCGAAAGAGACGATCTTGGCTGCTGAAAAGACCGTCGCGGCACGCTTGATTGCCGCTTCATTTCTGTCGCTGGCATTCCTGTCCGGCTGCACCTCCACCGGCGATCTGGCCACCGACCTTCAGGCCGCCGCCGAAGCCGAGGTCGCGCTGCCCGAGACTGTCGAGGTCCGCCCGTCGGCCAAGTTCACCGAGGCAGACGTGGCCGTCGATGCCGCCTCCGGCGAGCCGGCCGTCATCGCCTCCGCATTCGCCGGCGCAACGCCGTCTTCCGCCCTGCAGGCCGCCATCGTGCCCTCCGGCATCCGGTCGGTCGCGCCGCAGAGCCCCGAACTCGACCAGCTCATCGCCAAATATGCCGCGCATTACGAATTGCCGGTCGAACTGGTGCGCCGCGTCGTCAAGCGCGAGAGCAACTTCAACCCCGGCGCGCGCAACCGCATCTACTGGGGCCTGATGCAGATCCGGCACGACACCGCCCGCACCATGGGCTATCGCGGCTCGGCCGAGGGCCTGCTCGACGCCGAGACGAACCTCAAATACGCCGTCAAATATTTGCGCGGCGCCTATTTGACCGCCGACGGCAACCAGGACCGCGCCGTGCGGTTCTATGCGCGCGGCTATTACTACGACGCCAAGCGCAAGGGCATCCTGCGCGAGACGGGGCTGCGGTCCTAGGTGGACTGGTCCTTCGGACCAGGCATTTTTTCGAAAAGCGACCCCCACCCTTTATCCCTCCCCACAAGGGGGAGGGAGGGCATCGGCGCGGCGCTTGCACCCTCAACGCTGCGCCCGGCTTAAAGGAAAGGCGCGACGCTCGCGGCTCCCTCCCCCTTGTGGGGAGGGATAAAGGGTGGGGGTCCCCTTCGAAAAACATTCCCCACAATCACCTGTCACATTGCCGTGACGCCCATGATTTCGCCGTGCGCGCTCCCTACCTCGCTTCCATGAACAGACGCGCCCTTCTCGCCTTCGCCCTCGTCTCCACCCTCGCCATCCCCGCCGTCGCGCAGGACGAGCCCCCGACCTTCGAAACCCTCCTCGACGAGGCCGAGACCCTCGAGCCCCTCGAAACCGTCATCATCTCCCGCAATGGCGAGATCGTTGTGGAGCGCGGCTATCGAGGCAATTCGGTCACGGATTCCACCAACATCAAGTCGGCCTCGAAATCGATCGTCTCGGCCCTCGTCGGCATCGCCATCGACAAGGGCGTGCTCGAAGGCCCCGACCAGAAGATCGCGCCCCTTCTCGCCGACGACCTGCCGGACGGCGCCGATCCGCGCGTCGAGGACATCACGATCGGCCATCTCCTTTCCATGCAGGCGGGGCTCGGGCGCACCTCGGGCGGCAATTACGGGCGCTGGGTGTCGAGCGGCAACTGGGTGCGTGCCGCGCTTGCCATGCCGTTCGACGACGAGCCGGGCGGGCGGATGCTCTATTCGACCGGCTCGACGCATCTTCTCTCCGCCATCCTGACGAAAGAGACCGGCCGCTCGACGCTCGAACTCGCGCGCGACTGGCTCGGCCCGCTCGACGGTTTCCGCATCGGCTCGTGGGAGCGCGATCCGCAGGGCATCTATCTCGGCGGCAACCAGATGGCGATGACGCCGCGCTCGCTCGCCGCCTTCGGCGAACTCTACCGCAATGGCGGCGAGACGGCGGACGGGGAGCGCCTCGTCTCGGCCGACTGGATCGAGACCTCCTGGCAGCCGCGCACCAATTCGCGCTTCAATGGCGATGGTTACGGTTATGGCTGGTTCCTGCGCGAGATCGCCGGCGCGGAGGTCGTCTATGGCTGGGGCTATGGCGGGCAGATGCTCTACATCGTGCCCGAACTCGAATTGACCGTCGTGATGACCTCCGACGAGGCGAGCCCGTCGGCGCGCAGCGGCCACCGCAACGATCTGCACGCCCTCCTTGGCGAAATCATCGAGGCCGCGCGCCGCGCCGAGAGCTGACGTTCGGGACGATTTGCGTGGACGCGACGAAGGGCGTGCTTGCGCCGCCTGCCGCGAGCGACTACGCAGGGCGAGGGGAGTTGAATTCGCGCTGCGCCGTTCTTCGGCCGTGATCGGGGTCTACCCCTTCCGAACATTTCGCGCGTCACATGTTCCGGCAGGTCGACGTTTCCTCTTGCAGCCTGGAATCCGATGACGTCCCATTTCACGACCTCAGATGCCGTGCAGGCGGCCCGCGCCTGGACCAAGGTGCTTGCCCGCTACCGCGAGCCGAGCACCGCCCGCAGCGCCTTCGAGCTCATCGTCACCGTCGTTCCATTCGTCGCCCTGTGGACCGTGACCGCGTTCGCCGTCGTCCACGGCCATTACTGGGCGCTGGTGCTGACGATCCCGGCCGCCGGCTTCCTCGTGCGCCTGTTCATGCTGCAGCATGATTGCGGCCACGGCTCGCTGTTCGCGCGGCGCGGTCTCAACGACTGGACGGGCCGCGTCATCGGCGTCCTCACCTTCACGCCCTACGATTACTGGCGCCGCACGCATGCCGTCCACCATGCCACGACCGGCAATCTCGACCAGCGCGGCATCGGCGACATCGACACGCTGACCGTCGCCGAATACCGCGCCCTGTCGCGCTGGGGCCGCACCAAATACTGGCTCTACCGCCACCCGCTCGTCATGTTCGGCATCGGCCCGGCCTGGCTCTTCATCTGCCAGTACCGCCTGCCGTTCGGCCTGATGCGCGCAGGGCTGACGCCCTGGACCTCGACGCTGGCCACTAATCTGGGCATCGCCATCCCCGCCGCGCTGCTGATCTGGCTGATGGGCCTCGGGCCGTTCCTGCTGGTGCAGCTGCCGATCACGCTGATGGCGGCGACGGCGGGCGTCTGGCTGTTCTACGTCCAGCACCAGTTCGAAGAAACGCACTGGAGCGAGCAGCAGGACTGGAACTTCCAGCAGGCCGCGCTGCACGGCTCCTCGCATTACGACCTGCCCGCGGTTCTGCGCTGGTTCACCGGCAATATCGGCATCCACCACGTCCACCATCTGTCGTCGAAAGTACCGTTCTACCGGCTGCCCGAAGTCCTCGATCACCACCCCGAACTGCGCGACATGGGCCGCATCACCTTCATGGAAAGCCTGCGCTGCGTGAAGCTGGTGCTCTGGGACGAGCAGCAACGCCGCCTGGTCTCGTTCCGCGACGTGCGGATGGCAATGGCGTGAGGGCGCGGTCCGCGCGTGACGCGGGCTTTTTCTTGAATTGACCCCCACCCTTTATCCCTCCCCACAAGGGGGAGGGAGGGCATGCGCGCTGCGCTCTTTCCTCCAAGCCGGGTTGTGCATTGAAGAGCCAGGCGCATCGCCGGCGAACTCCCTCCCCATTGTGGGGAGGGATAAAGGGTGGGGGTCAATTCAGAGAGACTCCTATCCCTTCGTCAACTCCGAATGGCTCTTCAGCGCCCGGCCGCCATCCTCCTGTTCCACCAGATAGGCCGGCTCTTCCTTCGTCGCCTTGCGCTTGATTTTCTCCTGCTTGATCGTGCGTTCGACCTCCTCTGTGAAGCTCTCGGCCACCTTGCCGGTCGCCGTGCCGCTGCCCCACTTCCACTCGACCTTTGTGCCCTTGCGATACTTCATCTCGTCGCTCCTTCGTTCGGCGTGAAATGACGTCGGCGCCGATGCGGTTCCAAATGCGCAGACGCCGTCGATCGTGTATGATGGGGCATTCGAGAGCTGGGGTCGGTATGGCCGGTCCAGCTTGAACGAGGCCCGGCCGCCGGCCCCTTCTCCCGCACCAGCATGCGGAGGAACGAAGCATGGCAAACTTTCATGTCGTTGCAGGCGCGCAGGGCGGCATCGTGCGGCCGCGCATCCGGCGGATCGATATCGGCGAAGTCTTCGGCTGCCTCGGCGCCGGCATCGCGGATTTCCGGGACCGGCCGTCGCATTATTTCTTCCTTCTGATGATCTATCCGATCATCGGCTTTTTGGTCCTGACTTGGGCCGCCGGCGCGAATGCGCTGCCGCTGGTCTTCCCGATCATCTCCGGCTTCGCGCTCATCGGCCCGTTCGCCGCGCTCGGCATCTACGAGATCAGCCGGCGCAAGGAGCAGGGGCTCGACACGCACTGGCGCGACGTTCTGGAGCTGCGCCATTCGCCGGCCTTGCCGTCGATCGCCGCGGTCGGGTTCTTCCTGTTCGCCATGTTCCTCGCCTGGCTTCTGGTCGCGCGCGAACTTTATGTCGTGCTGATCGGCACCGCCGCCCCGGCCTCGCTCGCCGCCTTCTGGCAGGAGATCGTCGGCACCGGGGCGGGCTGGACGCTGATCGTCGCCGGAAATCTCGTCGGCCTCGCCTTCGCGCTCATTGTGCTGGCGACCACGGTTGTGGCCTTCCCGATGATGCTGGACCGCGACGTCGGCGCCTATTCGGCGATGGAAACCTCGGTGCGCGCCTTCGCGAAGAACCCGCTGCCGATCCTCGTCTGGGGCATGATCGTCGCCGCCGGCCTCGCGGTCGGCATGGCGACCTTCCTCGTCGGGCTGATCGTCATCCTGCCGATCCTCGGCCACGCGACCTGGCATCTCTATCGCAGTGTGGTCGGCATGGGTTGACGGCGGCGCGGTAGGCCAAGGGCTCCTGACAGCCTCCTGTCAGGACGATGTGCCAGAGCCGGCGCAACCCTTTTCTTCGGCGTGGACTCTCTCCATATTCCGACCATGGCCAAATCCCCCAAGACCGCGCGGCGCAGCCCGATCACCGATTTCATGGACGCGTCGCAGCCGCTGCATGGCTTCGGCGAAGGGCCGCAGGCCGAATTCGAGGGTGAACCTCTGAAAGGCGGCGTCGCCGACTGGGCGCGGCAGATTTCGGATGAGGCGGAAAAGCTGCAGATTCCGGGCGAAGCGCGGCAAGGCCGACCGGCCGTCGCGCCTGACGGCGCGCCCTTACGGAGCGAGCCGCGCAGCGGCGACAGCGTGAGTGCTAAGAAAAGCAAGCAGCCTGCCGCGCGTTCCTCCGCCCCGACGCGTTCGGGCCGTGGGACGTCGATGGGTGGCGCGGCATCGCCCAAGGAACGCGCTGCCGCCGGGCTCAATCCCGTCGCCGGCATGGATGTCAGCCTGGAGGACGCGGCCTCGCTGTCCTCGTCCGGCGTCACGGCCACCGTGGCGGCCCTGTCTGCGCTGATCGAAAGCGGCAACCCGCTGCACAAGAATGGCGAATTGTGGGTCCCGCACCGGCCGGCGCGGCCCGACAAGTCGGAAGGCGGCATCTCCATTTCGATGGAGACGGAGTTCAAGCCGTCGGGCGACCAGCCGACCGCCATCCGCGACCTCGTCTCCGGCGTCCAGGAGCATGACCGAACGCAGGTCCTGCTCGGCGTCACCGGCTCGGGCAAGACCTTCACCATGGCCAAGGTGATCGAGGAAACGCAGCGTCCGGCGCTGATCCTCGCGCCCAACAAGACGCTCGCCGCGCAGCTCTATGGCGAGTTCAAGTCGTTCTTCCCGAACAACGCCGTCGAGTATTTCGTTTCCTATTACGACTACTACCAGCCCGAGGCCTACGTTCCGCGCACCGACACCTTCATCGAGAAGGAATCGTCGATCAACGAGCAGATCGATCGGATGCGGCACTCCGCCACGCGCTCGCTGCTCGAGCGCGACGACGTCATCATCGTCGCGTCGGTGTCGTGCATCTACGGTATCGGCTCGGTCGAGACCTATACGGCGATGACCTTCCAGATGAGCGTCGGCGACCGGCTCGACCAGCGCCAGCTTCTCGCCGATCTCGTGGCGCAGCAATACAAGCGGCAGGACATCAATTTCGTGCGCGGCTCGTTTCGCGTGCGTGGCGACACGATCGAAATCTTCCCGGCCCACCTTGAAGACCGGGCCTGGCGCATTTCGATGTTCGGCGACGAGATCGAAACCATCGTCGAGTTCGACCCGCTGACCGGCCAGAAGACCGGCGATCTGAAATCGGTCAAGATCTACGCCAATTCGCACTACGTGACGCCGCGCCCGACGCTCAACCAGGCGATCCGTTCGATCCGGGAAGAGCTGAAGCACCGGCTCGTCGAACTCGAGCAGGCGGGACGCTTGCTCGAGGCCCAGCGGCTCGAACAGCGGACGCGCTTCGACCTCGAAATGCTGGAGGCGACTGGCTCCTGCGCCGGCATCGAGAACTATTCGCGCTACCTGACCGGCCGTCGCCCCGGCGATCCGCCGCCGACCCTGTTCGAATACATTCCCGACAACGCGCTCGTCTTCATCGACGAGAGCCACGTCACCGTGCCGCAGATCGGCGCGATGTATCGCGGCGACTTTCGGCGCAAGGCGACGTTGGCCGAATATGGTTTCCGCCTGCCGTCCTGCATGGACAACCGGCCGCTGCGCTTCGAGGAGTGGGACGCGATGCGCCCGCTCACCGTCGCGGTTTCGGCCACGCCCGGCGGTTGGGAGATGGACCAGTCCGGCGGCGTCTTCGCCGAGCAGGTCATTCGCCCGACCGGCCTGATCGACCCGCCGGTCGAGGTGCGCCCGGCCAAGAGCCAGGTCGACGACGTGCTCGGCGAAATCCGCGACACGACCGCCAAGGGCTACCGCACGCTCTGCACCGTGCTCACCAAGCGCATGGCGGAGGATCTGACCGAATACCTGCACGAGCAGGGCATCCGCGTGCGTTACATGCACTCCGACATCGACACGCTGGAACGCATCGAGATTCTCCGCGATTTGCGCCTCGGCGCGTTCGACGTTCTGGTCGGCATCAACCTCCTGCGCGAGGGGCTCGACATTCCCGAATGCGGCTTCGTCGCCATTCTCGATGCCGACAAGGAGGGCTTCCTGCGCTCCGAGACCTCGCTGATCCAGACGATCGGCCGCGCCGCTCGAAACGTCGACGGCAAAGTCGTGCTCTACGCGGACCGCATCACCGGCTCGATGGAGCGCGCGATGGCGGAAACCAACCGCCGCCGCGAAAAGCAGCTCGAATACAATGCCGAGCACGGCATCACGCCGGAGAGTGTGAAGAAGAACATCGGCGACATCCTGTCCTCGGTCTACGAGCGCGACCATGTCCGCCCCGACATCTCGTCCGTCACCAAGGACGGCCAGTTGGTCGGCGCCAACATGAAGGCGCATCTGGAGCACCTGCAAAAAGAGATGCGCGACGCGGCCGCCGATCTCGACTTCGAGCGCGCCGCACGGCTGCGCGACGAGATCAAGCGCCTGCGCGAAATGGAACTCGCCATCTCCGACGATCCGCTCGCGCGCGACGTCGAGATGGAAAGCCCGGTCTCGGGCCGCGAGAAGGGCAAGCACAACAAGGGCAAGGCGCGCCACCGCACCGTCGGCGAGGACGGCCAGAGCCTCTTCCGCAAGCCCGACCTCGACGAGATGGGCACCTCCGGCGACCACGCCCAGCCCGCCGGCTCGACCCTGTTCCGCAAGAACTCGCTCGACGAGATGACCGTGCGCCGCACCGAAAAGCCCGTCGAGGGCCGCATCCCGGTCAAGCCCGCCGACGACCCCAAGCCCGTCAAGCGCGAGCGCGCCGGCATCGGCTCCTACGAAGACCCCGCCGACCAGCGCAAGCAGAAGCGCCGCCCGGGCAAGACGGGACGGCCGGGGCGGTGATCGGCCGGTCGTGCATCGATCGAGAAATCGTGTAGGATGCCACCCGATTAGCGAAGATGCGTCAGGATGATCATGACGAAGCTCGAACGAATCGAACGCGAGATTGCCAGTCTTTCGGTGGAAGAACTGGAGCAATTTCGCGCCTGGTTCGCGGCCCATGATGCCGAGGCTTTTGATCGACGCATTGCGGAGGATGCGGCCGGCGGAAAGCTTGATGCATTGGCCGACCTTGCCCTGGCTGAGCATCGCGCTGGCAAGTCGACGCGTCTTTGAACCATTTCGCGACGCCCTCGTTCTGGCGTTGTCATGCCGCTTTGCCGGAGCACGTTCGCCTGCTCGCGGATCGGAACTTCGAGCTTCTCAAGTCGGACCCACGCCACCCTCCACTCCATTTCAAGAATGTCGGACGGTTCTGGTCGGTGCGCATAGGGCTTTCCTATCGCGCGCTCGCTGTGAGGGAGGCGGAGGATTGCGTCTGGTTCTGGATCGGCCATCATGGCGAGTATGATCGATTGCTGGCTTCTTGACGGCCTGTTGCTGAAGTCAGGCGTCAACACTCGAGAAAATCCGGAGATCACGGAATGATCGGCTACACCATGGTCGGCGTGCGCGACCTCGACCGCGCGGCGCAGTTCTACGATCCGCTGTTCGAGGTGATGGGGATCGCGCGCCAGTTCACCGACGAAGAGGCGCTGGCTTGGGGCCATGCCGACGAGACGACCGCACGCTTCATGGCCTGCCTGCCCTTCGACGGCGCGGAGGCGTCGGTCGGCAACGGCACGATGACGGCCTTCCTCGTCGACGGCCCCGAAACCATCGACCGCCTTCATGCACTCGCTCTCGAAAACGGCGGAAGCGACGAGGGTGCCCCCGGTCGGCGGCCACGTTACGGCGAAGGCTTCTACGGCGCCTATGCGCGCGACCGCGACGGCAACAAGATCGCCTTCGTCTGCTACGACGCTCCGCCGGACGGAAGTTTCAAATGAACCCGGTGGAAAATCCTTAATCCTCCGCCGCTAGGCTGTGCGCCGCGACATCGGGGGCGATCAGCAGTGCATGAATTCCTGTCGGGCGATTTCGACGAAGCGGACGCGCTGCGCCTTCAGGTGGCGGCGCAGGATGCGCTGATCGCCGACCAGGCGCGCGAACTCGCCCATTTTCGCAAGATCTTCGCTCGCGCCTCGCAAGCCGCGCAGATCGGCGTGTGGGAATGCGAGCTGGCCGACAATTCACTGCGCTGGAGCGACGTCGTCTACGACATCTTCGACCTGCCGCGCGGCTCGATGCCCGACCGCGAGGCGACGCTGGCGCTCTACACGCCGCAATCGCGCGCCGAGATGGAGCGGCGGCGCAGCCGCGCCATCGCGGAGCGCTCGTCCTTCACCTTCGACGCCGAGATCGTCACCGCCAAAGGCGTGCAGAAGTTCATGCGCATCACCGCGCAGGTCGAATGCGAGCAGGGCGTTGCCGTGCGCATCTTCGGCATGAAGCAGGACATCACCGCCGAAAAGCGCGCCGTCGACCGCCTGCGCCACCTTGCCGCCTTCGACGAGATGACCGGCCTTGCCAACCGCGCGCAGTTCCAGGAGCGCCTGACGGAACGGGCCGAAGCGGGCGCGCTTGCGGCGCTGCTGCTGATCGATCTCGACGGCTTCAAGCAGGTCAATGACGGCCACGGCCACATGGCGGGCGATGCCTGCCTGCGCGAGGCCGGGGCGCGGCTCTCAGTCACCTGCGCCTCGGCCGATCTCGTCGCCCGCGTTGGCGGCGACGAATTCGCGGTGCTCGTCGGTGCGGGCGCGAACCTCGAGGCGATCGCCGAGCTTGCCCGCGCGATCACCGCCGCGATGGCCGAGCCGTTCCTGCTCGACGGGCGCAGCCACGCGCTCGGCGCCTCCGTCGGCATCGCGCTGGCCGCGGACGCCGCGCCGGCCGACCTCTTCGTCCACGCCGACACCGCGCTCTACGCCGCCAAATCCGGCGGGCGCGGCACGTTCCGCATCTTCAAGGGCGAAGCGGCGCCCGGGCGCGACAGCGCCGCCGCCTGATTACGCGAGGATTTGCGCGAACAGCTCCGGATCGACGTTGCCGCCCGAGGCGACCACCACCACGTCGCCGCCCGAAATCGTGTCGCCATGGAACAGCGCGGCCGCCAGCGCCACCGCGCCGCCGGGCTCGACCACGATCTTCAGCCGCGTGAAGGCGAGCGCCATGGCGCGGCGCACGTCGGATTCGGCCACCGCGATGCCCGCGCCGCACAGTTCCTTCATTACCGGAAAGGTCAGCCGGCCCGGCTGCGGCGTCACGATCGCGTCGCAGATCGAGCTTGCGCCCGGCTGGTTGGCCCGGATCTCGCCCGCCGCGAGCGAACGCGCCGCGTCGTCGAACCCTTCCGGCTCGCAGGTGCGCACGGTGAACCCCGGCGCCTCGGCGGCGAGCGCCAGCGCGATGCCCGAGGTCAGCCCGCCGCCGCCGCACGGCACCAGAACCTCGCCGGGCGCAACGCCGAGTTCGGCCGCCTGCGCGGCGATCTCCAGCCCCACCGTGCCCTGTCCGGCGATCACCTCCGGCTCGTCGAAGGGGCGGATCAGCGTCAGCCCCCGCTCGCCCGCCAGCCGCTCGCCGATCGCGTCGCGATCCTCGTTGGCGCGGTCGTAGAGCACCACTTCGGCGCCATAGGCGCGGGTGTTGTCGATCTTCATCTTCGGCGCGTCGGACGGCATGATGATCACGGCCGGCACGCCGTGCATCCGCGCCGCCAGCGCCACGCCCTGCGCGTGGTTGCCGGAGGAAAACGCGATCACGCCGCGCGCGCGCACCTCCGTCTCGAGCGCTGAGAGCGCCGACCAGCCGCCGCGAAACTTGAACGAGCCCGTATGCTGCAGGCATTCCGGCTTCACGAAGACGCGCCGTCCGGCGATCTCGTCGAGGAATTGCGAGTTGAGAAGCGGCGTCCGGCGGGCCTTGCCCTCCAGGCGCGAAGCTGCGGCGCGGATGCGGGAAATGTCGGTCATGGCCGCCTTATGCCAAGCCGCGCCGCGCGCCGCCAGCCCCTTTCCTCACCCGCGGCCCCTGTAGGTCGGCACGCCCTGTTCGGGCACCCACACATCGGCCGGCGCCGCGCCGGTCTGGTAGAAGACGTCGATCGGAATGCCGCCGCGCGGATACCAGTAGCCGCCGATCCGCAGCCATTGGGGCTCCAGAAGCTCGACCAGCCGCTTGCCGATCGTCACCGTGCAATCCTCGTGGAAGGCGCCGTGGTTGCGGAAGGAAAACAGGAACAGCTTCAGCGACTTGCTCTCCACCAGCCAGTCGCCGGGAATATAGTCGATCACCAGATGCGCGAAATCCGGCTGACCGGTCATCGGGCACAGCGAGGTGAATTCGGGCGCGGTGAAGCGCACCGTATAGCGCGTGCCGGCCTGCGGGTTCGCCACGCGCTCCAGCACGGCATCCTCCGGCCGGGCGGGAATGGCGGCGTCCGCGCCGAGCTGCGTCAGGTTCGAATAGATCGTGTCATGCGCCAAGCGCTTCGTCCTTGTTTTGACCGGGTAGGCTGCGACCGGAATTGCGAAAGGCGCGCGGATAGCAGGGAAGGGCGGCGAGGTAAAGGCGGGGGTGGCGGTGCCGGGACTACGGGCGCTTCCCCTCCACATCGTCATCCTCGGGCTTGACCCGAGGATGACGATGTGGAGGAGGTGCCGCCGACTATAGCCGCTAGCAAGCGCGACGGCAGTGGGGGATCAGCGCATTATCTGATATCCGGCGCGATTGGAGATTGAACAGCATATCAGTTTCCGCCCCCCCCATATCAGTCGTTCCGTCCTTGAGGGTGTTGCCTCAAAGTGGATGTGACGGTTAAACTTTTCCGCCTGTAGTTGTTGGGGGTAGCGCAGTCGCGCGTCGCAAGGTTGCCACGCGCTTTACTTCCTCCACAAGCGGCCGAGACTTAGCGCTGTCACGAGCAACCGGCAGTCTTGATCCTGCAAGTGCTTCGCGGACAATGAGGACCGCTTCATCGAAGGCTAGCTTAGCCTTAGATGTGTCGGTCAGGTGGTCTTTGAGTGCATTGCTGTAGGCTGCAACCTTTTTGCCACCAGCACCGGGGAACTCCTCTTGTTCAAAACGCGAGCGAAACGCATAGAGCAGGAAGTACTTGAACGGACGGATGTCACGCTCTTCGTTGGTTAGTTTGCGCAGCGCGATTTCGAAGCGATACGCCGCTAAGGCAGCAACAAAATAAGCTTCTGGCTTGTGGTAGGACTGGAAGACGCGATCCTTCACCGTCTTCAAGAGCGTCCCTTGATACCGACTAGCCTGATTAGGGGAATCGAGAAACATGGAAGCATAGCACTTTAATTGGTTCCCAATGGTGACTATGCGACTTTTTTCAATTGCTCCATTGCTGGCATATTGCTTTGCTCTCCTTTCGTAGAAAAGTTTCGTGTCACCTGACACTCCAGCATAATAATCTTCTAGATCGCGTTGAAATTGTGTGAGAGCTAAGAGATCATTTTCCTCTACGTTCGTCTGCTTATTCGTTGATTTTATTATGCTCTGCGCGACATCATCACTGATGGTATGTATAAGTTTTATTGGTACAAAAAGATCACCCGTTATCAGATGCTGATTTGCAAAAATCACATGGCTAGTCTGGCATCCATTCACGATCTGGTAGTCTTCGAGTACATACTGACTCGACGTTACTCTGATGTCTCGCGCAACCACAGTGATACCATTGTTTCGAAGTACGAACTGGTCGAAAAGGCCATCTGTAATAGTCTTGGCTATGTCGGCATTGACGGGGTTCTCGCCTTGGAAATCGCGCACATTGTCCACAAACACAGATTTAATTATATCACCGTCATCATCAACAAGCAGCTTGAGGAATTCCTTGACTGGAAGGACGCCGAGATAAGAGGCGCTGACACCATCGATAGTTGGTAGAGTAATGAGTTTTTCGAATTTTACCTCACGAGAAATACTTGTCTTTGTTGCCCTGTACAGTGCTTGAATCTGTCGGGCGCCCAACGGCTCGAAAATTACTTCAGAGAATAAATTGGTGTCGAGAAGGTCCTGCCTTTTACGTTTAATCGCCTCGACAAGATAAGCATCTTCTGTCCAGTTACCTGTGCAGACGTAGTAGACGCGGCAAACTGGGTTATCTTTTAGTCGAGACGCGTTTTGAAGAATGCGCTCTTTGATCTCGATAAGTTTCCTCACATCGTCATTCAAGGGAAGCTTCTGAGCGTCGGAAAAAATTTCGTTCACAAGATTATCGCCCAAAGCGATGATTGCTGACCCGTCGAAAGTGGAGGAGGATTTCGCCTGCACGATAATGAACTCGGCGTCCAAGTATCCGTTCAATGCCAACACGTCGTCGATGTAGTCGGCGTCATCGGCGAGCCGACCATTCACCTTTACCGCGAAGGCATCGACGTTTAGATCTTGGCCGTCACCCACGACCAAGTCCGATGTATCAAAGTCCTCGGTGTAATGGGAACTGACAACGCTATACGCTGCAAAATGCTCAAATTGCTTGTCCGCAGGCAGCCCTGTGAGGGCGTGACTTTCAACAAAGTCTCTTACTAATGCTTGAGTAACCGAATCCATTGCGCGTTCCCGTCAAAAATGCAGTCAATAACCTATCAAACAGCATGTGGTGAACCAACAGAGATTCGTATTGCCGTTCTCGTGCAGAGTGCAATGGCTACGCTCGCTTCACCGCGTAGAGCGCATAAGGGCTGACGGTCTCCTCGCGAATCCCGACATTCACATCCGCGACAATCCTAGCGCCCCCAAAAACCTTATCCCCACCCCCGCCACCTCCCGTATTCTCCCTCCCATCGCCCTCGCGGGAACCGGAGCCGGAACCGGGTTTTGGGAGGGCGGCGGTGACTTCCCCCGGAGGCGTGGTTCGCCGAAGGCTCGTGAAGGCACGGAACAGGCCGGCGTGGTGAGGCGCGCGCGACAAGCGCAACCCCAAGCCATGCGGGAAAAGCCGCGGGCGTCCCTAAAGGATCGTCTGTGACCGGCCGAGAGCGTGACAGCCACCGACGGACGGCCGTTCGGGTCGCAATACCAAAAACAAACTGGCGAACCGGACGGCCGCCCGTTTCCCGACCCATGCCGTGCCCGGCTAAAGGGCGCGGCCGCCTTCGCACGCCCGAAATCCAGCCGAGGAGACAGACCATGCAGGACGAGCCTTACGACCCGAATAGCTGGGAGCCGCGCGAGGTGCGCATTGCCCGTCATGTCGGCGTGCTGCGCGAGGGGGTCGGCGCGCTCGTCGCCGCGCCGCCTTATCCCGAGGCCGAAATCCTCACCGCGTTCCGGCTCAAATCCGGCATGGCCGGGCTGCCGCATTTTTGCCCGCGTGCGGCTTGCCGGCGCGCGAATGCCTGCCGCGCGGGCGACATCGAGGCGGGCGCGGCCTGCGGGGCGCAGTTCAGTGCGGAAACGGAGCGAGACTTTCAGGCCATGGTGCTCGGCATCCTGATCGCCTGGCGCGCGCAATGCGCCCGCGCCACGCGCGAAGCGGCGGCGCTCGCCCGCTGGTCCGGTGCCGAAACGAACGCTGCGCCATTGTCGCGGGGAAGGCGGGCGGCTAAGCGGAAGGCATGACCCACCACGACCGGCCGATGCTCGGCATCCTCCTGATGATCGGCTTTTGCGCCATCGCGCCGCTCGGCGATGCGACGGCGAAGATCCTCGGCGACACGATCCCGCTGGTGCAGCTTCTGGCCGTGCGCTTTGCCATCCAGGCCGTCATCCTGCTGCCCATCATCTTCGCCATCGGCATTTCGCTGCGCATGAGCCCCTATGTGCTGCGCATGACCTTCCTGCGCACCGCGCTCCACATCGTCGGCATCGGCGCGATGTTCACCTCGCTGCGCTATCTGCCCCTGGCCGACGCCGTCGCCATCGCCTTCGTCATGCCGTTCATCATGCTGGTGCTTGGCGCCACGATCCTGGGCGAAGAGGTCGGCCCGCGCCGCATCGCCGCCTGCGCGGTCGGTTTCATCGGCACGCTGCTCGTCGTGCAGCCGAGCTTCGCCGAAGTCGGCTGGCCGGCCTTCCTGCCGATCGTCGTCGCCTTCACCTTCGCCTTCTACATGCTGGTCTCGCGGCAGATCGCCAAGGAATGCGATCCGCTCGCGCTGCAGACCATTTCCGGCTTCATCGGCACGCCAGTGCTGGTGCTGATCCTCGCGCTCACCTGGGGGCGGACGGATTCGTTCTTCGGCATCGTGACGCCGAACGCGACCGAGACCTGGCTGCTGCTCGGCATCGGCGTGCTGGGCACCTGCGGCCATCTCTTGATGACGTGGTCGCTGCGCTTTGCGCCATCCGCCACCGTCGCGCCGGTGCAGTATCTCGAAATCCCCTTCGCCACCTTCATCGGCTGGCTGGTCTTCGCCGACCTGCCGAACGGCCTCGCCGCCATCGGTATCGCCATCACCATGGCGGCCGGGCTCTACATCCTCTTTCGCGAGCGCAGCCTCGCCCAACCCAGACCTTCGGAAGCCTAAGCGTCCTCGACATTGATGCGGCGATAGAGCGCCTGCGTGAAGGAATAAGCGGCGAAGGCGAGGAGGCCGATGCCCATCGCGGCGAGGAGAAGGCTTCCGGCGGGGAGCGACTGGACGAAGTCAAGCGCCTGTTCCGAGCCGACATCCTCGCCCGTTCCGCCGCCGCGCCACGCCTGCAGCGCGACGAGAAACGCCAGGATCGCGAAGACCGCACCACGCGCGATCAGCCCCGTCTTGGCGATCGGGTGGATCACCTTCATCTTCGTCGCATCCGCCTCGATGTGGTCGGCATATTTCTCGCGCACCGCCTTGATCACATGGGCGATTGCAGCGCCGGCGAGGCAGGCGGCGATGATCGTCGAGACGATTCCGGTGCCGACGAAGCCGGCAATGGCGTCGGCGATGCCGCCACCGGATTCGCTGTCCGAACTTGTCCCCCTGATCCGCGAGGCGGTGTAGAATGCGAGCGTGGAATAGGCGATGGCGGAGGTTATCAGTCCACCCCTGACCGCGATGCCCTTGGCGTCGGTGCCGTGGTCGTCGGTGTCGAAGACGGACTGGATCGTGCGCCACAGCGCATAGCAGGCAAGGCCGAGAACCAGTATGTAGGCGACCGCAATGCCGAAGCCGCTCTCGAGCAGCCGGTCGAGCGCGTCGCGCGAGCCCATCGTCTCGCCGGACCCGATTGCGGCGGTTGCGGCGAAGAAGCCGATCACCGTGTAGATCAGCCCGCGCGCGGCATAGCCGATCCTTGCGAATGGCCGAAACCATGCCTTTGCCTGGTGCATTCTGCGGGTCCCTCGGTTGGTGTGGATCAGCAATGCGTGATGAAGCGTCCGGTTCCCCGATTAACCATGACACGCGTCGTCGAGGATGTGATCGAACCTGGCATGGAGCGGATCGTTGTCCGGGTCTAGACTGTTCGAAAGCATGGACGAATCATCCCTATGAAATTCCGGTCCACCCTGTCGGCCCTTGCCCTGTCGGCGATGGCGGCTCTCATCGCCGCCGCATTGATCATGCCGCCCATGAGCGATGCCCGCGCCAGCGAAGCCGCCGCGCGGTGTGCCGGCTATGCGCGGCTGACGCTGCTGCTCGCCAACGCGCAGAAGGCGGAGAATTTTTCGATGCGACGCTGCATGGACATGATCGGGAAGCGGCCGGGAAACTTCTGACGTTTCGCGGCGTTCGGGCGGCAAGAGCCGTCACGAAAGGGAACGCCATGCCAGCCGCACTCACCGCCTTCGCACTGAACTGCTCCCTGAAGCCGTCGAGCGCCGACGAAAGCTCGTCGACCGACAAGATGCTGTCCGACCTCCTCGACGCATTCGCGCCGCATGGCGTCACCGGCGAGATCGTCCGGGCCCTCGACCACGACATCAAGCCCGGCGTCGAGAGCGACATGGGCGAGGGGGACGACTGGCCGGGGCTGCGCGAGAAGATCGTCGCCGCCGACATCTTCATCCTCGGCACGCCGATCTGGATGGGCCAACCCTCCTCCGTCGCCAAGCGGGTGCTGGAGCGGCTGGACGCGTTTCTCGGCGAGGTGGACGACAAGGGCCGGATGCCGGCGGCCGGCAAGGTGGCGCTGGTCGCCATCGTCGGCAACGAGGACGGCGCGCATCATTGCCATGCGGCGTGCTTCCAGGCGCTGAACGATGTCGGCTTCACGGTGCCGGCCAATGCGGGGTGCTACTGGGTCGGCGAGGCGATGGGATCGGTCGACTACAAGGACCTCGACGAGGTGCCGAAGAAGGTGAAGCAGACGCTGGACATGGCGGCGTCCAACGCGGCCCATCTGGCGCGGCTTTTGAAGGTCGAGACGTATCCGGGCGTCGGTTAAAAGCTGAATCAAAACCGTCTGTTAAGGTTTACTGTTTAGCAATCTTCTCAAGACGAGAGGATTTGCGATGCGTATCGTGTTTGTCGCCGTTCTCGTGGCGCTTGGCCTGTCGGCCTGTGCCTCGGCTCCCAGCAACACCACCAATTCATGCTCGATCTTCGCGCAGCGAAGCGGCTTCTTCGAAAACTGGCGGCGCGATGCGCAGCGGGTTGAGCGGGAGTACGGCGTGCCGGTGCCGATCCTGATGGCGACGATCTATACGGAATCGAATTTCGAGCCACGGGCGCGGCCGCCGCGCACGAAACTCTTCGGCGTCATTCCATGGAAACGTCAGTCGACGGCCTATGGCTATTCGCAGGCGCTGGATGGGACCTGGGAGCGCTACCAGCGCGAGACGGGGCGGTTTGCGGCACGGCGGACCAATTTCGGCGACGCGATCCATTTCGTCGGCTGGTATCACGCCACCAGTAACCGGACGAACGGCATCGCCAAGACGGACGCCTACAATCTCTATCTCGCGTATTACTCGGGACATGCAGGCTATGCCCGCGGCTCGTGGCGCGGCAATGCCGGCGTGCAGCGGGCGGCGCAGCGCGCCACGAACATGGCGAACAGCTATGCCGGCCAGCTACAAGGCTGCTAGGCGCGAAGGCCCGCGTCGACGAGGTTGAGGTTGTGGCGGGGGCCGCGCCGGTAGGCATCGCGCATCCGCTCTTCGACCACCGCACGGCGCGGGGTCTCTTTTTCCGACAGTCCCAGTTCTTCGAACACCGCATCGATCACGTCGCGCAACCGGTTGTCGTCCTGCAATTCCATTTGCCCGGAACGGGCCCGCAAAGCACTTACAGTCATCGTGGCCTCCCGTATCTCGTCGAAACGCGGCCCCGCATTCCGACTGGGCCAGATCTGACGCTGGCCATGAATAATGGTAGTGCGGGCATTCGAAAGGAAAGAGGCGCCTGCGATCACTCTTGCGGCGACAATGAAATGATTGCGCGAGCGACGGCCATTGTCCCTTGACCCTGGGGAAATTTGCACGGCGGCTCCAATTTAGCGAATCACGTTTTTCTGCAGCGCTGATCGGACGCGGTAACGGCTTGGCTCGCCGAATTGTTAACGGCCGCCAAATGACTGATTTCATGGGCTTTATGGGAAAAGCGGGTGAGGCTCCATTGCGAGATGCAGAGCCTCTCCCTTCCATGGATTTGCCTCCGCGACGGCCTCGTCGAGCTCGACGCCGAGGCCCGGCTCCTTCGACGGTATGACCCAGCCATCCTGCCATTCGATCTTCCTGGTCAAAAGCTCGGCATGGAAGCCGTCCCATGTCCGGATCGATTCCAGGATCAGGAAATTGGGCAAGGTCGCGGCAAGCTGGATGTTGGCGGCGCCGACGATCGGGCCGCAATAGCAGTGCGGGGCGATCTGGATGTGGTACGCCTCGGCCATGGCCGCGATCTTCTTGGTCTCCAGAATGCCGCCGGATCGGCCGAGGTCGGGCTGGAGGATCGAGGCGGCGCGCTGTTCGATGACGCGCGCGAACTCCCACTTCGTCGTCAGGCGTTCGCCGGTGGCGATCGGGATCGAGGTGGCGCGTGCGACCTCGGCCATGACTTCCGGCATGTCGGGCGGGACGGGCTCTTCAAACCAGAGTGGGTCGTAGGGCTCGATCGCCCGCGCCATGCGCCGCGCGCCCGACGCGGTGAACTGGCCGTGCGTGCCGAACATGATGTCGGCGCGCGTGCAGACCGCCTCGCGGATCGCCTTGATCATGCGGGCCGAGAGGTCGATGTCGACGAGGCGCGGCTGGTGGCCGTCGAAGGCGGTGTAGGGGCCGGCGGGGTCGAGCTTCACGGCGTTGAAGCCCTGTTCGACATATTGAAGCGCGCATCCGGCGGCGAGGTCGGGGTCGTTATAGACGTTGCGGTCGGCGTTGTCGGCCTCGCTCGGGTAGACGCTGCCGGTCTGCGGATAGAGGTAGGTGTAGGAGCGCAGGCGCTCATGGACCTGCCCGCCGAGCAGCTTGTAGACGGGCTTGTTCGCTTCCTTGCCGATAATGTCCCAGCAGGCCATCTCGAGCGCCGAGACGCAGCCCATCATCGAGATGTCGGGGCGCTGGGAGAAGCCGGAGGAATAGGCGCGGCGGAAGAAACTCTCGATGTCGTGCGGGTCGGTGCCGACGAGGTAGCGCGCGGCGACGTCCTCGATCATCTGGGCGGTGAGATGGGGGCCGAAGGTGGCGTTGTAGGCCTCGCCGTAGCCCTTGACGCCGCTGTCGGTGGTGAGACGGACGAAGATGAAATAGCGCCCGCCGATCTGCGGGGGCGGGTTGCCGACTACCCAGGTTTTGACGTCGGTGATTTTCATGGTTGGTCCTTCATTGGTCTCGGCGGTGGCGAGCACCCCCCACTCCGGCCCTTAGGGCCACCTCTCCCCCTGCCCGGGGGAGAGGAATGCTGCCGCGATGGCTGCGCTCAATCCAGCTTGGGTTCCTCTCCCCTTTTGAGGGGAGAGGTGGCCCGAAGGGACGGAGTGGGGTAAGCATCGACGTCAACCCAAATCCTCCAGCACCATCTCCGCTCCCTTCCATCCCGTCATGATCGCCGCTGCATTCGTGTTGCCGCCGACGACGCTCGGGAAGATCGAGGCGTCGATGATGCGGAGGCTTTCGATGCCGTGGACCTTGAGGCGGGGGGAGACGACGGAGGTGGAGGGGGCGGGGCCCATGCGGCAGGTGGAGACGGGGTGATAGACCGTGCCGGAGCGGCGGCGGAAGTCGTCGATTAGTGCTTCGTCGCTCTGGATGGAGTGGCCGGGGAGGACTTCCTCGGCGATCAGGCCGCGCATGGCGTCGGTGTCGGCGAGGCGGCGCAGGAATTTCACCGCTGCAAGCATTTCGTCGACGTCGTGGTCGGTCGAGAACGCGTTGGCGACGATCTTCGGGTGTTCGCCCGGATCGGCGGAGCGGATCATGATCTCGCCGCGGCTGGTCGGACGGCAGTTGGAGAGGCCGATGGAGAAGCCGGGCCACGGATCGGGCGAGAGGATCGGCCGTTCGCCGGGTCGGGGCAGGACGGTGGAGAAGGCCTGGAAATAGAGCTGCATGTTCGGGCGGTCGAGGTCGGGCCGGGTGCGGAAGAAGCCGCCGCCCTGATTCATCGACATCGCCAGCGGCCCGTCGCGCGTCAAGAGGTAGCGCGAGCCGGCGAGGAGCTTGCCCCACCATGGGCGCAGCAACTGGTTGAGCGTCTTTTCACGCGCCTTGAAGGTGTAGTTGATGCCCTGATGGTCCTGAAGGTTTCGGCCGACATGCGGATTGTCGCGGCGGATTTCGATGCCGAGCGCGCCGAGGTGATCGGCGGGGCCTATCCCTGAAAGCTGGAGCAGTTGCGGCGTGTTGACCGAACCGCCGGAAACGATGATTTCGCGGCCCGCACGGACCTCGATCGTGCGGCCGTTCTTCAGATATTCGACGCCGATGGCCCGATTGCCTTCGAAGAGGATGCGCGTGGCGAGTGCGTTGGTCTCGACACGGAGGTTCGGGCGCTTCATCGCGGGGCGCAGGAAGGCGCGGGCGGCGGACATGCGGCGGCCGTCGCGGGTGGTGATCTGGTAGATGCCTATCCCTTCCTGGTTCTCGCCGTTGAAGTCCGGATTGGCGGGTAGGCCGAGTTCGATGCCGGCGGCGATGTAGCGGTTGGTCAGCGGGTGAACGTGGCGAGTGAGATCGGTGACGTGGATGGGGCCGCCGCGACCGCGGAAGGCGTCTTCGCCGGCTTCGTTGTCCTCGATCCTTTTGAAGATCGGCAGGACGTCGTCATAGCCCCAGCCGGGATTGCCGGCGTCGCGCCATTCGTCGAAATCCGACCGGTGGCCCCTGATCCAGACCATGGCGTTGATGGAGCTCGATCCGCCCAAAATCTTGCCGCGCGGCCAGTGGTCGGCATTGCCGCCAAGGCCGGGATCGGGTTCGGCGCGGTAGTTCCAGTTGACGCGCGGGTCGAAGAAGGTCTTGCCGTAGCCGAGCGGCATCTGGACGAAAAAGCGCCGGTCCGATCCGCCGGCTTCCAGCTCCAGCACCGAGTGGCGGCCCGAGGCGGAAAGGCGCTCGGCGACGACCGATCCGGCCGAGCCGGAGCCGATGATGACGAAATCGAAGATTTGTGCGGAGGAAGGAATGTCGAGGCCTCGCCGAATGGAAGCCGAAGCTTAGCCGGAGCGGGAGGTGAGTTCGCAACGCGATCCGGCATGGCTTGTGGATTTTCCGACCGGGCGTTACGGGAATACGACATCACATATGAGGGGACAGGCCATGAATCGCAGCGACGTCAATCCGGTGGGCGAACTGACGCTGCGAACGCTGGCCATGCCCGCCGACGCGAACGCGGCCGGCGACATCTTCGGCGGCTGGGTGATGGCGCAGATGGATCTGGCCTGCGGCATCCGTGCCGCCGAGCGGGCCAAGGGCCGCGTCGTCACGGCGGCGGTGAAGGAAATGTCCTTCGCCAAGCCGATGAAGGTGGGCGATACGCTGTGCATCTATATCGACATCACCAAGGTCGGCCGCTCGTCGATGACATTGCGCGTCGAAGCCTGGGCGCAGCGCTATCTGTCGGACCTGATGGAGCGCGTGACGCATGCCGATTTCGTCATGGTCGCGCTCGACAGCGACGGCAAGCCGAAGGCCGTTCCGGCTGAGTGAAGTCCTTCGCAGGCTGATTCCGGGGGCCGTCTCAAGCTGCTGAAATGCGAGCCATTTCCGGGTTCGCCGCGTCGAAGGCCGAGCGGGCCGCCTCCACCTTGCCGCGATTGTCGCGCGCCCATTCGCCGAGCGCGCGGACGGGCACGAGCAGGTCGCGGCCGAGCGGTGTCAGCTCATAATCCACGCGCGGCGGAATGGTCGGGTAAATGGTGCGCGTGACGAAGCCGTCGCGCTCCAGCCCGCGCAGGGTGGTCGTCAGCATCTTCTGCGAAATCGAGCCCAGCATGCGGCGCAATTCGGAAAAGCGGTGCGGGCCGTCGCCCAGCGTTTCGATCACGAGCACCGTCCACTTGTCGCCGACGCGCGACAGGATACCGCTGACGGCGCGGCACGTGTCGGTCTCGTGCAGGTGACTGAGTGTCAATGAAGTGCCTCCTTGTGAAGCGGTATGTCGGTCACTTATGTAGTGTCGGTATCGAAAAGATACCAAGTTTCCGACAACAGGAGTTTCTCATGGCCAAGCCAAAGATTGCAATCGTCATCGGATCGACCCGGCCGGGCCGTTTTGGCGACAAGCCCGCCGCGTGGATCAAGGCGCTGGGGGACAAGCGCAGCGACCTTTCCTTCGAAGTCGTCGACCTGCGCGACTATCCGATGCCGCTTTTCGACGAGGAAGTCTCGCCCGCCTGGGCGCCGTCGAAGAACGAAGTGGCGCGCAAGTGGCAGGACAAGATCGCCGAATATGACGGTTTCATCTTCACCGCGGCCGAATATAACCACGCGCCGACGGGCGTCCTCAAGAACGCGCTCGATTATGCCGCGGCCGGCTGGGTCAACAAGCCTGCGGCTTTCGTCGGCTATGGCGGTGTCGGTGGCGCCCGTGCGGTCGAGCAGCTTCGCCTGATCGCCATCGAACTGCAGCTCGCGCCGGTCAAGACCGCCGTTCACATCATGTGGTCGGTGATGATGGAAGCCCGCGACGGCAAGGACCTCGCCGAGTTCGGCTACCTCAATGACGGCGCCAACGGCATGCTCGACCAGCTCGCCTGGTTGGCAAACGCGTTGAAGGCTGCGCGGGCGGCGGACGAAAAAGAAGCGAAAGCGGCCTAAGGCTCCGACACCAGCCGGGCGGCGAGGACCTTGTCGATGCGCCGCCCGTCCATGTCGACCACCTCGAAGCGCCAGCCGAGCGCTTCGACCTTTTCGCCGGTTTCCGGCAGGTGGTTGAGATGGGAGAGCACGAAGCCGGCCACCGTCTCGTAGGGGCGGCGGTTGGGCAGTTTCAGGCCCAGCGCCTCGGCCATGTCGTCCGCCGGCATCCATCCCGACAACAGGAACGACCCGTCGTCGCGGGCGACCGATGCCGGTTCTTCCTCCGAGGAATCGATGCGGAAGACGCCGGCGATCGCCTCGAGAATGTCGGTCGGCGTGACGAGGCCTTCGAAATTTCCGTATTCGTCATGGACCAGCGCCATCGGGATGTCCGCCGTGCGCAATGTGGCGAGGACGTCGAGCGCGTCGGTATAATCGTGGACGATGGGCACCTGCCTGACGATTGCGCGCAGGTCGATCTCCTGACCCGACAGAAGATGCGAGAGCACGTCGCGCGAGCGCACGATGCCGAGCATGCCGTCGATACCGTTTTCGGCGACGGGCAGGTGCGAGTGCTGCGTTTCGATCAGCTTGCGGCGTACGATTTCGGCCGGGGCGTCGACATCGAGCCAGTCGACGTCGAGGCGCTGGGTCATGATCGAGCGCACCGAGCGGTCGGCGAGCCGCATGACGCCGGCGATCATCTTTCGCTCGTCGGTCTCGATGACGCCGGAGCTTTCGGCCTCGGCCATCAGCGCGGCGATCTCCTCGTCGGTGACTTTCTGGCTGTCCTCGGAATCCTGGCCGAGCAGCTTCAGCACTGTCTTGCCCGAGATGTCGAGGAGCCAGACCAGCGGCAGCGCGACGCGTGACAGGAGCTTCATCATCGGCGCGACCCTGACGGCCACGCGCTCGGGGTTCTTCAGCGCGATCTGCTTGGGGACGAGTTCGCCGATGATCAGCGAGCCGTAGGTGATGAGCGCGACGACGATGCCGACGCCGAGCGGGTTAGCCGCGGAGGCGGGCAGGCCGGCTTCCAGGAGCCAGGAAGACAGGCGAAGGCCGAGCGTCGCGCCCGAAAACGCGCCCGACAGGACGCCGACGAGCGTGATGCCGATCTGCACGGTGGAGAGGAAGCGGCCGGGATCGGAAGCGAGGCGGATGGCGCTGCGGGCGCCGGAGACGTTCTCGTCCGCCATCGCCCTCAGGCGGGCGGGGCGGGACGACACCACGGCGAGTTCCGACATGGCCAGAACGCCGTTGACGCAGATGAGGACGACGACGATCGCGATTTCGATGGTGAGCATGATGCCTTGCTCACTACCAAAGCGCGCGCTCGGGCGCGAGAGGCAAAATCAGCGGCAGGCGACGTAGCCGTTGCGCCGGCCTTTCAAGTCGAAATGGAAATGGTCGGCGTGGGCGGCGTTGTAGCCGGGGCCGAGAACCGTGGTGAAGTAGGAGCAGCCGCCGCGGCGCACGTTCTTCAGGAGGCTCTTTTCGCGGAAGGCGAACCAGCCGGGCTTGCGCACGTCGATGTCGCGGCCGCTGTTGAGCTCGATGCGCATGACGTCGAGCGCGTTGCCCTTGGAGTGTTCGGAGGCGGTGTTGGTGCCGGCGATGCGGCGGCACGAATAGCTGGAGCCCTGATGGATCGTCTTGACGCCGGAAAGGTATTTCCAGCGGGCGGATGGGGCGAGTTCGTTGCGGGTCCAGGTCGCGAAGGCGAGGGCCATCTGGCAGTTGAGCGTGGCGGCCGGCTGCATGCGGATGTTGCCGGCAAGGCTCGACACCTGGATCGGATGATCGATGCGGCAGGAACCGCCCTCGTTGATCGGCGCGAGATCGCGATAGGTGACACCCATGCGGCGCAATTGCTGCCGGCACTGGGCTTCGGCGGCCGGCATCGTCATGCCCTGCGGCGCAGAGGGCTGGTTGAGGCGCGGATAGCCGACCATCATGGGATTGGACGGAACGAGGCGCTGCATTCCCGACGAGGAGGCGACGGGCGCGCGCGGCGTGACGGATGCGATGGAGGAGGTGTAGCCGACATCGGCGCGCGGCTCGGGCGACATGACGTCGATGACGGAACAGGAAGTAAAGGCAATGGCGCCTGCTGCTATCGCGAATACGCTCGCGACGGCGCGGACCCTGCCCGGCAAATACGCGCCGAACGCTTTACGCATGATACTGAAACCCGTCTTCCTGTCCCGTCGGAATCGAAGGTAAGCAAAAAGGGTAAATGAAATCTGGCGGACGGCGTTAACGGGCTCGGTTCAGCGGCAATAGGTCGAGCCGTTGGAGCGCTCGGCGAGGTCGAAATGGAAATGGTCGGCATGGTCGGCGTCGCTGCCGGGGCCGAGGACGGTGGTGAACGGCCCGCAGGCCGATTTGCGCATGGCGGCGAAGAACGTCGCTTCGGGCGAGCCGCGCCGGTAGGCGCGCACGTCGATGCGGCGCTCGTCCTCCAGAACGACCGCGCCCCAGTCGAGCGCGTTGCCGAAGGCGTGTTCGGACAGCTTGCGGGTGCCGTGGCGGGGACGGCATATATAGGCGGACACCTGATTGACCGCAGCGATGCGCGCGGACAGATGGCGCGCCGCCTGCTGCTGCGCCTGATCGCGCACGAAGCGGGCATTGGCCTCGGCGATGGCGCAGTTCATCACGCCTTCCGGTTCCAGCGCGACACCGCCGCCCAGCGAGGAAACGGTAAGCGGGTGGGCGATCTTGCAACCCTCTGGCTCGGATTGGGGCGGGTGCTCCTCAAAGGCGACGCCCAGTTCGCGAAGCCGCGCGCGGCAGGCGATTTCGCCGGACGGCATCGCGGTCGATTGGCGTGAACGAGGCGCGTCGACTGGCACCTCATCGGCGACCGCTGCGTCCGGCTCCGGGCTTTCAGGTGCGTCGGGGCGAGGCGACGGCAGGGGCGCTGCTTGCGTTTCGGGCAGTTCCTGCGGTTCGTCCGCGACCTCGCCACTCTCCTGTGGGTCGGCCGGTTCGGCGGCGCTCTCGGGGTCCTCGGTTTGGGGGACGTCGGGCTCGCGCTCGCCTTCGGGCAGTTCCTGCGGAACGGGCGCCGCGTCGGGCAGATCGACCTTGCCGCCCTGCTGCGCGAAGGCAGACGCGGACAGGAGCATGAGGGCGGGGAAAACGGGGATCAGAAAAGGGCGCATCGCGACGACAACGCATCGGCGCGGCGAGCGATGCCGCATGGCACCTCAATTTTGGTGTCGCGCTTTATTCAGGCGCCGATCTTCTCCAAGCCTTCTTCCAGCCATTCGCCGAGCATCGGCATGCCGAGAAGATAGGTCGACACGCGCTTGTTGATGCGCGGGCGGGCTTCCGCGACCGCCTGATCCCATTCGCGCGCGTCGAAATCGCCGCGGCCGATGAACATGATGGCGAGAAGATCCGCCGCCTCGTCGACGTTCAGATCCTCGATCAGGGCGCGCAGTTCGGATGCGGTGAGGTTCTGCTCTTCTTCCTCTGCCAGCCCGTCATGCGCGTGGCGATCGCGCGACTGATCGTCGAGTTCGACCTCGTGCTCGTGGCCGGCGTCATATTCATCGTTGAGGGCGGCGGAGATGGCGCGCGCCTTGAGAACGAACTGGCGCACCGTTTCGGGATCGATCGTCAGATCGAATTCAGGCTGCAAGCGCTGCTGCACATTCGCTCTCCCAGACATGGCAGGCACTATAGCAGCATCGCGGACGGGTTCCACAAGGCGGGAATTGACAGATGTCCGGTTCGGGCGGAAAGCAGGCGCTCCTGCAACCGGTTCCCGCCCCGATGTCGTTCATCCTTTCCGCCAAGGTCCTGCCGATCCTGCTGCTCGTTGCCTCGAACGTCTTCATGACGTTCGCGTGGTACGGGCACCTGAAATACAAGGCCGCGCCGCTTTATGCCGTGGTGATGATCTCCTGGTTCATCGCGTTCTTCGAATACTGGCTGGCAGTGCCTGCCAACCGGATCGGCCACGAGGCTTATTCGGCGGCGCAATTGAAGACGATGCAGGAGGTGATCACGCTTTGCGTCTTCGTGTTGTTCTCGGTCTTCTATCTGAAGGAGGCGATCACCTTGAACCATGTCGCCGGTTTCATCCTGATTGCGGCAGGGGCCGCGCTCATCTTTCGGTCGTGATCTGGCGCAGGACGCCAGAATTTGCGTGAAAATCGGCGATCGATTGCTATATTGTCGGGATCAGGGATTTGGACGGTTCGTTAGCCGAGGCTGCCGGGCCGTCCTTTTGCGTTAATCCCCGCCGTCGAAAAAGAAAACGAAACGACAGGAATTACGACGAAAGGTCGACTGAAATGAACAAGGTCCCGATGACCGGCCCCGGTTTCGAATCGCTGAAGGAAGAGTTGCGCTGGCGCCAGCAGGAAGAGCGGCCGCGCATCATCGAGGCGATCTCCGAAGCGCGCGCCCATGGCGACCTCTCGGAAAATGCCGAGTATCATTCCGCCAAGGAAGCGCAGAGCCTCAATGAAGGCCGCATCAACGAACTCGAAGACCTGACCGCGCGCGCCGAAGTGATCGACGTGTCGAAGCTGTCTGGCGACACGATCAAGTTCGGCGCGACCGTCGTCCTCGTCGACGAGGACACCGAGGAAGAAAAGACCTACCAGATCGTCGGCGACCAGGAAGCCGACGTGAAGGCCGGCCGCATCTCCATCTCCTCGCCGATCGCGCGTGCGCTGATCGGGAAGGGTGTGGGTGATGAGATCGAGGTCAATGCGCCCGGCGGGGCGCGTGGGTATGAGATTGTGAAGCTACGCTGGGCTTAAGGGTGGCTTCGAGCAACGCCGACAGGTGTTGCTGGACGGTTTGAGGTTCGATTCCTTTTTGAAGTGACCCCCACCTTTTATCCCTCCCCACAAGGGGGAGGGAGGCGTCAGCGTGGAGTTTGGCCGTGAAACGGGGTGGTGCATTGACCGTTGAGGCGTGGCGCTCATGGACTCCCTCCCCCTTGTGGGGATCGTTGCAAAATCGGTGTAGCGAGCATTTTGATGCTGCACGAAGGCGTTTGTCTGCGGTTTTCGCAGCTTGGCCCGACCCGGTTGGCCTGTGGCCCGGGGCGCGGCGCCCTGCTTTTGGCGCTTCGGCGGCCTCAGGCGAGCTTGAGCGCGCGCTTCATGTTGTAGGCGGTGGCGGCGAGGTGGAGGTGGCTTTCGTTCTTCGCGACGCCGCGATAGCGCACGCGGCTCCAGCCGAACCATCGCTTCAAGGTGGCGAAGACGCCCTCGACCTCGGCGCGGATCGGGGCGATCAGCGCGTTGTGGCGCCTTTGCCAGGCGGTCAACGCCGGACCACCGCCCCAGCTCTTGTGCATGATGCGCGCCTTGATGCCTTGCGCCTTCAGCGCCGCCCTGCGCGAGCGCTTGGCATAGGCCTTGTCGGCATAGACCGCCGCTTCGTCGCCGCAGATCAGCCGGTCGGCCGGCACCGTGTCGTTGATGTTGGCCGGTGTCAGCACGACGCGGCGGATGAGACGGCTGGTCCGGTCCACGCCGGCATGCATCTTGTAGCCGTAGTGCAACCCGGGCCGGCCCTTGCGCGCCGTCACCGCAGCGTCCGGATCGACAGCCTCTTTCCCCGGCGCGGCGGGACGGTGCGGCGTTGCCACCAGCGAGGCGTCGACCATCGTGCCCCGCTTGAGTAAGAGCCCGCGTGCCTCCAACTGCCGCTCGAACTCGGCGAACACCTTGTCCGAAAGTCCCGCCTCGGCCAGCCGGGTGCGGAACCGGCACAAGGTCGTATGATCCGGGCACGGCGCCTGAAGCGACAGCCCAAGGAACTTGCGGAACGACACCCGGTCGTTGATCGCCTCCTCCAGTTCGGCATCCGACAGCCGGTACCATTGCTGCAAAAGCAGCGCCTTCAGCATCATCACCGGCTCGAAGGCCGGCCGGCCGGCGCCCTCCGGCTTGAGACAGCTAAGCAGCTTCTCGAAGCGATACCACTTCACCTCGCCCGCCAGGCGCTCCAACATCGCATTGTGGCCGACCCTGGCCGATATCCACCCATCGCCAAAACCAAGCTGACCGCTCATCAAACCGCCTCCAAACAAAGACGACTGAATCACAAACAACCAATTTTGCAACGATCTCCCTTGTGGGGAGGGAGGGCATCGGCGCGGCGCTTTATCCAATAAACCGGGTGCTGCATCGGAATGTGTGACGCTGCGTCGGCGACTCCCTCCCACTTGTGGGGAGGGATAGAGGGTGGGGGTCGAGCGAATGCAAAAATTAGACGGCCAGCCGCGTCGTGTGCTTGATGCTTTTCAGCACCAGATTGGTGCGTACGTTCGCTATCCCCGGCAGGCGAAACAAAAACCCTTCGAGGAAGGCGTTGTAGGCGTCGAGGTCGGTGCAGAGGACGCGCAGGTGATAATCGGCTTCGCCGGTGGTCGAGAAGCAGTCGAGGACTTCGGGCCTTTGCTGGACCTCGGCGATGAAGGTGTCGACGTGGCCGTGCTCATGGCGGGTGAGAGTGACGTGGACGATGGCGTGGAACGTCAGTCCCGCCTGAGCCGGATCGAGCAAGGCGCGGTAATCGCTGATGATCCCGGCTTCCTCCAGCGCGCGCACGCGGCGCCAGCAGGCCGAGGCCGACATGCCGGCCTGGTCGGCAAGGTCCTGGTTGGAGATACGGCCGTTCTCCTGCAGGATCATGAGAAGGCGGCGGTCCTGTTCTTCCAGTTGCATCGCGATATCCGAACGAATTGACCGGTGAATCGCCGTTTGACGGCAGCCGATTGCGTATTGGTGGACCAGCCGCTGGAAATCGGCAAGTTCTTTCACCCGATCGGGCGTATCCTGTTGCCAGCCAATCGGGAGACCAGCCATGACCGCGCACGAGCCCATCCGCGAACTCGCCCGCTACCAGCTCAAGGATCGCTACGAGATGGAGCGCGGCCGCGTCTTCATGACGGGCACGCAGGCGCTGGTGCGAATTGCGCTGGACCAGGCCCGGCGTGACCGCGAGACGGGCCGGACGACGGGCGGGTTCATTTCCGGCTATCGCGGCTCGCCGCTGGGCGGTCTCGATCTCGAATTGTGGCGGATCGGCAAGAAACTGAAGGAATCGCGGATCGAGTTCCTGCCGGCGGTAAACGAGGATCTGGCGGCGACGGCGGTGCTCGGCTCGCAGCAGGTCGAAACCAACCCGAAGCGCGAGGTCGAGGGCGTCTTCGGCATGTGGTACGGCAAGGGACCGGGCGTCGACCGCTCCGGCGACGCGCTGAAGCACGGCAATGCCTATGGCTCCTCGCCCAATGGCGGCGTGCTGGTGATCGCCGGCGACGACCATGGCTGCGTTTCGTCATCCATGCCGCACCAGTCGGACGTCGCCTTCATGGCGTGGTTCATGCCGACGCTGAACCCGGCAAGCGTCGCTGAATATCTGGAGTTCGGCGAGTACGGCTACGCGCTGTCGCGCTATTCTGGCATGTGGGTCGGCTTCAAGGCAATCTCGGAGACGGTGGAATCGGGCGCGTCGTTCGAATTGCGGCCCGATCGGCGGTTCGAGGCGCCGGACTTCACGCCGCCTGCGGGCGGGCTCCACTATCGCTGGCCGGACCTACCGGGACCGCAGATCGAGGAGCGGATGGAGGCCAAGAAGCAGGCGGTCTTCGCCTTCGCCGAAGCCAATCCGATCGACCGGCACATCTATGAGGTGCGCGACGCCAAGTTCGGCATCGTGACGACCGGCAAGGGCCATCTCGACCTGATGGAGGCGCTGCGGCTGCTCGGCATCGGCGAGGCGGAATGCCGCGAACTCGGCATCGACATCTACAAGGTCGGCATGGTCTGGCCGCTGGCGCGCCGCGATGCGCTCGACTTCGTGCGCGGCAAAGAGGAAGTCCTCGTCATCGAGGAGAAGCGCGGCATCATCGAGAGCCAGTTCAAGGAGTATTTCTACGACTGGCCGGGCGACAAGCCCAAGCGCATGGTCGGCAAGCGCGACGAGGCGGGCGGACGGCTGGTGCCGTGGACGGGGGAACTGTCGCCGCGCCAGCTCGTGCCGATCGTGGCGAAGCGGCTCGACGGAATATTCCCGGGGCACGGATTCATGGAGCGGGCGCGCAGGCTGGCTGAGGCCCCGCGCATCGCGCTCAACGTGCCGGGCGCGACGCGCACGCCCTATTTCTGCTCGGGCTGCCCGCACAACACCTCGACCAAGGTGCCGGAAGGCTCGCAGGCGCTGGCCGGCATCGGCTGCCATTTCATGGCATCCTGGATGGACCGTGAGACGAGTTCGCTGATCCAGATGGGCGGCGAGGGGGTGAACTGGGCGGCCTCCTCACTCTTCACCGGCAAGGGGCACGTGTTCCAAAATCTGGGCGAGGGCACCTACTATCATTCCGGTTCGATGGCGATCCGGCAGGCGATCGCGGCGAAGGCCAACATCACCTACAAGATCTTGTTCAACGACGCGGTGGCAATGACCGGCGGCCAGCCGGTGGACGGCCCGATCTCCGTCCACGCAATCGCCGCCGAAGTGCGCGCGGAGGGCGTGGAGAGGATCGCGCTCGTCTCCGACGATCCGGACAAGTTCTCGATGCGGGACTTTCCCGCCGGAACGACGCTGCATCATCGCCGCGAGATGGACGCGGTGCAGCGGGAGCTGCGCAACGTCGCGGGCGTGTCGGTGCTGATCTACGAGCAGACCTGCGCGACCGAGAAGCGGCGCCGGCGCAAGCGCGGGACGATGGAGGACCCGAAGAAGTTCGTCGTCATCAACGAACTCGTCTGCGAGGGCTGCGGCGATTGTTCGGTCGAATCGAACTGCCTGTCGGTCGAGCCGTTGGAGACCGAGTTCGGCACAAAGAGGCGCATCAACCAGTCGTCCTGCAACAAGGATTTTTCGTGCCTAAACGGCTTTTGCCCGAGCTTCGTGACGGTCGAGGGCGCGACGCGCAGGAAGAAGAGTGGCGTCGAGTTCGATCTGGCGGCGTTGGCAGCGGATATTGCCGCGCCTGAAATCCCGGCGCTGGAAAAACCGTTCGACCTGCTCATCACCGGCGTCGGTGGAACGGGAGTCGTAACGGTCGGGCAATTAGTCACGATGGCGGCGCATCTCGAAGCGAAGGGCGCGACCGTGCTCGACTTCACCGGGTTCGCGCAAAAATTCGGCCCGGTGCTGTCCTTCGTCAGGCTCGCGGCGAGCCCGCAGGCGATCCATCAGGTGCGGATCGATGGCGGGGCGGCCGATGCGCTGATCGGCTGCGACATCGTCGTCTCGTCCTCGCCCAAGGCCTCCATGACCTATCGCGCGGGCATGAAGGCGGCGGTCAACCTCGCGAAGATGCCGACCGGCGACATCGTCCGCAAGCGCGACGCGGACCTTGCCGTGGACCAGAGGCTGGCGGCGATCGCCGGCGTCGTGGGCGAGGGCGCGCTGACGGCGGTGGACGCCAACGCACTGTCCGAAAGGCTGATGGGCGACACGGTGTTCGCCAATGTCATGATGCTCGGCTTCGCCTGGCAGCTCGGGCTCGTGCCGGTCGGTCACGAGGCGCTGCGGCAGGCGATCGAACTCAACGGCGTCGCGATCGAGGCGAACCATCGCGCCTTCCTGATCGGCCGGCTGGCGGCGGCGAAGCCTGACGCGGTGTCGGGACTGTTCAAGCCGAAGCCAGTTGCGGGCGAAACACTGGACCAGATCATCCTGCGCCGTGAGGCGTTTTTGGTCGACTATCAGGATGCGGCCTATGCGAGCCGCTATCGGATGATGGTCGATCGCGTGCGTGGTGCCGAAGCCGCGATGGGATCGCAGAAGCTGACGGAAGCGGTGGCACGGTCGCTGTTCAAGCTGATGGCCTACAAGGACGAATATGAGGTCGCGCGGCTGCACACGCAGACGGGGCTGAAGGCGAAGCTCGCCGCCGAATTCGAAGGCGACTGGAAGATCGTTCACCACCTCGCGCCGCCGATGCTGAATGCTGGAACGGATGCACGAGGGCGGCCGCTGAAGCGATCGTTCGGACCGTGGATCAGGAAGCCGTTCCATGTGCTTGCGCGCATGAAGCGCCTGCGCGGCACGGCGTTCGATCCTTTCGGCTACACGGCCGAGCGACGCATGGAGCGCGGGCTGATCGGCTGGTACGAGGCGAAGATCGAGGAGGCGCTCGCGCGGCTTTCGCCGCAGACCCATACGGCCATTGCCGAGGCGATGGCGCTGCCGCTGCAGATTCGCGGGTTCGGGCCGGTGAAGGACAAGGCGGTGGCCGAGGTGCGGCCGAAGTTGGATGCGGCGCTCGCCTCACTCCAGGGGAGCGCTCACGATTTGTGACCGGGGCCCAAGGTTAGGCTTGCGTCCTCAAGATCGCTGCGCTAACCCTCGCCGCGTTGCAACAAGGCCCATTGCCGGTCCCGTTTCAGGCTTGCGAAAGAGCGGCGCTACTTCTCTCAGCGCCACCCCGCTATAGTCAGGGATCGACGCTCAACGGGAAGTCGGTTCATGAACGAAATGCTCGCCTCATACCTGCCCATCGTGATCTTCATGGGTGTGGCGCTGATCGTCGGCATCGCGCTGATCGCGGCGCCCTTCCTCGTGGCCTACCGCAACCCCGACCCGGAAAAACTGTCGGCCTATGAGTGCGGCTTCAACGCCTTCGACGACGCGCGCATGAAGTTCGACATCCGCTTCTACCTCGTCGCCATCCTGTTCATCATCTTCGACCTTGAAGTCGCGTTCCTCTTCCCCTGGGCGGTCTCGTTCGGCGAGATCGGCATGCTTGGCTTCTGGTCGATGATGATCTTCCTGGGCGTGCTGACGATCGGCTTCATCTACGAATGGAAAAAGGGAGCGCTGGAATGGGATTGATGGATAACTCCCAGACCCTCGTCGCGCCGAAGCCCAAGGGTCTCGTCGACCCGCGCACGGGCAACCCGATCGGTTCTGACGATCCGTTCTTCCTGAATGTGAAGGAAGAGCTGGACGACAAGGGCTTTCTCGTCACCTCGTCCGAGGCGCTGATCACCTGGGCACGCTCGGGCTCGCTGATGTTCATGACGTTCGGCCTGGCATGCTGCGCCGTGGAGATGATCCACACCTCGATGCCGCGCTACGATTCGGAGCGCTTCGGCGTCGCGCCGCGCGCGTCGCCGCGCCAGTCCGACATCATGATCGTCGCCGGCACGCTGACCAACAAGATGGCGCCGGCGCTGCGCAAGGTCTACGACCAGATGCCAGAGCCGCGCTACGTCATCTCGATGGGCTCGTGCGCGAATGGCGGCGGCTACTATCACTATTCCTATTCGGTCGTGCGCGGCTGCGACCGCATCGTGCCGGTCGACATTTACGTGCCGGGTTGCCCGCCTTCGGCTGAAGCGCTGCTCTACGGCATTCTTCTGCTGCAGAAGAAGATCCGCCGCACCGGCACGATCGAGCGCTAGGACAGGACGCATGAGCGAAGCCCTCAACGACCTCGCCGCCTATATCAAGGAGCGGCTCGACGCGCAGGTTCAGGATTCCATGGTCGCATTCGGCGACCTGACGATCCATGTCGAGCCGAGCGACCTGATCGACGTGCTGGAGTTCCTGAAGAACGACGTGCAGTGCCGCTTCGTGTCGATCATCGACATTTGCGGTGCCGACTACCCGGCGCGCGAAAAGCGTTTCGACGTCGTCTATCACCTGCTCTCGCCCTACACGAACCAGCGCATCCGCTTGAAAGTCAGGACGGACGAGGACAATCCGATCCCGTCCGCGACCGAGGTGTTCCCCGGTGCCGACTGGTTCGAGCGCGAAACCTACGATCTCTACGGCGTCCTTTTCACCGGCCACCCGGATCTGCGCCGCATCCTGACCGATTACGGTTTCGAGGGGCATCCGCTGCGCAAGGACTTCCCGCTGACCGGCTTCGTCGAGGTTCGCTACGACGACGAGGTCAAGCGCGTGGTTTACGAGCCCGTCGAACTGAAGCAGGAATTCCGCAACTTCGACTTCCTCTCGCCCTGGGAGGGCACGGATTACGTGCTGCCCGGTGACGAAAAAGCGAAAGCGAACTGAGGCGCCGAAATGGCTGAAACGTCCGTACGCAACTTCAACATCAACTTTGGGCCGCAGCACCCGGCGGCTCACGGCGTGTTGCGCCTTGTGCTGGAACTCGACGGCGAGGTCGTGGATCGTGTCGATCCGCATATCGGGCTGCTTCATCGCGGCACCGAGAAGCTGATCGAGCACAAGACCTATCTGCAAGCCGTTCCTTATTTCGACCGGCTCGATTATTGCGCGCCGATGAACCAGGAGCATGCGTTCGCGCTTGCGGTCGAGCGGTTGCTCGACATCGAAGTGCCGAAGCGCGGCCAGATCATCCGGGTTCTCTATTCGGAGATCGGCCGGGTGATGTCGCACATCCTGAATGTGACGACGCAGGCGCTCGACGTCGGTGCGCTGACGCCGCCGCTCTGGGGTTTCGAGGAGCGCGAAAAGCTGTGCGTGTTCTACGAGCGCGCCTCGGGAAGCCGCATGCATGCTGCCTATTTCCGTCCGGGCGGCGTCCATCAGGATCTGCCTGACCAGCTCGTCGAGGATATCGGCCGCTGGATCGATCCGTTCCTGAAGATGATGGACGATCTCGACGATCTCCTGACGGGCAACCGCATCTTCAAGCAGCGCAACGTCGATATCGGCGTCGTCAGCCTTGAGGACGCCTGGGCCTGGGGTTTTTCGGGCGTCATGGTGCGCGGTTCGGGCGCGGCTTGGGATCTGCGCAAGTCACAGCCCTATGAATGCTACGCCGAGATGGATTTCGACGTGCCGATCGGCAAGAACGGCGATTGCTTCGACCGTTACCTGATCCGCATGGAAGAGATGCGCCAGTCTGCGAAGATCATCCGCCAGTGCGTCGATCTTCTGCTGGGCGCCGAGAAGGTCGGTCCCGTCTCGTCGACGGACGGCAAGATCGTGCCGCCGAAGCGGCAGGCGATGAAGCGCTCGATGGAAGCGTTGATCCACCATTTCAAGCTCTACACCGAGGGCTATCGCGTCCCGGCCGGCGAGGTCTATGCCGCCGTCGAAGCGCCGAAGGGCGAGTTCGGCGTCTATCTGGTCGCCGACGGCACCAACAAGCCCTATCGCTGCAAGCTGCGTGCGCCTGGTTTCGCACATCTGCAGGCGATGGATTTCCTTTGCCGCGGCCATCTCCTGGCCGACGTCTCCGCCGTTCTCGGCTCCCTCGACATCGTGTTTGGTGAGGTCGACCGCTAAATGTCCGTACGCCGTCTCGCAGACCCGCAATTCCAGCCGCCAGCCTTCGCCTTCACAGGCGAGAATTTGGACTGGGCCGAAAAGACCATCCAGAAGTATCCGGCCGGACGCGAGCAGTCGGCCGTCATTCCGCTGCTCATGCGCGCGCAGGAGCAGGATGGCTGGGTGACGCGGGCGGCGATCGAGCACGTCGCACAGATGCTTGAAATGCCGCTGATCCGCGTCCTCGAAGTCGCGACCTTCTATACGCAGTTCCAGTTGAAGCCAGTGGGCACCAAGGCGCACATTCAGGTCTGCGGCACGACGCCGTGCATGCTGCGCGGCTCCGAAGCGCTGATGGATGTTTGCCGTTCGAAAATCCACCACGACCAGTTCCATTTGAACGAGGGCGGCACGCTGTCCTGGGAAGAGGTCGAGTGCCAGGGCGCCTGCGTGAACGCGCCGATGGTCATGATCTTCAAGGATGCCTATGAGGACCTGACGCCCGAGCGCCTGGCCGAGATCATCGACGAGTTCGACGCGGGCAGGGGCGAAGCCGTGCCGACGGGTCCGCAGATCGACCGCGTCTTTTCAGCGCCGGAGAGCGGGCTGACGTCGCTGGCCGACGAGAAGGCCGTTCTGAAGGCGAATCGCAAGGCGGAGCCGAAGAAGGCCGGCGGCGACCAGCCGGAAGTCGCGCCGTCGCAGGCCGCGAAGCCGAAGACCGCCGCGCCCGAGACCGATCCGTCGATCAAGTCGCCGTCGCCGGTCAAGGCCGATCCGGCCGCCGAGAAGGCCGCCAGCGTCGAGGCGCCGAAGGAAGACAAGGCTGCCGCCGATCTGGCCGAACCGTCCGTCGAGGGCGAGGTGACCGCGCGCGAGCATCCCGACAAAAAGGACGGGACGCCAGCCGACTATCGCGCACCGGAGGACATGGAGGGCGAGCCGATTGGCCCTGCCGGCCGCCGCCGGAAATCCGAGACGAAGGCAGAGCCGGGCAAGCCCTCGCCGGAAGGCGCGGCCGAGGTGAAGAAGCCGGCACGTGCGAAAAAGCCGAAGACCGGCGATGAAGGCGGAGACAAGTGATGCTGCAGGACAAGGACCGCATCTTCACCAATATTTACGGCCGCTTCGACAAGTCGCTGAAAGGCGCGATGGCGCGCGGGCATTGGGACGGCACTGCCGGACTGATCGCCAAGGGCCGTGACTGGATCATTCAGGAGATGAAGGATTCGGGACTGCGCGGCCGCGGCGGCGCAGGCTTCCCGACCGGCCTCAAATGGTCGTTCATGCCCAAGGCGGCATCGGACGAGCGCCCGCACTATCTCGTCGTCAACGCAGACGAATCCGAACCCGGCACCTGCAAGGACCGCGAAATCCTGCGCCACGATCCGCACACACTGGTCGAAGGCTGCCTGATCGCCGGCTTCGCCATGGGCGCGCACACGGCCTACATCTATGTGCGCGGCGAGTTCATCCGCGAGCGCGAGGCGCTACAGCGCGCGATCGACGAGGCCTATGATGCGGGCTTCCTCGGCAAGAACAACAAGAATGGCTGGGATTTCGACGTTTTCGTCCATCACGGCGCGGGCGCTTACATCTGCGGCGAGGAAACGGCGCTGCTCGAAAGCCTCGAGGGCAAGAAGGGCCAGCCGCGCCTGAAGCCGCCATTCCCGGCCAATGTCGGCCTCTATGGCTGCCCGACGACGGTGAACAACGTCGAATCGATCGCCGTTGCGCCGACGATCCTGCGCCGCGGCGCAGGCTGGTTCGCGGGCTTCGGACGGCCGAACAATGTCGGCACCAAGCTGTTCTGCGTCTCCGGCCACGTCAACACGCCGTGCACGGTCGAAGAAGAGATGTCGATCCCGTTCCGCGAGCTGATCGACCGCCATTGCGGCGGCATTCGCGGCGGCTGGGACAATCTCCTCGCGGTCATTCCGGGCGGCTCGTCCGTTCCGCTGGTGCCGGCCGAGCAGATCATCGACACGCCGATGGATTTCGATTCGCTGCGCGACCTGAAGTCCGGCCTCGGCACCGCGGCGGTCATCGTCATGGACAAGTCGACCGACATCGTGAAGGCGATCGCGCGGCTCTCCTATTTCTACAAGCACGAGAGCTGCGGCCAGTGCACGCCGTGCCGCGAGGGCACCGGCTGGATGTGGCGCGTGATGGAGCGCTTGGTGCGCGGCGAAGCGCAGAAGCGCGAGATCGACATGCTGCTCGATGTGACCAAGCAGGTGGAAGGCCACACGATCTGCGCGCTGGGCGACGCGGCCGCATGGCCGATCCAGGGCCTGATCCGGCACTTCCGCCCCGAGATCGAGCGCCGTATCGACGAGTTCACGCGCAACAGCCACCGCGCCGAGCCGGCGCTGGTTGCGGCGGAGTAGAGACGCCAAGCGATGGCCGAGAAGAACCCGTTCGACGATTTCGCCAAGCTGAGCAAGGCGTCGATGCCCGATCAGTTCGCCGGCATGGCGAATTTGATGGCGCATCCGGTCGCCGGCATGGCGGCGGCGTCCGCGATCGGCTTCGGCATGGCAAGCCACGCCTTCGGCCTGTGGATGGGCGCGATGGCGGGCGCGACGGAGGCTTCGCGGCGCATGCTGGCGGAGACGGAAGCGGAAAACGCGACGGCGCCGCAGCCGCGCCTGAAGCTGGTTTCGGTCAACGCGGCCGACGAAGTTGCGAGCCTGGCGCGGACGGTCGAGGCCGATGTCGAGAAGATCGCGCGCGATGCGTCGGTCGCATCGACGCGGGCCGCCGAAGCGCTGCTGGGTGACGTGAAGGCGGCGGCCGAGAACGCGATGCGCGCGCCGGTGCGCAAGGCCAAGCCGGCCCGGCCGGACGATCTGAAGGCGATTTCGGGCGTCGGCCCGAAGCTGGAACAGGTTTTGAACGGGTTCGGCATCTGGACTTACGGTCAGGTGGCGGCGCTCGTAGACGCCGAAATCGCATGGCTGGAAGACCAACTCGGCTTTGGCGGGCGAATTGACCGGGACGGGTGGGTGCAGCAGGCAAAGAGCCTTGCATCCGGCCCCAAGTCCGGTTCAAAGGGTGCGGGCCGCAAGCGGTCCTGAAATTTCCCGGCCCACGAGGCCGGAACTGTTGGGCGGCTGGTGCCGCCGGGGTTAGAGGCAAGATGGCGAAGCTCAAGGTAGACGGCAAAGAGATCGAGGTTCCCGATCACTACACGCTGCTTCAGGCGGCGGAGGAAGCGGGCGCGGAAGTGCCGCGCTTCTGTTTCCACGAGCGCCTGTCGATCGCCGGCAATTGCCGCATGTGCCTCGTCGAGGTGAAGGGCGGACCGCCGAAGCCCGCCGCCTCCTGCGCCATGGGCGTGCGCGACCTGCGCCCCGGCCCCAACGGCGAAGCGCCGGAAATCTTCACCAACACGCCGATGGTGCGCAAGGCGCGCGAAGGCGTGATGGAATTCCTGCTTATCAACCATCCGCTCGACTGCCCGATCTGCGACCAGGGCGGCGAATGCGATCTGCAGGATCAGGCGATGGCCTTCGGCGTCGACGCCTCGCGCTATCACGAAAACAAGCGCGCGGTCGAAGACAAGTATATCGGACCGCTGGTCAAGACGATCATGACGCGCTGCATCCACTGCACGCGCTGCGTGAGGTTCACGACGGAAGTGGCTGGAATCTCGGAGCTGGGCCTCATTGGTCGCGGCGAAGACGCCGAGATCACGACCTATCTCGAAAACGCGATGACGTCCGAATTGCAGGGCAACGTCATCGACCTTTGCCCAGTCGGCGCGCTGACCTCCAAGCCCTACGCTTTCCAGGCGCGGCCCTGGGAACTGACCAAGACGGAATCCATCGACGTGATGGACGCCGTCGGCTCGGCGATCCGCGTCGATACGCGCGGCCGCGAGGTGATGCGCATCATGCCGCGCGTCAACGAGGCGATCAACGAGGAGTGGATCTCCGACAAGACCCGCTTCATCTGGGACGGCCTCAGGACGCAGCGCCTCGACCGCCCCTATGTGCGCCGCAACGGCAAGCTGACGGCGGCAAGCTGGGGCGAAGCCTTCGGCGCGATCAAGGACGCGGTGGCGAAGACCTCCGGTGACCGGATCGGCGCGATTGCAGGTGATCTGGCGACCGTCGAGGAAATGTATGCCCTGAAGGGCCTGATGACGGCGCTCGGGTCGGCCAATATCGACTGCCGCCAGGACGGCGCGAAGATCGATCCGGCCAATGGCCGTGCGAGCTACGTCTTCAACCCGACCATCGAAGGCATCGAGGATGCCGATGCACTGCTGATCATCGGCGCCAACCCGCGCTTCGAGGCGTCGGTGCTCAACGCGCGCATCCGCAAGCGCTGGCGCATGGGCAATTTCCCGATCGGCGTCGTCGGCGACATCGGCGACCTGCGCTATGACGCAGAGCGCATCGGCGGAGGTGCGGAGACGCTGCGCGAACTCGTCGCCGGCAAGCTCGACTTCGCCAAGGTGCTTTCGAATGCCGCGCGGCCGATGATCATCGTTGGCCAAGGCGCTCTTGCCCGCGCTGACGGCGCGGCGGTGCTGGCGCTGGCAGCCGAACTCGCGACGTCCGTGGGCGCGGCGAGCGCCGAGTGGAACGGCTTCGCCGTCCTGCACAATGCGGCCTCGCGTGTTGGCGGGCTGGATGTCGGCTTCGTGCCGGGGACAAGCGGCAAGGATGTCGCCGGCATGATGGGCGCGCTCGACGTCGCCTTCCTGCTTGGCGCGGACGAGTTCGACATGGCCGGCCTCGGCTCGGCCTTCACCGTCTATATCGGCAGCCATGGCGACGCCGGTGCGCACCGCGCTGACGTGATCCTGCCGGGCGCGACCTATACGGAAAAGTCGGGCACTTTCGTCAACACGGAGGGTCGTGTTCAGATGGCCAACCGCGCCGGCTTCGCGCCGGGCGATGCGCGCGAGGACTGGGCGATCCTGCGGGCGCTTTCGGATGTGCTCGGCCACAAGCTGCCCTACGATTCGCTGCCGCAGCTTCGCGCCGCGCTTTATGCGGAGTATCCGCATTTCGCCGCCATCGACGAGATCGCGACGGCCGACGTGGCGCATGTTTCGGCGCTGAAGAGCGGCACGGGCGATTTCGACGAGGCGGCTTTCGTGTCGCCGATCAAGGACTTCTACCTGACCAACCCGATCGCGCGCGCTTCCGCCGTGATGGCCGAGTGCTCCGCGCTCGCCCGGGACGGTTTCAGGCAGGCAGCCGAATAGGGCAGGGGCAATGGACACTTTTTTCTCGACCTATGTCGGCCCCGGCCTGCTGATCCTGCTTCAGTCTGTCGTGCTGATCGTCGTTCTTCTCATCCTCGTCGCGTATTTGCTTTATGCCGACCGCAAGATCTGGGCGGCGGTGCAGCTTCGCCGCGGCCCGAACGTCGTTGGTCCGTGGGGCCTTTTGCAGGCCTTCGCCGACCTGTTGAAGTTCGTCTTCAAGGAGCCGGTCATCCCGTCCGGCGCCAACAAGGGCGTGTTCCTGCTCGCCCCGCTGGTGACGGCTGTTCTGGCGATTTCGGCCTGGGCGGTGATCCCGGTCGCCAATGGCTGGGCGATCGCTGACGTCAATGTCGGCATCCTGTTCGTCTTCGCCATCGCGTCGCTGGAAGTCTACGGCGTGCTGATGGGCGGCTGGGCCTCGAACTCGAAATATCCGTTTCTCGGCGCGCTGCGCTCGGCCGCACAGATGGTTTCCTACGAGGTCTCGATCGGCTTCGTCATCGTCACGGTCCTGCTGCTCGTCGGCTCGTTGAACCTGACGCACATCGTATTGGCGCAGCAGACCGGCCTTGGCACCATGCTCGGTCTGCCGGGCTCGTTCCTGGACTGGCACTTCATCGTGCTGTTCCCGATGTTCGTGATCTTCTTCATCTCGGCGCTGGCCGAGACGAACCGGCCGCCCTTCGATCTGGTGGAAGCCGAATCGGAACTCGTCGCCGGTCACATGATCGAATATTCGTCGACGCCGTTCCTGCTCTTCTTCCTCGGGGAATATGTCGCGATCGTTCTGATGTGCGCGCTGACCACCATCCTGTTCCTCGGTGGATGGCTGCCGCCCTTCGACTTCGCGCCGTTCACCTGGGTTCCGGGCGTCATCTGGTTCCTGATCAAGGTCTGCTTCGTCTTCTTCATGTTCGCCATGGTGAAGGCGTTCGTGCCGCGCTACCGCTACGACCAGTTGATGCGTCTTGGCTGGAAGGTCTTCCTGCCGATCTCGCTCTTCATGGTGGTCGCGACCGCGAGCTTCATCAAATTGTGGGAAGCGATGGCGGCATGAGCATCGCGCTGATCGGAGGCCTCGTGGGATTGGGAATCGCGCTCGTCGACTTCGCCTTCCTGCGGCTTCTGGCCACGCGCGTCGATCTCGCCGAGACGAAGACCGCACTCAATGTTGCCGGGTTCACCCAGTTGGTGCTGCTCCCGGTCATCGGCTACTTCGTAGCCCCGTACGTGTTCGGAGACTGAAGATGTCAGCTCTTGCCCAGGCCGCGAAATCGCTGCTCCTTTTGGAGTTCGTGAAGGCCTTTTTCCTGTCGATGCGGCAGTTCTTCGCGCCCAAGGGCACGCTGAATTACCCGTTCGAGAAGGGGCCAACCAGTGCGCGCTTTCGCGGCGAACATGCGCTGCGCCGCTATCCCAACGGCGAAGAGCGCTGCATCGCGTGCAAGCTGTGCGAGGCGATCTGCCCCGCGCAGGCCATCACCATCGAGGCCGGCCCGCGCCGCAATGACGGCACGCGCCGCACCGTGCGCTACGACATCGACATGGTGAAGTGCATCTATTGCGGCTTTTGCCAGGAAGCCTGCCCGGTCGACGCCATCGTCGAGGGACCGAATTTCGAGTTCGCCACGGAGACCCGTGAGGAGCTCTATTACGACAAGGACAAGCTGCTCGCGAATGGCGACCGGTGGGAGCGCGAACTGGCGCGCAACATCGCGATCGACTCGCCCTATCGCTGAGGCTTGGAGAGTGGACGGAAGCACACCTTCCGTCTAAGAGACACGCGGCTTCGGGCGCAGGCCGAATGCCAATGGCGGGGATGAGTCCCGGCCTTCGATGAAATCCGGGGGAACCCATGCTGACAGGACTAGAAGCGATCTTCTTCTACGTGTTCGCCTTCATAGCGGTGGGCGCGGCATTCATGGTGATTGCGTCCCGCAATCCCGTGCATTCCGTCCTTTATCTGATCCTGACCTTCTTCAACGCGGCCGGGCTGTTCCTTTTGACGGGCGCCGAGTTCCTCGCGATGATCCTGCTCATCGTTTATGTCGGCGCCGTGGCGGTCCTGTTCCTGTTCGTCGTCATGATGCTCGACGTCGACTTCGCCAGCCTGAAGCGCGGTGCGTTGCATTATGCGCCGGTGGGCGGGCTCGTCGGCATCATTCTCGCGGCGGAGCTGATCATCGTCGCCGGCGGCTACGCGTTCGCGCCTGAAATCGGTGCGCAGATCGCGCAGCCCATTCCCGACGCCGCAACGCGCCACAATACGGCTGCGCTCGGCGACATTCTCTATACGGACTACATCTACTTCTTCCAGATCGCCGGGCTGATCCTGCTCGTCGCCATGATCGGCGCGATCGTCCTGACGCTGCACCACAAGCCCGGCGTCAAGCGGCAGGACATCGCCACGCAGGTTCGACGCACGCCAGAAACCGCGATCGAGGTCAAGAAGGTCGAAACGGGCAGGGGTCTTTGATGGAAATCGGCATCGCGCATTATCTGACCGTCTCGGCGCTGCTCTTCACGCTCGGCGTCTTCGGCATCTTCCTGAACCGCAAGAACGTCATCGTCATCCTGATGTCGGTCGAGCTGATCCTGCTCGCCGTCAACATCAATTTCGTCGCGTTCTCCGCCGCGCTGGGCGACATGGTCGGCCAGGTCTTCGCGCTGTTCATCCTGACCGTCGCCGCGGCGGAAGCCGCCATCGGTCTTGCAATTCTCGTCGTCTTCTTCCGCAACCGCGGCTCGATCGCGGTCGAAGACGTCAATCTGATGAAGGGCTGAGGGGCTCATGTATCACGCCATCGTCTTTCTTCCGCTTCTCGGCTTCCTGATCGCCGGCCTCGGCGGTCGCGCGATCGGGGCCAAGGCGTCGGAATATGTGACGTCCGGTTTCCTGGTGATCGCGGCGGTCCTGTCCTGGGTCGCGTTCTTCCAGGTCGCGCTCGGCGACACGGAAGGCTTCACCGTACCGGTTCTCCGCTTCATACAGTCGGGTGCGCTCGATGCGTCCTGGGCGCTGAGGATCGACACGCTGACGGCGGTGATGCTGGTCGTCGTGAACACCGTGTCGGCGCTCGTCCACATCTATTCGATCGGCTACATGCACCACGACCCGCATCGGCCGCGCTTCTTCGCATACCTGTCGCTCTTCACCTTCGCCATGCTGATGCTGGTGACGTCTGACAATCTCATCCAGATGTTCTTCGGCTGGGAGGGCGTTGGCCTCGCGTCCTATCTGCTGATCGGTTTCTGGTACAAGAAGCCGTCGGCGAATGCGGCTGCGATCAAGGCGTTCGTGGTCAATCGCGTCGGAGATTTCGGCTTCCTGCTCGGCATTTTCGGACTGTTCGTGCTGTTCGGCTCGGTCAATTTCGACACCATCTTCGCAACTGCCGCCACGATGGCGCCGGTCGAGGGTGCGGAAGCTGGGCCGGTCGTGCTGAACTTCCTCGGCTACGGTCTCGAACAGACGACTGCCGTCACCGTCATCTGCCTGCTGCTCTTCATGGGAGCGATGGGCAAGTCGGCGCAGGTGCCGCTGCACACCTGGCTGCCGGACGCGATGGAGGGCCCGACACCCGTCTCCGCGCTGATCCATGCGGCGACCATGGTCACCGCCGGCGTCTTCATGCTGTCGCGCCTGTCGCCGGTGTTCGAGCTCAGCCACACCGCACTGCTCGTCGTCACCTTCATCGGCGCGATCACGGCCTTCTTCGCCGCGACCGTGGGCCTCGTCCAGAACGACATCAAGCGCGTGATCGCGTATTCGACCTGCTCGCAGCTCGGCTACATGTTCGTGGCGATCGGCACCGGCTTTTATGCTGCTGCGATCTTCCATCTCTTCACGCACGCCTTCTTCAAGGCGCTCCTGTTCCTCGGCTCCGGCTCGGTGATCCACGCCGTCTCGGACGAGCAGGACATGCGCCGCATGGGCGGTCTGCGCCGGCTCATCCCCCGCACCTACTGGATGATGATAATCGGCACGATCGCGCTGACGGGCGTGGGCATTCCCGCGACGATGATCGGCACCGCCGGCTTCTTCTCCAAGGACGCGATCGTCGAGGGCGCGTTTGCCGCGCACAACGCGTTCGCGGGTCCCGCCTTCGTGCTGCTCGTCATCGCCGCCGTCTTCACCAGCTTCTATTCGTGGCGCCTGATCTTCATGACCTTCCACGGCAAGCCGCGGGCGACCGCGGATGTCATGCACCATGTGCATGAATCGCCGCCGGTGATGCTGGTGCCGCTCTACATCCTCGCCGTCGGCGCGCTGTTCGCGGGCGTGCTCTTCTATGGCTTCTTCGTCGGCGACAGCTACGATGCCTTCTGGAAGGGCGCGATCTTCATGGCCGAGGAGAACCACATTCTCCACGAGTTCCACGAAGTCCCGTTCTGGGTGAAGGCGTCGCCGTTCCTCGCCATGGTCATCGGCTTCCTGACGGCTTACGAGTTCTACATCCGCTCGCCCGAAAAGCCGCGCGAACTGGCAGCGCGCCATCATGGTCTCTACCAGTTCCTCTTGAACAAGTGGTATTTCGACGAGCTCTACGACTTCCTGTTCGTACGTCCCGCCATGCGTCTCGGCCGCTTCCTGTGGAAGACCGGTGACGGCAAGGTGATCGACGGGCTCGGCCCTGACGGCATCTCCGCGCGCGTCGTCGATGTGACCAACCGCGTCGTCAAGCTGCAGACCGGCTACCTCTACCACTACGCCTTCGCCATGATGATTGGCATCGCCGCGCTCGTCACGTGGATGATGCTCGGGAGCTCCTTCTGATGACCGACTGGCCCATTCTTTCCACGGTCACTTTCCTGCCGCTGGTTGGCGCGTTCCTGATCCTCCTGATCCGGGACGAGGGGAATTCCGCGCGGCGCAACATCCGCAACGTCGCGCTCCTGACGACCGTCTTCACCTTCCTGCTCTCGATCTTCATCTGGCTCGGTTTCGACAATGCCGATCCCGGCTTCCAGATGGTCGAGAAGGTGGACTGGCTGGATTCGGGCATCTCCTATCATCTGGGCGTCGATGGCATTTCGATGCTGTTCGTCATCCTGACGACCTTCCTGATGCCGATCTGCATCCTTGCCTCGTGGAATGCGATCGAGAAGCGCATCAAGGAATACATGATCGCGTTCCTGATCCTGGAAACGCTGATGATCGGCGTCTTCTGCGCGCTCGACCTCGTGCTCTTCTACGTCTTCTTCGAAGCCGTGCTGATCCCGATGTTCATCATCATCGGCGTGTGGGGCGGCAAGCAGCGCGTCTATGCCTCGTTCAAGTTCTTCCTCTACACGCTCCTCGGCTCGGTCCTGATGATGCTCGCCATCATGGCGATGTTCTGGGAAGCCGGCACGACCGACATCCCGACGCTGATGACGCACGACTTCCCCGTCGGCATGCAGCAATGGCTGTGGCTCGCCTTCTTCGCCTCCTTTGCGGTGAAGATGCCGATGTGGCCCGTCCATACCTGGCTTCCGGACGCGCATGTCGAGGCGCCTACGGCCGGTTCGGTGATCCTGGCAGCCGTCCTCCTGAAGATGGGCGGCTACGGCTTCCTGCGCTTCTCGCTGCCGATGTTCACGGATGCGTCGATCTACTTCCAGCCGCTGATCTTCTGGCTGTCGGCGATCGCGATCGTCTACACCTCGCTCGTCGCTCTGATGCAGGAGGACATCAAGAAGCTGATCGCCTATTCGTCGGTCGCCCATATGGGTTACGTGACCATGGGCATCTTCGCGATGAACCCGGAAGGCATCCAGGGCGGCATCTTCCAGATGCTCAGCCACGGCCTCGTCTCGGGCGCGCTGTTCCTGTGCGTCGGCGTCGTCTACGACCGGATGCACACCCGCGAGATTTCCGCCTATGGCGGCCTCGTCAACAACATGCCGAAATATGCGGTGGTGTTCCTGATCCTGACGATGGCGAATGTCGGCCTGCCGGGAACGTCCGGTTTCGTCGGTGAGTTCCTGACGCTGCTCGGCGTGTTCCAGGTCAATACGCTCGTTGCACTCGTGGCGACGCTCGGCGTGATCCTGTCGGCCGCCTATGCGCTGTGGCTCTATCGCCGCGTCATCTACGGTGCGCTGACCAAGGAGAGCCTCAAGGGGCTGCTCGACCTGTCGGGGCGCGAGAAGGCGATCATCTATCCGCTCGTCGCGCTCGTCATCCTCTTCGGCGTCTATCCGGCCCCGATCTTCGACGTGACCGCCGCCTCGGTGGAGGCGCTCGTCAACAATGTGAACCTGTCGATCGAAGCGGCGGAAGCTGCCGCGGCCGACGGCCTTCAGACCGCAGCGCAGCAGTAAGGCGCGGAAAAGACCATGACCCTAGACCTGTCCCAGAGCCTCGCCCTCGTCACGCCGGAGATCATCATGGCGGTCGGCGCCATGGTTCTCCTGATGATCGGCGTCTTTTCGGGGCCGCGCGCAAACATGACGGTGACGGGGCTTGCCGTCGCGGTGCTGATCGGCGTCGGCGCGTGGATGCTGCTCTTCTCGGACTATGGCGAGGGCTTCGCGGGCGCGTTCGTCGCCGACCCGTTCTCCCGGTTCATGAAGGTGCTGACCGTCATCGGTGCGGTCGTGACGCTGGTCATGTCGGTCGGCTTCGCCAAGGCGGAGAAGTTCGACAAGTTCGAATATCCGGTCCTGATCATGCTGGCGACGCTCGGCATGATGGTCATGGTGTCGGCCAACGACATGCTGACGCTCTATATGGGCCTCGAACTGCAGTCGCTCGCGCTCTACGTCGTTGCTGCCTTCAATCGCGACAATGTTCGCTCGACGGAAGCCGGCCTGAAATACTTCGTCCTCGGCGCGCTGTCCTCGGGCATGCTGCTCTATGGCATCTCGCTCGTCTACGGCTATACGGGCAATACCGGCTTCACCGAGATCGCGGCCGCGCTGTCCGGTGGCGAACGCTCGCTCGGTCTCGTCTTCGGTCTCGTTTTCGTTCTGGCAGGCCTTGCCTTCAAGATTTCGGCCGTCCCGTTCCACATGTGGACGCCGGACGTCTATGAAGGCGCGCCGACGCCGGTGACGGCCTTCTTCGCCGCCGCGCCCAAGATCGCCGCCATGGCGCTTCTGGTGCGCGTCACGGTCGGTGCATTCCAGCCGGTCGCGCCGGACTGGCAGCAGATCATCGTCTTCATCTCGATCGCCTCGATGGCGCTCGGCGCCTTCGCCGCGATCGGCCAGCGCAACATCAAGCGCCTGATGGCCTATTCGTCGATCGCCCATATGGGCTTCGCGCTGGTCGGCCTTGCCGCCAATAGCCAGGCGGGTGTGCGCGGCGTCGCGATCTACATGCTGATCTACCTCGCCATGACGCTCGGCACCTTCGCCTTCATCCTCGCCATGCGCCGCAAGGATGGGCACGTCGAACAGATCGACGAACTGGCGGGCCTGTCCTCGACCAATCCCGTCATGGCGACGCTGCTGACGATCCTGATGTTCTCGCTCGCCGGCATCCCGCCGCTCGCAGGCTTCTGGGGCAAGTGGTACGTCTTCCTCGCCGCGATCGAAGCGCAGCTCTATCCGCTGGCGATCATCGGCGTCATCGCCTCCGTCGTCGGCGCCTACTACTATCTGCGTATCATCAAGCTGATGTGGTTCGACGAGCCGGCGGGTGGTTTCGTGCCGATGGCGGGCGAACTGCGCCTCGTCCTCGGCGCGTCCGGCGCGTTCGTCCTGTTCTACGTGCTGATCGGTGGCCCGATCGGCACCATGGCCGAGGCCGCCGCGCGCAGCTTCTTCTGACGGCATGGCATTCGCGCTTGCACCTTCGGCGCTCGCTGCCGGCTACGGCCTGGAAGTCTTCGACACGGTCGGTTCGACCAATGCGGAAGCGCTCGACCGGGCAAGGGCCGGTGGGCAGGGACGCACATGGTTCGTCTCCGACCATCAGGTGGCAGGTCGCGGGCGGCGTGGCCGTCCCTGGCAGACGCAGCGCGGCAATCTCGCCGCTTCGCTTCTCCTGACGCCGGACGTACCGCTCGGACAGGCGGCAGCGCTCGGCTTCGTCGCCGGGCTCGCGCTTTCGGATGCGCTGGAGGCGGTGGTGCCGCAGGCGCGGATCGGCATCGGCGTCGATGGCGGCTCGACTGCGGGCAGGGGGCGCTTCGAGCTCAAGTGGCCGAACGACGTTCTCGCACATGGCGCGAAGCTTTCGGGTATCCTGCTCGAATCGGCCATGCTGGACCCGGCGCGCTATGCGCTGGTGATCGGCATCGGCGTCAATGTCGTGACGTACCCCCAGGACGTGCCTTATCCGGCGACGTCGCTGAATGAGATGGGCGCGGGAATAAACGCGCAGGACCTGTTTCTGGCGCTGTCCGACGCGTGGATCGACAATGAGCGTTTGTGGCGCGAGGGTCGCGGCCTTGGCGCCATCAGGGAAAAATGGCTCGCCAAGGCGGCGGGTCTCGGATCGGAGGTGGCGGTGCGCGCGGAAGGACGCGTGGTACGCGGCCGCTTCGAGACGATCGATGAGGAATGCCGGTTCGTCATCCGGGAGAATGACGGAAACACAATCAGGATCGCGGCCGGCGACGTTCATTTCGGCGCCGTCGCTTCCGCAAGTCTAGACGAGAAAGCAGGAGATTAATGGCAGACGACAAGAACGAACTCGTCTTTTGCCCGCTTGGCGGGGTCGGTGAAATCGGGATGAACTTCGCGCTCTACGGCTTCGGGCCGGCGGCCAAGCGCGAATGGCTGGTGGTGGATGTCGGCGTGACGTTCCCCGACCCGACGCTGCCCGGCGTCGATTTGGTGCTGCCCGACACGCGCTTCATCGAAAGCCAGATCGACCGGTTGCGCGGCATCGTCATCACGCACGCGCATGAGGATCACTACGGCGCGCTGCTCGACACCTGGCCGAAGCTGAAAGCGCCCGTCTGGATGACGCCGTTCTCAGCGGCGATGCTCGAGGCCAAGCGCATTTCGGACAATGTCCGCGTCAAGCCGCCGGTCAACATCTACAAGGCGGGCGAGCGCTTCAAGATCGGCCCGTTCGAGATCGAGGCCGTCGCCGTGACGCACTCGATCCCCGAGCCGGTTTCGCTGGCGATCCGCACGCCGGTCGGCACGGTCGTCCACACCGGCGACTGGAAGCTCGATCCGGCCCCCAACCTGCCGCCGATGACCGACGAGAACCGTTTTCGCCAGATCGGCGAAGAGGGTGTGACGGCGCTGATCTGCGATTCGACCAATGCCATGCGTGAGGGCGATTCGCCGTCCGAGCAGGCAGTCAGCGAAGGCATTCGCGGCGTCATCGAGAAGTCTGTCGGTCGCGTCGCGATCACGACCTTCTCGTCCAATGTCGGCCGCATCGTCTCGATCGCGGAGGCCGCGCGCGACACCGGCCGCCAAGTTCTCGTGCTCGGACGATCGTTGAAGCGCGTCATCGACGTCGCCGGCGAGCTCGGCTATCTCGACGGCCTGCCGCCCTTCCTTCAGGAAGAGGATTACGGCTACATTCCGCGCGAGAACGTCGTCGTGCTGTGCACCGGCAGCCAGGGCGAGCCGCGCGCCGCTCTCGCCAAGCTTGCGCGTGACGAGATGAAGCATGTCGCGCTGACCGCCGGCGACACGGTGGTCTTTTCCTCGCGCGTCATTCCTGGCAATGAAAAGGCGATTCTCGAGATCAAGAACCAGCTCATCGAGCAGGGTATCAAGATCGTCGAAGACGGCGACGCGCTGGTCCACGTGTCGGGCCATCCGCGTCGCAGTGAACTGCTCAAGATGTATTCCTGGGTCAAGCCGCGCATCCTCGTGCCGGTGCATGGCGAAGCCGCGCATCTGGTCGCGCAAGGCTCGCTCGGAGCGAGCGCCGGCATCCCCGAGGTCGCCCAGGTGCGCAATGGCGACATGATCCGCCTTGCGCCGGGCGCCGCCGAAATCGTCGGGACGGTGCCCTTCGGCCGCCTGATGAAGGATGGCCGCATCATCGGCACCGAGCAGGAAGTCGGCGTGCGCGACCGGCGCAAGCTGGCCTTCGCCGGTCATGTCGTCCTCAACGTCGTCCTCGACGATCGCTACGAGATGGCGGGCGAGCCGGACATCGTCGCCATCGGCGTCGCCGAGACGGATGCCAAGGGCGAAGCGCTCGAGGACATCATGCTGGACGCGGCGATCGGTGCGGTGGAAAGCATTCCACGCCAGCGCCGCAAGGATCTCGACATGGTGTCCGAGGCGGCGCGCCGCGCTGTGCGTTCGGCCGCGAATGACGCCTGGGGCAAGAAGCCGATCGTGACGGTGTTCGTCACGCGCTAAAGCGCGCGGTGAATGGTGAATGGAAGCCGGCGGCGCGCTTGACACCGCTATAGATCCCTTCCAGTTCACCATTCACCATTCACCATTCACCAAGGGGAGAGCCGATGCTTGGACGCCTCAACCACGTAGCCCTCGCCGTGCCGGACCTTGCCGCCGCGACCGCGCTTTACCGCGATACGCTGGGGGGGCGGGTGTCCGAGCCGCAGGCGCTGCCGGAGCATGGGGTGACGGTGGTCTTCGTCGATGTCGGCAATACCAAGATCGAGCTTCTGGAACCATTGGGCGAAGGGTCGAGCATCCAGACCTTCATCGAGAAGAACCCGTCGGGCGGCATGCATCATGTCTGCTATGAGGTAGACGACATTCGGGCGGCACGCGACCGCATGAAGGCTTTCGGCGCGCGTGTGCTGGGCGACGGCGAGCCGAAGATCGGCGCCCACGGCAAGCCGGTGATCTTCCTGCACCCGAAGGATTTCATGGGAACGCTGGTCGAGCTCGAACAGGTCTGACGGCGCGCGACCAAGCGACACGTTTGCCCAAGGGTGCAGTTCGGCTAGGGGAGGCGGCACCGATGATCGCGGCCGTTGCCGGCGATCCGCATGAGGACGACCTATGACCTGGATTTCCGCTTTCGCGGTCTATTTCATCATCTGGTGGACGGTGCTGTTCGCGATGCTGCCCTTTGGCCTGCGCACGCAGGACGAAGACGGGGACGTCACCTTGGGCACCACGGCGAGTGCGCCGGCGGGATCTCACATGCTGAAGGCCGTCATCCGCACCACCATCGTCTCTGCGCTGATCTATGGCGCGTTCTACCTGGCGACGTCCGTATTCGGATGGAGCTTCGACGACATTCCCAGAATCGGGCCCGGCGCCTGACGACGTGACAAGTATCGATTAATTTCGATGCCCAAAAAAAATGCAAGGCACGAGGCCTTGCAAATTTGAACGCGTCCGATCCATTCCAGTTACAGGCGGCAGCGGGTTAATCGCGCCAGGATCGCATCCTCCCAAGACTTTGACCGCGTCGGAAAGCGAAATAAAATGCTCGCCTTCTCTGTTATGACGGTGAGACTAGACCAATCGTCGCACCGATGTCACCTTAATTCTCGCGCTGTAAGCCCGCATTTTGTGCTGCAATGCACAAAATTCCGGCACGTGCGGGCCCCGTCGCGTGTCGTCATCGCCCGGGTTTTCAAGGAGCGCTGAAATGGCTATGAAGCGCGGGCGATCGTGGCTCAGTTCGGCCGTTTGATTCCGCGCTTCTCTCTTTCTCAATGGACGTCCTTGATGCGTTTGTCGCAGTACTTTCTTCCCATCCTGAAGGAAAACCCCCGCGAGGCCGAGATCGTTTCGCACCGGCTGATGCTGCGTGCCGGCATGATCCGCCAGCAGGGGCAGGGCTCGTTCACCTGGCTGCCGCTGGGCAAGCGCGTGCTCGACAAGGTCAACCGGATCATCCGCGACGAACAGGACCGGGCCGGCGCGCACGAAATCCTGATGCCGACCATCCAGTCCGCCGAGCTGTGGCGCGAAAGCGGCCGCTACGACGACTACGGCAAGGAGATGCTGCGCATCAAGGATCGCCAGAACCGCGATCTTCTCTACGGCCCGACCAACGAGGAGATGGTGACGGAGATTTTCCGCTCCTACGTCAAGTCCTACAAGGACCTGCCGCTCAATCTCTACCATATCCAGTGGAAGTTCCGCGACGAGGTGCGCCCGCGCTTCGGCGTCATGCGCTCGCGCGAATTCCTGATGAAGGACGCCTATTCGTTCGACATCGACTACGAAGCGTCGAAGGCGGCGTATAACCGCATGTTCGTCTCCTACCTGCGCACGTTTACGCGCGTCGGCATGAAGGCGATCCCGATGCGTGCCGATACCGGCCCGATTGGCGGCGACCTTTCGCACGAATTCATCATTCTGGCCGAGACCGGCGAGAGCCAGGTCTTCTGCGACAAGGCCTATCTCGACCTGACCGTGCCGGGCGCGGACACCGATTTTCGCGACGATGCGGCGATGGCCGAGATCGTGCAGCGCTGGACGACGCCCTATGCGGCGACAGAGGAGATGCACGACGAGGGCGCGTGGAGCACCGTCGGCGATGGTGACAAGCTCGCCGCGCGCGGGATCGAGGTTGGCCACATCTTCCACTTCGGCGAGAAATATTCCAAGCCCATGGGGGCCAAGGTGCAGGGCCCGGACGGCAAGGAGCATTTCGTTTCGATGGGCTCCTACGGCATCGGCCCGTCGCGCCTCGTCGCCGGTATCATCGAGGCGAGCCACGACGAGAACGGCATCGTCTGGCCGGACGCGGTCGCGCCGTTCGACGTCGGCCTGATCAACATGAAGTCCGGCGATGCCGGCTGCGACGCGGCCTGCGACCGGCTCTATGCCGAGCTCGGCGCTTCCGGTCGGGACGTTCTCTATGACGACACGGACAGCCGTGCCGGCGGCAAGTTCGCCACCGCCGACCTGATCGGCCTGCCTTGGCAGGTGATCGTCGGCCCGCGCGGCGTCGCCGCCAACGAGGCCGAGATCAAGAACCGCAAGACCGGCGAGCGCCGCACCGTGTCCCTCGATGCGGTCGTGCGCGAACTGGGAGCTGCCGCATGAGCGAAGCGGTGTCGAAGAAGGGCGCCGGGCCGTTTTCGGCCTTCGAGCGCATGGTCGCATGGCGCTATCTGCGCTCCAAGCGCAAGGAAACGGTGATCTCGGTCATCTCGATGATTTCCTTCATCGGCATCATGCTGGGCGTGGCGACGCTGATCATCGTCATGGCAGTGATGAACGGGTTCCGCGCCGAATTGCTCGACCGCATTCTCGGCATCAACGGCCATCTCGTCGTCCAGCCGATCGAGAGCGGGCTCGACGACTATGAGGAGATCGCCGCGCGCTTCAATGGTATTGCCGGCGTGCGCTATGCGATCCCGCATGTCGACGGGCAGGTGCTCGCATCGGGGCGCCGTACGGCGGGAACGGGCGCGCTGATCCGCGGCGTGCGCGCCGAGGACCTTGCCAAGATGGACAGCGTGTCCGGCAACATCCAGCAGGGCTCGCTCGAAGGCTTTGCGGGCGACCAGGGCGTCGCGATCGGCAGCCGCATGGCGGAGGCGCTGGGGATCACGGTCGGCGATCCGATCACCTTCGCGTCCGCCGACGGCGACGTGACCCCGTTCGGCACGACGCCGCGCGTCAAATCCTACCCCGTCATCGCGGTCTTCCAACTCGGCATGTCGGAATATGACGCGTCGGTGGTGTTCATGCCGATCGAGGAGGCCCAGCTTTTCTTCAATTCGGATGGCGTCGCGCAGTCGATCGAGGTCTTCGTCGACAACCCCGACGCGGTCGACCAGTTGCGGCCCGCGATCGAGGACGCGGCGATGCGGCCGGTCTTCCTGACCGACTGGCGACAACGCAACCAGACCTTCTTCTCCGCGCTGCAGGTCGAGCGCAACGTCATGTTCATGATCCTGACGCTGATCGTGCTCGTCGCCGCGCTCAACATCATCTCCGGCCTTTTCATGCTGGTGAAGGACAAGGGGCGCGACATCGCGATCCTGCGCACGATGGGCGCGACGAGCGGCGCGGTGATGCGGATTTTCTTCATGACGGGCGCGGCCATCGGTGTGGTTGGAACGATCGCCGGGGTCGTTCTCGGCGTGGTCGTCTGCCTCAACGTCGAATCGATCCGCCAGTTCTTCTCCTGGCTCTCGGGAACGACGATCTTCAATCCGGAGCTCTATTTCCTGAGCCAGTTGCCGGCACGCATGGACATCGCAGAAACCGTCTCGGTGGTCCTGATGGCGCTCGCGCTATCGTTCCTGGCGACGCTCTTTCCCGCATGGCGGGCTGCGAAGCTCGATCCGGTCGATGCGCTGAGGTACGAATGATGGCGGCAAAGACCGTATTGCAGCTCAAGGGTGTCGAGCGCTTCTATGAGGATGCGGCGGGCAAGCTCGTCATCCTGAAGGGCGCCGACTTCACGATCGGCCAAGGCGAGATGGTCGCGCTTGTTGCGCCGTCCGGCGCCGGCAAGTCGACGCTGCTCCACACCGCCGGGCTGCTCGAACGGCCGAATTCGGGCGATGTCGTGCTGAACGGGCAGGAGTGCGGGCAATTGTCGGATGATGACCGCACGGCGATCCGCCGCAACGAGATCGGCTTCGTCTACCAGTTCCATCATCTGCTGCCCGAATTCTCGGCGCTCGAGAACATCATGATGCCGCAACTCGTGCGCGGTTTGAAATCGAAGGAAGCTTCCGAGCGTGCGGCGCAGCTTCTCGACTACATGAAGATCGGCCATCGCGGGACGCATCGCCCGGCTGAACTTTCGGGCGGCGAGCAGCAGCGCGTGGCGATTGCCCGCGCGGTCGCCAACGCGCCCCGGCTTCTGCTGGCGGACGAGCCGACCGGAAACCTCGACCCGGCGACGGCAGGCTACGTTTTCGACGCGCTCGAAGCGCTCGTGCGCCAGTCGGGCCTGTCGGCGCTGATCGCCACGCACAACCACGAACTCGCCTCCCGCATGGACCGGCGCGTCACGCTGGCCGAAGGCAAGGTCGTCGAAGTCGTCGCCTGATCGATACCCGTGAAAATTGTGCCGGGAAGGGAACGATCCCCCAGCCCGGCCATTTGTCCTTTGAAGGGACGGCGCTCCGGCGCCAGCGGGACATAAGAAAATGGCAGGCAGGTTTATCTCCACCGCGCTGATCGGCGCGCTCGTGGCAGGATCGTTTTACTTCTTCGGCGACGTGCAGGCGGACCCAATGGCGCGGCTCGCTCTGATCAATCCCCCGGTCGCGGCGACATCCGCCAACTGACCTATTCGGCGTCGGGCTGCCGGGCAGGCGCAGCGTCTGCAAAGGCGGCTCGTTCCATGCACGCGTCGCGAATGCGCGAAATGGTCGGATAGGGCGTCATGTCGACATTGAAGCGCGCATTGTTCGCGACCTGAGCGACGAGGCAGATATCCGCCAGGCCCGGCTCGTCTCCATGGCAGAAGCGGCCCGTCTGCGGGCTCGCCGCGAGCATCGCTTCAAGCGGCGCAAATGTTTCGTTGACCCAATGCCGGAACCAGTCGGCGATGCCAGCGTCGTCGGCCCCGTAGCGCGCGCGTAGCGCGTTGAGAACACGCAGATTGTTCACCGGATGGATTTCGCATGCGATCATCTGCGCGATCGCCCGAACCCGTGCGCGGCCGGCCGCATCGGCGGGAAGAAGCGCGGGCTGTGGGATCACTTCGTCGAGAAATTCGCAGATCGCCAGCGACTGCGTGAGGACGGTGCCGTCCGTCCATACCAGTGCCGGCACCAATCCTTGGGCATTGACTGCCAAAAAGGCCGGGTCCCGGTGTTCGCCGTGGCGCAGATGGTGCGCAATGTAGTCGTAGTCGACGCCCTTGAGATTGAGCGCGATGCGGACGCGGTAGGAGGTGGAAGACCGGAAGTAGTTGTGCAGGACGACCCGGCTCATGCGCCGTCCTTCATCGCCGCCAGTTCGTTCAGCATGTCGATCAGATGCTCGGTCTTTTCGCGGCCGTAGCGTGCTTCCAGAACGGAGTAGATCGCGACGCTTTGCGGAGTTACGTCGCGGATCAGGTCGAACCCGGCCTCGTTGAGGCTGAGCAGCGTGCGGCGCGCATCCGCATGGTCGCGCTCGCGCCGGATGATGCCGCGCTCTTCGAGCGACTTGATGATCCGGGTCAGGCTGGGGGCGAGGACGCAGGCCCGTTCCGCGACCTCGGTCGCGTCGAGCGGGCTCGTTTCGCCGAGGATGCGGATGACGCGCCATTGCTGCTCGGTCAGGTCATGAACGGCCAACAATGGTCGAAAACGGACCATGACGGCTTCGCGCGCGCGCAACAGCGAGAGTGGAAGGGAGCGGGACGTGTCGCGCGGCAGCAACGTATCTTCCAGAACGCCGTTTTCCTTGCCCATCGCTCGCTTCCCGGTTTCAGTCGCCATACGGAACCCAGACATTTTTCACCTCAACCGCGCGCGGCAGGAGAAGATCGTGCGGCTGTACCGACCAGTCGACGGACTTTCCAGTCGATGTCCACACCCGTTTGAGATTGCCGACGGATTCGGCTTCCGCCGTCCGGCATGTGTCTTTGTCGGCCACCACCCAGAGCCCGTCGACATCGTCGTGCATCGCCAGAACCTTGGCGAGGTCGCGGGCCGGGCCGGTGACGATGTTGACCGCGCCGGCCGGCAGGTCGGAGGTTTCCATGACCTGGTAGAGGTCGGTCGCGACGAGCGCATGGCGGGCGGACGGCACCGCGACGACGCTGTTGCCCATCGCCAACGCCGGCGCGATCAGCGAGATCAGGCCGAGAAGCGGCTGGTCGTCGGAGGCGACGACGCCGATGACGCCGACCGGCTCTTGAAGGGCAAGCGTCACGGCGCGGGCAGGCGGCTGGTGGACCCGGCCTTCATACTTGTCGGCAAGGCCGGCAAGCGCGAACAGCCGCTCGACCGAGAGATCGACCTCGGCGCGCGATGCGCGAGCGGATGCACCGGTCAAATCCGCGATGCGGGTTGCGAATTCGTCGGCGCGTGCGTCGAGGTTCTCGGCGAAGAAATAGAGCACCTGCGCGCGGTTGTAGCCGGTGGCGGATGCCCAGCCCTTGGCGGCGTGGGCGGCGGACACCGCGTCGCGAATGTCCTTGCGGCTGCCGATGCCGACTTCGCCGGCGAGCCGTCCCTTGGCGCCGGTGACCGGCATAGAATAGGCGCCGTCCGGCCGGACCTGCTTGCCGCCGATATAGAGCTTGGCCGTGCGGTCGATGCCCGCGCCATCGGCGGCCGAAGTGGACACGACGGCCTTGGCCGGCGCCAGATCGGCCGATTTCGCCATAGGCGCGACGAGATATTCCGCCATGCCCTCGCGCCCGCCTTCACGGCCGAAACCGCTCTCGCGGTAGCCGCCGAAGCCGCAGGCGGCATCGAACATGTTGGTGCCGTTGATCCAGACGACACCGGCCTTGAGCTTGGGCGCAGCGTCGAGCGCGAGGTTGATGTTCTCGCTCCAGACCGAAGCAGCAAGGCCGTAGCGGGTGTTGTTGGCGATCGACACCGCTTCGTCGGTCGTGCGGAAGGTCATCGCGGCGAGGACGGGGCCGAACACCTCCTCCTGCGCCAGGACGTTCGCCGGCGCGAGATTGGTGGCGAGAACCGGCAGGTGGTAGTGGCCCTCTGTCGGAACCGCGCAGTCCGGCTGCCAGCAGATCGCGCCTTCGGACGCGCCCTGCGCGACAAGACGGCGCACACGCTCCAACTGCGTCCTGTCGACGAGCGGGCCGATATCGGTGTTCTTGTCCAGCGGATCGCCAAGCCGAAGCTTGCCCATGCGCGCCTTGACCTTTTCGACGAAACGTTCGGCAATGCCTTCCTGCACGAGGAGGCGCGAGCCGGCGCAGCAGACCTGGCCCTGGTTGAACCAGATGCCGTCGACCAGCCCTTCGACGGCGGAATCGAGATCGGCGTCCTCGAAGACGATGAAGGCGGATTTGCCGCCGAGTTCGAGCGACAATTTCTTTCCGGTGCCGGCGGTCGCCTTGCGGATGATCTTGCCGACCTCGGACGAACCGGTGAAGGCGATCTTGTCGATGTCGGCATGGTCGACGATGGCGGAGCCGGCTTCAGGGCCGCCCTGGACGATGTTGACGACGCCCTTCGGCAGGCCGACGCGGGCGCAGATTTCGGCGAAGAGAACGGCAGTGAGTGGCGTGAACTCGGCCGGCTTGAGGACGACCGTGCAGCCGGCGGCGAGCGCCGGCGCGATCTTCCAGGCGAGCATCAGGAGCGGGAAGTTCCAGGGGATGATCTGGCCCGCGACGCCGGCGGCCTTGTGACCGGGAAATTCCTTGTCGAGCGCCTGCGCCCAGCCGGCGTGATGGATGAAATGGCGGATCGCCAGCGGAACGTCGATGTCGCGGGTTTCGCGGATCGGCTTGCCATTGTCGAGCGACTCCAGCACCGCGAAGAGTCGTGTATGGCGCTGCATCGCGCGGCCGATCGCATAAAGATGGCGCGCACGCTCATAGCCCGACAGCGCCTGCCATTTCGGCAGCGCCTTGCGGGCGGCCGCGACGGCGGCGTCGATATCCGCAGCGCCCGCCTCGCCGAGCGTGGCGAGCAGCTTGCCCGAAGCGGGCTCGCGGGTCTCGAAGGTCTTGCCGGAGGCCGGCTTCACCCAATCGCCGTTGATGAAGAGCGATGCGGCCAGATCCCGCGCGGCCAGCCAGCGGTCGGCTTCCGAGCGGGATTCGGGGGCGGGGCCATATTCCATGGCGTCATAACGTTCCAGAATGTTCACGACTCAAGCTTCCGGGTTTCGGCCGTCAGGCCATGGCGTGACGGTGGGCGGCGGAGTAGCGCCCGGTCAGGTGATGTTCGAGCTGGCGCTCGATGTCGGTCAGAAGGCTCGATGCGCCGAAGCGGAAGAGATCCGGCTCCAGCCAGCGCCGGCCGAGTTCCTCGCGCATCAGGACCAGCCAGTCGAGTGAGGCCTTGGCGGTGGAGATGCCGCCTGCCGGCTTGAAACCGATGAAGAGGCCGGTTCGCTCGTAATATTCGCGGATGGCACGCACCATGACGAGGCCGACGGGCAGCGTCGCGTTGACGCTTTCCTTGCCGGTCGAGGTCTTGATGAAATCGGCGCCGGCCATCATCGCCACCATCGAGGCGAGCATGACGTTGCGCAGCGTCGCAAGATCGCCGGTGCCGAGGATGACCTTCAGATGCGCCTCGCCGCAGGCTTCGCGGAAGGCGGCGATCTCGTCATAGAGTTCCTGCCAGCGGGCGCCGAAGACGAGGCCGCGCGGGATGACGATGTCGATCTCGTCGGCACCGTCAGCGACCGAGGCACGGACTTCGGCAAGCCGCGTCTCGAGCGGCGCAAGGCCGTGCGGGAAGGCGGTGGATACCGCCGCGACATGGATGCCGCTGCCCTCGAGTGCCGCGACCGCCGTCGCGACGAAGGGATGGTAGACGCAGACCGCGGCCGGGCGGATGGGCCGGTCGGTGAGGCCGAGGCCAGCCACCAGATCCGCTCGCAGCGGATTGAGCGCCTTGGCGCAAAGCCGTTTGACGCGGTCCGGCGTGTCGTCGCTCGAAAGCGTCGTCAGGTCCATCAGCGAAATCGATCTGAGAAGCCATGCGGCCTGATTGTCGGCCTTGATCGAGCGGCGCTTGGTCAGCGTCTGGACGCGGCGTTCAAGCGCGCTCTTGTTGACGTGGCGCATCGCCTCAAGCCAGCCAAGATCGAGCGGCTGGCCGGGATTGCGCTTGAGCCCGTCACTGGCTGCGCCGGCAGAGGGAAGATGGTGCAGGGTGGCGGCCTGGAGCTTTGCCGTCATTGTTCTTGTTTTCCAGTTCGTCTTGTCCCGCACGATATCGCACGAAACCGCGCCAAGTGGAATGCTGGACCGCAATACGCCGCCCCTGGATTGTTTTGAAACATAATAGTTTGGGTGCAAACAAGGCAGTTGCCAGCAGCGTCGACCTCGTTATAGGCTCCACTCTCGCCAAGGGCCGGATGGGAGGAACTCCCGGCCCTCGGCACGCGCCAACGGGAGGAGGAACCCCAATGTCGAAGAAGTTGCTTGCCGCACCGCTCGTCGCCGCCAGCTTCGCAGCGCTGATGTCCAGCGCCGCAATGGCGCAGGACGCGCCTGTCGAACTGCGTTTCGCACATTGGCTGCCGCCGCAGCATCCCCTGCACGTGATGGGCATGACCGAATGGATCGAATCCATTCAGGAAGCGTCTGGCGGCTCCATCAAGATCACGATCTACCCGGCCCAGCAGCTCGGGCAGGCGGGCGATCACTACGATATGGCGCGCGACGGCATCGCCGATATCTCCTTCGTCAATCCGGGCTATCAGCCGGGCCGCTTTCCGATCATCGCGGCCGGCGAACTGCCGTTTCTCGCGTCGAACGCCACCGGAGGTTCGGCTGCGCTGGACGCCTGGTATCGCGAATATTCCGAACAGGAGATGGCCGACGTGAAGGCCTGCCTCGTTCACTTCCATTCGCCCGGCACCTTCCATTCGCGCGAGGCGATCAAGGTGCCCGAGGACGTGCGCGGCTTGAACGTACGCCCCGCCCACGCGACGATGGCGGCTTTCGTTTCGGCGCTCGGCGGCCAGAACTTCCAGGTTTCGGCTCCCGAATCGCGCGACGCGCTGGAGCGCGGCGTCGCGGACGTGATTTCCTTCCCGTGGAATTCGATCCTGATCTTCGGCATCGAGGGCGTGGCGACCAACCATCTCGACCTTCCGCTTTATGCGACGACCTTTGCCTGGACGATCAACAAGGCGCGCTACGAAGGATTGTCGGAGGCGCAGCGGCAGGTGATCGACGACCACTGCACGAGCGAGTGGGCCGAACGCGTGGCGTCTGGGTGGGCCGGCGACGAGGATTCCGGCCGCGAAAAGCTGATCGCGATGGAAGGCCACGAGGCCTACGTTCCCACCGACGAGGAAGTCGCGCTGTGGCGCGAGGCCGCAGCTCCCCTGAAGGATAGCTGGACCCAGGCCGTCACCGGCGCCGGCCATGATGCCGACGCCGTCTTCCAGGGGCTTGTCGATGCGCTCGAAGAGCGCGACGCTGCATATTGAGGTCCATAGCCCGGCCGATTCCGCGGAAGCGGGGTCGGCCGGTACGATCCGCAGGAGGAGACGGCACGGATGAACAAGGGTGAAGCTGCGCTTCGGCGCGTCGTCCAGATCGTCGACGGGGCGGCGGCCGTCTTTCTGGCCGTCATCACCATACTCACCTTCGCCGCCGTGATCATGCGCTACGTCTTGCAGATGCCGTTTCCCGGCTCTTTCGACGTCAGCCGCCTGCTGCTGGGCGTGGCGATCTTCTGGGGCATCGCCGCCGCCGCATATCGCAAGGACCACATCCAGGTGGATCTGTTCTGGCAGATCCTGCCGCCGGCCGGCCGCCGTATCCTCGACGTCTTTTCCGACATCGTCTTCGCGATCTTTATGGCGGCGATGGCATGGATGCTGTTCTGGCAGGTCGACCGGGTGCGCCTGTCGCGCCAGACCACGTTCGAACTCGCGATCCCGATCTGGCCTTTCTACGGCATCGCCTGGCTCGGCATAGGGCTTTGCCTTCTCGTTCTCGTCGCCCGCATCCTGCGCGGCTTCGTCACCCCTCTTGGCGATCCGGCTGAACATTCATGATGACCACCGATTTCGTAGCGGTCGGCGGTTTCGTCGCCCTATTTCTGCTCCTGATCCTGCGCGTCCCGATTGGCGTCGCGATGGGCGTGGTCGGCGTCGGCGGGTTCGGCCTGCTGGCAGCTTGGGACCCGGCCTTGAACCTTCTGGCGATTTCGCCGATCCGTACCGTCACCGACTATTCGCTCGGCCTGATCCCCATGTTCATCCTGATGGGGGCGGTGGCCTCGGCCTCGGGCATGAGTGGCGAGCTCTACCGGGCTGCCAACGCTTTTCTCGGCCACCGCAAGGGCGGACTCGCGATGGCGACGATCACCGCCTGCGGCGGCTTTTCGGCGATCTGCGGATCGTCCGTGGCGACGGCCGCCACCATGGCCAAGGTCGCGTTGCCCGAGATGAAGCGCTACGGCTATCCCGATACGCTGGCGACCGGATCGATCGCGGCGGGCGGGACGCTCGGCATCCTGATCCCGCCCTCCATCGTGCTCGCGATCTACGGCGTCATGACCGAGCAGGATATTGGCCAGCTCTTCATCGCCGGCCTGATACCGGGCATCCTGGCCATGGTGATGTATCTCGTCACCGTGCAGCTCTACATCCGATTTCGAGGCATCGAGATCCCGGTGCAGGAGCGGATCGGCTGGGGCGAGCGCCTCGCGGCCCTTCGCGGCGTCTGGGCGATCGTGCTTCTCTTCATCTTCATCATCGGCGGAATTTATGGCGGCATCTTCACGCCGTCGGAAGCGGCGGGCATGGGCGCGGCCGGCGCGATCGTCATTTCCATGGCACGCCGCCGACTGCCGCTGAAGCGTCTGTTCGACTGCCTTCTGGAAAGCATCCAGGTGACGGCCGGCATCTTCATGATCCTGATCGGCGCGATCCTGTTCGGCTATTTCCTCACCATCACGCAGACCCCGCAGAAGGTGACGAACTTCCTGCTCGGCCTCGAACTTGGTGCGTATCCGACGCTTCTGCTGATCCTCCTGTTCATGATCGCGCTCGGCTGTATCCTCGATGCGATGGCCATGATCATCCTGATGATCCCCATCCTGTTCCCCGTCGCGATGGCGCTGGGCTTCGACCCGATCTGGTTCGGCGTCGTCATCGTGATGACGGTGGAGCTGGGCATGATCACGCCGCCGATCGGGATGAATGTCTTCGTCATCAACTCGCTGGCGCGCGACGTGCCGCTGCAGAAAATCTATGCCGGCGTCATGCCGTTCGTGATGACGGACATCGTCAGGCTGGGGCTGATCATCCTCTTCCCCGCAATCGTGCTCTTCCTGCCGCAGACCATGCGGTAGCATCGTGGCGCCTTCCTTCGCCAGCGTCGAGGACATGCGCCGGCGGGCAAAGCGACGGCTGCCGCGCGCGATCTTCGACTATGTCGACGGCGGGGCGGGGGACGACCGCGGCGTCCGCCGCAATCGCGAAGCGATCGAACGGCGCCTGTTGAAATTGAGACCGCTGACGAATGTCAGCCAGCGCGACATGTCGGTGCCGTTGCTCGGCGGCCATCTCCCGCTGCCCTTTCTGATTGGCCCGACCGGTCTCAACGGCGCGATCATGCCGGGGGGCGACGTGGCGCTGGCGCTCGCGGCCGCCAAGTTCGGCATTCCGTTCGTGCTGTCGACCGCGTCCAGCATGTCGATCGAGGACGTCGCCCGCCAGGTCGATGGCGAGCTCTGGTTCCAGCTCTACATCCTCAACCGCGACGCCGCGCGGCAATTCGTCGATCGGGCGCTGAATGCGGGATATCGAACCCTCGTCCTGACGGTCGACGTGCCGGTCGGTGGGCGACGCGACCGCGACTTTCGCAACGGCTTCGGCGTGCCGTTCCAGATGACGCCGCGTTTCGCGCTCGACTGCGCGCTCCACCCTGGCTGGGCACTGAAGCAGTTGCGCGGTGGCGCGCCGCAACTGGCCAATCTGCGCAGGACCGGGGCGACGGACGCAAACAGCCAGGCATTGCTGATGCTGCGCCAGATGGATGGGAGTTTCGACTGGGACGACCTGAAGGCGCTGCGCGATCGGTGGCCGCATCGGCTGATCGTCAAGGGGCTGACAGATCCGGCCGACTGCGCGCGATGCTTCTCACTGGGGGTCGACGCCGTGGTGCTGTCGAACCATGGCGGGCGTCAACTCGAGGACGTGGTGGCGGGGTTCGATATGATCGACCGGATCGACGTTCCGGAGGGAAAGGCGCTTCTGGTGGACGGCGGCTTTCGCCGAGGGGCGGACATCGTCAAGGCGCTCGCGCTCGGCGCCGGTGCCGTCATGCTGGGACGTGCAACACTCTACGGGCTGGCTGCCGCCGGACAGGCAGGTGTCGAACAGGTGATCGAGACGCTGCGCCTCGAGATCGACAACACGCTGGCGCTGATCGGCTGCCCGAATGCCGCCGCCCTTGGCCGAGACGTCCTCCAGGACTAGCCGATCGCGACCTCGACCAGCGCAAGCTGACGCTTCTCCTCGATATGCCGGATCGCGTTCGCCAGCGCGCGCGGCAGATCTGCGGCCGCCGTAACCTTGACCGCGAAGGCGCGGCTTGCTTCGGCGACCTTGGTGAAGTCGGGCGAGGGGTCGAGCGAGGTCAGGGGCATGCGGTTGGCCTTGGCCGCATAGCCCTCCGGGTAAAGCCCGGTCACCGAATGCCGCACCGCCCCCCATTCCGAATTGTTGAGGATGACGACGAGGATCGGCAGGTCCAGCGCTTCGGCAATCTGATGGCACGCGACCGGGTTCGAGAAGACGTAGGAGCCGTCGCCCATCGTGGCGACGACGAGCTTCGTCCTGTCGGCGAGCTGCATTCCCATCGCGCAGGGAAACGACCAGCCAAGCCCGCCCGCATGCGGCTCCTGATGCCAGGAATTGTGCCGGTCGAGGACGATCGGGTCGAGCGGGCAGCCAAGTTCGGACAGGATGGTCGCGTTCTTGCCAGATACTGCGTCCGACAGGCAATTCGATACATAGGCCTTCGACATCGGCTCGCTTGGCGCGGCAGCCTTTGCGGTGCCGGCGCGAATTTGCGGAACACGCTCGGCAAGCAGCGCCTGACGCTGCATCCTGGCTCCGACATGCCGGTTCATCATCGGCCGCATCGCGGCTGCGAGCGCGAGAATGCCCTCGTCGGTCTGCGTCGTAATCGTCACGTCGGACCGGAAATTGCGAACCGGCGTGCGCGCGAAGAGAGGATCAGGGCCCATGTGAATGAATTTTGCGCCCGATGCCGGCCGGTGCATGTCCGGCCACCACGGCGCGAGCGCATCGAGCACCAGCACCACATCCGCCTCGCCAAGCCACGGCATCGGATCGGCACCGACATAACAGGGATGATCGGTTGCGATGGCGGTCGCGACGGCCCACCATTGGCAAACCGGGATCGACCAATCGGTGACGAACTGGGACAATGCGGCAAAGCCCGCCTCGCTGCCGGCGCCACGCTGGGCGATGATGAGGGGATTGCGCGCTTCGGCGAGCAGCCGGGCGGCCTGGCCGATCAGCGCCATGTCCGCAGCCGGGCGGGTGGGCTGCATCGACGCCGGAGCGTCGAGACCTGCCGCAGCCACGTCCTCGCAAAGAACCTCGCGCGGCAGGCTCAGATAGACCGGCCCCTTGGGCAGGGAATTGGAGATGGCGTGGGCGCGGTCGAGAAGCGGCCCGACCTGTTCGGGGAAGCGCAGCTCATAGTCCCATTTGGAGGCTTCGCGCACGAGCGCGGCCTGGTCGCGCATTTCCTGCCCCCAGCCGATAGGAACCGTCCGCGCGCCGAACCGGCCTTCCTCGGTGACGGGCGTTCGGCCGGACATCATGAGGATGGGCACCTGGTCGACGGCCGCATTGATCGCGCCGATGGACCCGTTGGCAAGGCCGACATTGGTGTGCAGGATCACGGCCTGCGCCTTGCCGGTCGCGAAATAATAGCCATGCGCCATGCCCATCGCAGCGTGCTCGTGCGGTATGACGATCGCGTGGGGAAGGGGAATGTCACGTGCCGAAGCTTCGGCAAGCCCTTCGATGATGGGCGGGAAATCGGTGCCCGAATTGCAGAAGACGTAATCGACGCCGAGCGCCTTGAGCCGCGCGAAGAGCGCGGCGCCCGCGGTCATCCTCGTGGTGTCACCGGGCCTGTCGGCGAAACTTTTCAGCATCGATACCTCCTGCAGCCAAGCGCCGAGTTGGCGCTCAAACTAGTTTGGTATCAAACAATCTTTCTGAAAGCAGCGCAAGCGCGCTCAGTCGATCTCGGCCGCGATTCGCCTCAGAAGGTTAAGCAGCTCCGCCTTCTGATCGCCGACGATCTGATCGAGCCGACGGTCGTGTTCCGCCGCATGGCGTGCCAAATCCGCCAGCCGCGCGGAGCCTTCCGGCGTGGCGAAGAGCGCATAGCTGCGCCGGTCGCGCGCGATCGGCTGCTTTTCGACGAAGCCGTCGCGGATCATGTCGCGCAGAAGCGGCGTCAGGGTCGACTTGTCGCGGCCGGACGCGCGCGAAAGCGTCATCGGCGTGATGCCGGGATTATCCTTGATGAGGCTGAGCAGCGCGAACCAGCCTGGCCTGAGATCGGTCTGTCCCGTCTTGCGCTGGAAGGAGCGGAACGACGCGTTCTGGGCAAGGCGCAGGTGAAAGCCAATATAGTCGTCGAGCTTGCCGAGCACGATGTCTCCGCCCGACATGTTTTCCGTCTCCACCCGAAGCGGCTTTACCTCATTCATGAATGAATTCCCGTTGACCCATGTTTCGATCTTACCCGTTGTCTTGTTGCACGCAAATCGCGATTGCGAACACAACCGGGAGAGGTGAAAAAAATCTGGAACGCCAGCGGAGGCAGGGCGGCGCAGGAAATCGCATTGGCTTGCAAATGGAAGTCGATCCGGCTGGCGTCGAAATGTAGCGTGCGCTCGCCATGTCGGATATGCTGGCAACCATGAACGCTCGACTGTCGCGTCGCACGCTCCTGAAAGTTGCAGCCTGGCTGGGTCTTGGAACCGGCCTGCCGGAACTTGCCCTGGCGGGTCAAAATTCTTTATCGGAGCGACGTAACGTCGGTTTTGTCGGCCATTCTCTGGTTTCTCCGGCAATGGCGCCGCTCTATGCACAGATCAGCGGCGATCGGGCGACCTATCAGGTCATCAACGGGGCGCCCCTGTCCTACAATTGGGCCGACCATGCCACGGCGGAAGGCGAAAGCATTCGCGACCTGTTGGCGGCCGGCGCGATCGACCAGTTGATGCTGGCCGAAGGCGGGCCGATCGAAGGTTCGATATCCGGCGGCTCGACCCGGACTTTTCTTCAGCAATGGCGAAGCCAGGGCATGGCGGCCAATCCGGACCTTGCCGTCTACTGGTATCAGATCTGGCCGGAAATTCCCGGATGGGCCGGCGACCCGGACTGGGAACTTTGGAAGCGTGAGATCGCACGCCTGGCGGTCGAGGCTTACGGGCCGGTCTGCGAGCAGGTTGCGAGCGACATCGGAACGGGCCGGGTCTACCTGTCGCCGGTCGGCGAGGCGTTCGCGCAACTGCATGACACCTATCTGTCGCCCGGGCTGCCGGGCATATCCGACTTCAACGCGACTTTCTTTCCCATCGATGGGATTCACTTGCCGCCCATCGGGTTCTACTTCGCGACGATGGTTCACTATGCGACCATGAACAGGCAGACGCCGGTCGGCTTGCCATGGCGGCTGAACCCGCCCGTCCAGGGCTTGAACGCCGATCTGGCTCTGGCCTTGCAAGAGGTCGCATGGGAAGTGGTGAGCGGTCATCCCTATGCGGGCATCGCGCCGTGGCCCGAACCGCCGAAAGGCCGCGCCACCGCCGGTGCGCCGACACGGTACTCAACGAGCGAGGGCGGCGGCGGCAGTTATGGTGGCGACGTCGATGTCGGCCCGGCGCGCAACGGCCGCATCGCCGTCGTTTTCGTCGATACGGTTCAGCCGGACTATCGACCTTCCTCGGTCACGCTTGGCCCCGGCGTCTCGCTGGCCGAAATGGCGACGAGCGTGGAACATGGCTACAGCGGTGTGTGGGTCGCGCAGGTGCCGGACGCGGCATCCGGAACGCTCGAACTCGCCGTCAGTTCGCAAACCGACCGCTGGGCGAACCTTGCGACAGCCTATATCGTCGACGGAGGCGACTTCGCGACCATCGCCGCCAGTTCCTATCGCGGCGATGAGCCCTTGCGGGTTTCGGGCATGGCGGGAACATGTGTGATCGGCTCGATTTTTCACATGGATGGCGCGAGTTCGAGGCTCAACGCCCATCCACCGCTGCCCGAAATCGAGGATTCTCTCGGGTCGAGCGACGGTTGGCATTTCCGGGCGGTGTGGGGCACGCTTGTCGCATCGGCGAATACGCGCTTCGAGGGGTCCTCGCACGGCCACAAGGTCGGCTTGACGATCGCACCCGCAGAGCGGTGACCGCGCCGCACCCGTCGAGGATCACTGCAAATCCGGTTCTTCCAAAACGCGCGGAAGTCGCCTGCGGGGTTTCCGGCTGGTCGTCGCAAGGCCGTCAAACAGAACAGTCCATTCCCGGGTCAGTGCGGAAATGTCGAAGGCCGCACAACGCTCAAGCGACAGTGCGGACAGTCGCTCGCGCATATCTGCGTCGGTAAGGACCTGCTTCAGTGCGAGCGCGATGGCATCGGGATTCTCGGTCTCGACAAGCAACCCGTATTTGCCGTCGTCGAGTACCTCCGACGGACCTGAAGGGCAGGCGACCGAGACGACGGGAGCGCCGCATGTCATGGCTTCGACAAGGACGAGCGCAAACCCCTCGAAACGCGACGACATTGCATAGACGCTGGCGCGTCGCATGTAGCGGAAAGGGTTCTTCTGGAAACCCAGGAAATGGACGGAGTCGGCAACGGCGTGCTCTTTTGCGTAGAGGCGCAGTGCGTCCCCCTCGGGCCCGTCACCGATAATGACTAGGTTGCAATCCACATGCTGACGAAGGCGGGCGTGAGCACGAATGAGGATGTCGTATCCCTTCTGCACGTCGAGCCGTCCCACGGCGACGATCGTCTGCTTCTCGAAGATCGCCTCGTGCTCCGGTGCGATCTGTTCGACGGACAAACGCCGCACGCGCTCCACATCGATGCCGTTATGGATCGTAACCAAACTGGACCGGGCCTTTGGAAGCATCGTCGCGAACGCCTCTTGCGCGCCGACCGAGCAGCAGACGATGCGGTCGGCAAACCGATAGAGGCGAAGCGCGAGCCGTTGCCGCCAACTTACGTATCGCGAGAACTGCAACCAGTCCGCATGGACCCAGACGACGATGGGCCGTCGGCGCAGCAGACCGGCCAACAATGCGAGAAACGTCGCACGACCCTCCATGGCACCGACGACGACATCTGCATTGCCAACCTCCCGAAAGGTCGCAAGAAAGGATCGCACCAGGTCGGAGCGTCGATACGGCCGGTCATGCTCGAAATGGATGTCCTGATCCGGCGCCAACGAGGCGAGGTGCTGGCCCCATTGCTCATGGACGAAAAGGCGTGTCCGAAAACGCTGCCGGTCGAGCGACGCCGCAACTGTCAGGACCATCCGCTCCGCGCCACCACCCGCAAGGTTCGGCAAGCAGAACAAAATTCTCAGGCTTTTCATCTAACAAAATCTGTCCGTGACATCGTCATTACAGATTTTTACACTCGCGCCGACCTGGCGAAATATATCGGCAATAGCACATTCGATTGACCAATCCGCCGCCACATTGCTCGAGCATGCGCAAAGATGCGCAAGCGCCGAACTTCCCATGGGAACTTCGATCCGCTAGACAGCCTCCCTTCAAAGGATATGCGCACGCTTGACAACACCGCTCTACCAGAAGCCCGTCTTCGCCATCGCGCCGATGATGGACTGGACCGACCGCCACTGCCGGTATTTCCACCGGCAGATGACGCGTCATGCGCTTCTCTATACCGAGATGGTGGTAGCCGATGCGGTGATCCACGGAAATCGCGAGCGCCTGCTGGGCTTTGCGCCTGAAGAGCATCCCGTCGCGCTGCAACTGGGCGGCAGCGATCCGGAGAAGCTTGCCAAGGCCGCGGCGATCGCGTTCGAATGGGGGTATGACGAGATCAACCTCAATGTCGGTTGTCCGTCCGACCGTGTGCAGAGCGGTACGTTCGGCGCGTGCTTGATGCGCACGCCGGACCTCGTGGCCGAATGTGTCGGGGCGATGAAGGCGGCGGTGGCCGTGCCGGTTACCGTCAAATGTCGCATCGGCGTCGACGAACAGGACCCGGAGATCGCGCTCGACGAGATCGCCGACAAGGTGCTGGCGGCAGGTGCAGACGCATTGTGGGTCCATGCCCGCAAGGCGTGGCTGCAGGGATTGAGCCCGAAGGAAAACCGGGACATCCCGCCGCTCGACTACGACCGCGTCTATCGGCTGAAGGCGCGGCTCGGTGCAAATTTCGTCGGCATCAATGGCGGCATCGCCGATCTCGACGAAAGCCTGCGGCATCTGGAGCATTCGGATGGCGCGATGCTCGGCCGCGCCGCCTATCACAATCCCGGCCTGCTGGCCGAAGTCGACCAGCGTGTATTCGGGGTCGCCGACGCTCCGATCGAGTGGCGCGAACTCATCGACCGCATGGCCGACTACTGCGCGGCGCACATCGCGGCCGGCGGCCGGCTGACGCATGTCACGCGGCACATGGTCGGTCTGTTTCACGGTCTGCCCGGCGCGCGACGCTTCCGCCAGGTTCTGTCGACCGACGCGACGAAGGCCGGCGCGGGCCCCGAAATTCTTCACGCCGCCTTTGCCGAAATAAACCTGGACCAGAGCCGCGACGCGGCCTGAGCGGTTTACTTTCCCCTCCCGTCACGTTAGCGCACGAGCGCAACGAATTGCGGGGGAATGCGCATGTCCGGACTTGATTTGCCGTGGAGCGAGCTTGCGGTCTTCGCCGCGGCAATCGCAGCCTCGGGCGTCGTCGCGGGCCTGATGGCCGGCATCTTTGGCATCGGCGGCGGCGCGGTGCTGGTGCCGGTGTTCTACCAGGTGTTCGGCATGCTCGGCGTCGACGAAGTCGTGCGCATGCACCTAGCGGTCGGCTCGTCGCTGGCGATCATCATCCCGACCTCGATCCGCTCCTTCACCGGTCACAAGGCGCGCGGCGCGGTGGATATGGACCTGCTGAAGAGCTTCCTCGTTCCGGTGCCGATCGGCGTCGTGCTCGCATCGATCACCGCCGCCTACATCTCGAGCGAAGGGTTGCGCATCGTCTTCGCGGTGCTGATGTTGCTGGTCGCGGTACGGCTTCTGTTCAACCGCGAATCCTGGAAGATCAATGGCGACCTGCCGGGGACGGGCGGGCGCACGGTCGCGGGCGTGATCATCGGATATTTCTCGACGCTGATGGGCATTGGCGGCGGCGTCATGAATAACACGTTCATGACCATCTACGGCCGGCCGATGCACCAGGCGGTGGCGACGTCGTCCGGCGTTGGCGTCCTGATCGCCATCCCGGGTACGATCGGCTACATCTGGGCCGGCTGGGGCCATCCGGACCTGCCGATCGCATCGTCCGGCTTCATCAACTGGATCGCCGTCGCTCTGATCATCCCGATCGCGCTCATCGTCACGCCCTATGGTGTCCGGATCGCCCATGCCTTGAAGAAGCGCCAGCTCGAAGTCGCCTTCGGCCTGTTCTGCATCTTCATCTCGGCGCGGTTCTTCTGGAGCCTCTACGCCTGATCCTCAGTCGCGCAGGATCAGCCGCTCGCCGCGCATGTCGAAACCCGACAGCGAGCCGATGAAGTTCATGCCGAGAAGCGTGCGGTCGAGTTGCCCCTCCGCCGCGACGAGCGCAGGCAGGCGCGTGCGCGAAATTTCGCCGATGCGGATTTCATCGAGTGTGATCCGCGCCGCTTGTGCCTGGCCGTTTGCGGTCATGACGGGCACCGTGTAGCTGAGCGTTTCCGGATCGAGGCCGATCCGGCGGGCGTCCGCAGCGCTGAGAACGGTCGTCGTGGCCCCTGTATCGACGATCGTGTTGACGCTCGTACCGTTGATCGACGCCCTGATTTCGAAATGGCCGTTCGCCATCCGGTCGATCATGACCGCCGCGCGGCCGTCATCGTCGACCATCGAGAGCGGGCTGCCGGGTATGAGCCCGGCCGTCAGGCGGCTTGCGACGTCCTGCAACTCGTAGCGATACTGATAGCCGACCATCAAACTCATGATGATGACGAGCCAGATCGCGAGCGTGCGCGCCATCGGGCCGAAGCGCTGGCCCGAGCCGAGCAGCCCGACGGCGACGACAGCGCCCAGAAGTCCGAGATAGAGCGTGCGCGCGAAGCTGTCTCCGTCGAGGCCGAAAAGCGTGCCGCTGTCGCCCGTCGCGATCAGCGCGACGAGGCCGATGGCCATGATGGCGATGACGATCCAGAAGAGGCGTCCCATCGATCAATCCTGCGCCAGATCGCGCTCGCGCGCCATGCGCGCGCGCCGGGTTACGCGGCGCGGGCGGCGCTCCATCGTTTCCATGCGCGCGGGAAGTTCCGCCATCGTCTCGCGCCGCGCCTGCGGCGTCATCGTCGTCCACGCACCGATCTCTTCGCGCGTGCGCCCGCAGCCGAAGCAATAGCCGGTGGCCATGTCGATGGAGCAGACGAGAATGCAGGGCGATTCGATCGACGTCATGAACTGTTCCTTGCCATGGATGACAGATGGGCCAAATGGCTTGGCCGTGCAAGACGATGGCGCCATCCGCCATTGTGATCGGGACGCGACTTGAGTATGCGCTAAGCCAAAGTTTGAGGAGTATTCGATGACCAGCGGCCTGCCTTTCGACGATTATCGCGACCTCCTGCGCCGCCTGCCCGAGGCGGACAAGGCGGCGCGGCGCGATGCCGAAGCGCGGTTGCGGCTGCTCGAAGGGCAGGGCGTGCCGCTTGGCCGCATGGGCGAACTCGTCGTCTGGCTGGCCGGTTGGCAGGGACGCAGCCAGCCGCAGATTTCGCGGCCGATGGTGACGCTCTTCGCCGGCACGCACGGCATCGCGAAGCATGGTATCAGCACGCGCAAGGCGAACGAGACGCAGGCAATGGTCGAGTTCTGCGCGGCGGGTGGCGCGGCGATCAACCAGATCTGCGCGGCGAACGATTTCGGGCTCAAGGTCTTCGACCTCGCGCTGCATCTGCCCGTCGACGACATTTCGGAGGGTCCCGCCTTCGACGAGCGCGGCTGCGCCGTGACCATGGCCTTCGGCATGGAGGCGATTGCCGGCGGCGCGGATCTGATCTGCATCGGCAGCCTTGGCGTCGGCGGCGAGACGGTCGCGGCCGCACTCCTGATGGCGCTGCACGGCCGCGCCGCGCTCGACTGGATCGAGCCGGTCGGCGAGCCTGACCTGACCGAACGCCGCATCCGCCTGATCGACAAGGCCGTCGAACTGCATGGCGGCCATGTGAAGGACCCGCTGGAGGCTCTGCGCCGCCTTGGCGGACGCGAGATCGCGGCGATCGCCGGTGCGATCCTCGCCGCGCGCATGGAGCGCGTTCCCGTCGTGCTCGACGGGATCGTGTCACTTGCCGCGGCCGCCGTGCTCCATGGCGTCCGGCCCGATGCGATCGACCACTGCCTGCTGGGCCACGCGACGACAAATCGCGGCCAGCGCCATGCGGCGCAGATGCTCGGTCTGAAGCCCATCCTCGATCTTGAAATGGGCGAAGGCGAGGGGATCGGGGCGGCGATGGGCGCGCTGGTGCTGAAGAACGCGGCGCAGACCTTCGGCTCGATGACGCTGCGCCAGAATTAATCTAGCGCCGGCCAGCCGCGGCCTTTTGGCGCGTCGGAAGCGCGGGCAGGGCTTCCATCACACGCGCCGGCGGGAGGATGGCGATGGCCTCGGTGCCCTCGCGCAGCTTGGAGCGAAGCTGGAACTCGCCGCCATGGAGCTCGAGCAGGCCCTGGACGATGGGAAGGCCGAGGCCGGTTCCCTGTTCGGCGCTCTTGATGGCGATCGAGCCCTGGCCGAAGGCCGACAGAACGATGGGAATTTCCTCGGCCGGAATGCCGGGGCCGTTATCCTTGACCGAGACATACTGCCCGCCGCCGGCCGTCCACCCGACGCGCACGCGCACTTCGGAACCGTTCGGTGCGAATTTCACCGCGTTCGAGATGAGATTGAGCGTGATCTGGCGCAATGAGCGTTCGTCGGCGAGAAGGCGCGGCAGGGTCGGTTCGAACTGCTGGACGAGGCGGATCGACTTCTTGTGCGCCTTCAGCTCCATCAGATGGCAGCATTCCTCGACGACGCCGGTCAGCGACAGGGGCTCTTCGTTGAGCTGGTAACGCCCCGCCTCGATGCGCGACAGGTCGAGGATTTCGTTGATGAGGTTGAGAAGGTGCTGGCCGGACGCGTTGATGTCACGCGAATAGTCGCGATAGGTCTCGTTGTGCATCGGCCCGAGCACCTCGTTGCCCATGACTTCCGAGAAGCCGAGGATCGCGTTCAGCGGCGTGCGCAATTCGTGGCTCATCGTGGCGAGGAAGCGCGACTTGGCGAGGTTCGCTTCCTCGGCGCGGCGGCGGGCCTCGTCCGACATGGACTTCGCCGTCTCCAGCTCGCCGATCAGCCCGTCCTTTTCCGCCTGGTAGGAGAGGAGCATGACGGCCGAACGGTTCATGTGGCGCGCGACGAAGGTGAAGAAGCCGAGCGAGACGGCGAGCAGCGCCACCATGATCGCCTCGACCGGCATCGCCATGTTGACGGTCAGGTAGGCAAAGACGGCGACCGGCAGCGCGAAGGTCATGAACAGCGCGCCGCGCAGTGTGTGCGAGATCAGCGCGGTCGAGGCAATGGCGAGCAGCAGGATGACGGTCTTCAGAACCGTGAACTGGTCGAGCTGGCATGCGACGCATTCGATTGCCGCCAGATACGCCCAGCCGAGCCCGGAGACGAAATGGCCAAGCAGGAAGGAGCGCTTGACGCCGACAGCGTCGAGTTCGTTGATGTCGGCCCGGTCGACTCGGCGCGCGATCAGCGCGAGGCCGAGATAGCAGGCGACGGTGATGATCGCCCAGATGACGATCTGCGGCCCGGTGCCGGCGAAGACGCCGCCCGCCATCACGACGAGCACCATCAGCGGGATCGCCGCGGCCGTGTTGATCATTGCGCGGGCGTGAAGCTTCAGGAGTTCGCGCTCGAAGACCGGGTTGCCCTCGCGCTGCGACAGGCGTTCGCGCGTGCGCCGGACCGCCTTGGCGACATCGGTGTTGCGATGCGCCTTCCTGCGGTCCACGATATTCTTGTCGGCAAGTTGCGTGCCTGAAAACGCCATACGAGATATCAGTCAATGCGCGCCAATGATCGTCGCGAAATCTAGCCAAAGAAGATTAAGAGACCCTTCGCGTGCCAGTTCTCCCCTTTCGCAAACCAAGGCAGGTCCGGCGGCGCGGCGCTCGCGCGATGCGGCCGCTCGGCTTGCGCGACCTGGCGCTGACGGCCGGGATGTTCCTGATTCTCGGCGCGCTCGCCTGGAACTTCGAGCAACGAGCGGCACATGAGATCGTCTCGGCGGTCCGCGTGATCGACGGCGACACGCTCGATACGCCCGACGGTCGAATTCGGCTCGTGGGAATGGATGCGCCGGAACTCGACCAGACCTGCGCCAACGGATTTGCGATCTACGAGTGCGGTCGCGAGGCGCGCGAGAGGTTGCGGCAGTTGATCGGTGGGCGCGAGGTCACCTGCGCGACACGGCGAAAGGACCGCCATGACCGGTTCCTCGCGACCTGCCACGCCGGAGACGTAAACCTTGCCGCACGGATGGTCGAGACGGGCTGGGCGGTCGCGTCGGGCGACTACGATCTCGCGGAACTGCGTGCGCGCACGGCGCGGCGCGGCATCTGGGCGGGCAAATTCGAGCGGCCGAACGAGTGGCGCGCGACGCGCGGCATGGCGAGCGAGGATGGCGGGATGCTCGATCCGGTGCTCGACCGGCTGCGGCTGTGGCTCGATCGGTGATCGAATGCGCTGGCACGGCGGATGATTTCCGTTCTAGACAGGGAATGAACGAGGGAGAGAACAGCATGAAGCTTTACGATGGTGGCCGCGCGCCGAACCCGCGACGGGTCCGCATTTTCCTGGCCGAGAAGGGCATCGAGGTGCCGCTCGAGCCGGTCGACATGGCGGCAATGGGCCACAAGTCGGACGCGGTGACGCAGCGCAATCCACTGCAGCGCCTGCCGGTGCTCGAACTCGACGACGGCACGATCCTCGCCGAATCGGTCGCGATCTGCCGCTATTTCGAGGAGCTTCATCCCGAACCGCCACTCTTCGGCACCGGCGCGCTCGGCCGTGCGCAGGTCGAGATGTGGCAGCGGCGCATGGAACTGCACTTCCTCTCCGCCGTCGCGCAGGCATTTCGTCATATCCACCCGGCGATGAAGGACTGGGAAGTGCCGCAGATCCCCGAATGGGGTGAGGCGAACAAGCCGAAGGCGATTGACTATCTGCAGATGCTCGACCGCCATCTGGCCGACAGCCGCTTCATCGCGGGCGACGACTACACGATCGCGGACATCACCGGCCTCGTCGGCGTCGAGTTCATGAAACCGGCGCGACTCGAAGTGCCGGCCGACCTCGAAAACGTGAAGCGCTGGTTCGCTGAGGTCTCCGCTCGGCCGAGCGCCAGGGCCTGATCCTGGGCGAAGCGGAAGAACTCGCCCGGCGCATCCGGCTTTGCCGCATCTGCCGGGATGCGCCGCTGAAGGCTCCGCTGCCGCACGAGTCGCGCCCGGTCGTCGTCGCGTCATCGACCGCGCGCGTCCTGATCGCGGGGCAGGCGCCCGGCACGCGGGTCCATGCGACGGGGCTGCCGTTCAACGACCGCTCGGGCGACAGGCTGCGCGACTGGATGGGTGTCTCGCGCGAGGAGTTCTACGATCCGGCGCTCTTCGCCATCGCGCCGATGGGTTTCTGCTTTCCGGGGCAGGACGCCAAGGGCGGCGACCTGCCGCCGCGCCGCGAATGTGCGCCGGTCTGGCGGGCACCGCTGATGGAGACCATGCCGCAGATCGAGTTCGTTCTGGCGATCGGTCTCTACGCGCAACGCTGGCATCTCGGGCCGGAGTTCGGCCGTTCGCTGACCCGAAACGTCGAAGACTGGCGCGCGATCTTCCTGCGCAACACCAGTCCGCGCATCATCCCGCTGCCGCATCCCTCGTGGCGCAATACGGGCTGGCTGAAACGCCACCCGTTCTTCGAAAGCGAATTGCTTCCGGTGCTGCGGCGCGAAATCCGATTGTCGATACCGACGAGGGATTAGGACAATTTTGCTTCGCCGCGGTTGAATGGCCGGTGTTCATGCTTGGCTATCGCGTAGAACTTCGGCATTTTAGCATGAGATTTCTCATCGGAGCCTCATATGGACCGTCTCGACCGCAAGATCCTGCGTCTGCTGCAGGAAGATTCCACGCTGGCCGTGGCCGACGTCGCCAAGAAGGTGGGGCTGTCGACGACGCCATGCTGGCGGCGCATCCAGAAGCTCGAGGAGGAAGGCGTCATCCGCAAGCGGGTGGCGCTGCTCGATCCGGTGAAGATCAATGCGCGGGTGACCGTGTTCGTGTCGATCCGCACAAACTCGCACAGCCACGAATGGCTGCGCCGGTTCTCGGAGGTCATTCAGGAGTTTCCGGAGGTCATCGAATTCTACCGGATGAGCGGCGACATCGACTATCTCCTGCGCGTCGTCGTGCCCGACATCGCCGCCTATGACGCCTTCTACAAGCGCCTGATCGCCAAGATCGAAATCCGCGACGTGTCCTCGTCCTTCGCCATGGAGCAGATCAAGTACACGACGGAAATGCCGCTCGACTACATGGTGCTCGACAAGGAGAGCGGTTCGTCCAGCAACGCCGCTTGATCAGGAAAGGCGAGAGATCAGGGACGACGTGTCCCAGCGCTTGCCGCCCTTGCCCTGTACGTCCTTGTAGAACTGGTCGATGAGCGCGGTGACTGGAAGCTGAGCGCCATTGCGGTCGGCTTCCTCGAGGCAGATGCCGAGATCCTTGCGCATCCAGTCGACCGCGAAGCCGAAGTCGAACTTGCCGTCGCGCATCGTCTTCCAGCGATTTTCCATCTGCCACGATCCGGCCGCGCCCTTGGAGATGACGTCGACGACCTTCTCGATGTCGAGCCCGGCGCGCTGGCCGAAGGCGATGCCTTCCGACAGGCCCTGGACGAGCCCGGCGATGCAGATCTGGTTGATCATCTTGGTGAGCTGCCCAGCGCCGACCGGACCCATCAGCCCGACCATCCGCGCATAGGCGTCGATGACGGGCTTTGCCTTGTCGTAAGTCGCCTGGTCGCCGCCACACATGACGGTGAGGACGCCGTTTTCGGCCCCCGCCTGGCCGCCTGAGACGGGCGCGTCGATGAAGCCGATGCCCTTATCGCTCGCCAGCGCCGCCAGTTCGCGCGCGACCTCGGCCGACGCAGTCGTGTTATCGATGAAGATCGACCCAGAAGCCATTGACGAGAAAGCGCCATCGGCGCCGAGTGCGACGGAGCGCAAATCGTCGTCATTGCCGACGCAGGAGAACACGAAATCGGCGCCCTTGGCGGCTTCTGCCGGCGTCGAGGCCGACTTGCCGGAGAACTCGGCAGCCCATTTCTCGGCCTTGGCGGTGGTGCGGTTGTAGACGGTGACGTCGTGGCCGCCCTTGGTCTTCAGATAGCCCGCCATGGGATATCCCATCACGCCCAAACCCAGAAATGCGACCTTCGCCATCGTGCTCTCCTCCTGTGTCGTCGATCAAAGCCCCAGCCGGGACGTAATGAAATCTGCCATTGCCGCTATGTCATCGATCGGGAAGACGGGCAAGGTTTCCTCCGGCAATGCGTGGTCGCTGGCGACCGCGACGATGTTGGGATCGTCGGCCGAAAGCGGTCGCGTGTCCTTCGCTTCGCGCCGGCGCGTCTCGATCTTGAGGTGCCCCTCGCGCTTATAGCCTTCGACGATGACGAGGTCGCAGGGCGACAGACGCGCAAGGACGTCGTCCAGCGACGGTTGGCTCTCGCCGCGCAATTCGTGCATCAGCGCCCAGCGATCGCCCGAAACGATCGCGACCTCGCCGGCGCCGGCTTCGCGGTGGCGAAATGAGTCGGTGCCGGGCTGGTCGATGTCGAAGGCGTGATGGGCGTGCTTGATGGTCGAAACCTTGCGCCCGCGCGCGACGAACTCGGCCACGAGCCGCTCGGTCAGCGTCGTCTTGCCCGAATTCTTCCAGCCGGTAATGCCGATGACGCGCTGGCTCATGGTCTGATCAAGCGCTCCGCTTCTGCAAGGTCTTCGGGCGTGTTGACGTTGAAGAACGGATCGAAAGGCTCGGCGTCGAATTCGACCGAATCGAAAACAAATTCCTCGAGAAATGCCATGACCTTGCGGGTTTCCGCTCGTTCGAGAAATGCGGCAAGCGGATCGAGGGCGGCGATCGGCCAGAGCGCGAAGACGGGATGATTTCGGCCGGCCGAGCGGGCGACGATTATGCGGCTGCGGTCACTGTGCGCAAGGGATACGACGAGATCGCCGGGAAAGAACGGGCTGTCGACGGCAACGCTGGCGAGTGCGGTGTGACCCTGCGACTTCGCCCATTCGAGCCCGGCACGGACGCCGGCGAGCGGGCCCTCGAAAGTCTGGACCGCGTCGGCAAGGACCGGTGCGTCGATCGTGCCCGGCGCAAGCGTGTTGGAACTGACCGCAAGCGCATCGACCTGCGGTGCAAGGCGCTCGACCGCCCGGGAAAGGAGCGTGCGCCCGCCGAGAACGGTCATCGCCTTGTCGCTGCCGCCCATGCGTGTGGAACGTCCGCCGGCCAGAACGATGCCTGCCGTGCTCATCGCGTCAGCTCGCCTTTTCGTGCGGCGACGTTGAGCACGTAGAGAGCCGCGACGATGCCGAGGCAGGACGATGCGAGCATGACCCAAAGCAGCGGCGCCGGGCCGGTTTCAGGGCCGAGAAGAGCGCCCGCGAGCATGGAAAGACCCGCACCGCCGCCGATCTGCATGGCTCCGCCGAGGCCGGAAGCCGAACCGGCGATATGCGGGCGGACGCTGACGATCCCGGCCATGGCGTTGGGCAGCGTCATGCCGTTGCCGAGCCCGACGAACATGACGGGCACGAAAAGCGATGCCGGCGAGACATATCCGGCGAAATAGAGGAGCAGCGGCACGGACATGCCCGTCGCCGCGACGATGTTGCCGGTCAGGAGCATCCGGTTGATGCCGAGGCGGCTCGACAGTCGCCCGGACAGGAAATTGCCGACCATGTAGCCGACCGACACGAAGCCGAAATAGAAGCCGTATTGCGAGGGCGACAGGCCGAAGATCTCGCTCGCGACATAGGGGCCGCCGCCGAGGAACGCGAAGAACGTGCCCGACGTGAAGGCCGCCGTCAGCGTGTAGCCCCAGAAGCGTTCCGACTTGATCAGTTCGGGATAGGAACGCACCTGCGCGAAAAGCGAGGCGGACGGGCGCAGATTCGTCTCGCCGAGATCGATCCAGATGATGGCGAACGCCGTCATGCCGAATGCGAGGGTGAGCAGAAATGTCGACTGCCAGCCGTAAATCTCGTCGAGGAAGCCGCCGATGATCGGTCCGATCATCGGGACGAGCGTCATGCCCATGGTGACGTAGCCGATCTTGCTCGCGGCCTGGTCCGGGCCGACCGTATCGCGGATGATCGCGCGCGACAGAACCATGCCAGCAGCCGAGAATGCCTGCAGGATGCGACAGGCAAGCAGGATCTCGATCGTCGGCGCGAACACGGCGGCAAGGGTTCCAAACAGGAACACTGCAAAACAGGAAAGCAGGACCGGGCGGCGCCCGAACCGGTCCGACGCCGGACCGATCAGGAGCTGAAGCACGGCCGTCGCGACGAGATAGAGCGCGACCGCCAACTGCACCACCGAGTAATCGGCATCGAAATGCCGCGCCATCGCTGGCAGGGATGGCAGGAAGACGTTCATCGCAAGCGCGCTCGACGCCGTTGCCATCACCAGCGTGAAGATGTGCGGTGGGGTCGCCGCGCGGTGGGCGAGGGGCATCGTCATCGGGTCGAAATGAACACGTTAATCATGGCGTGTGAATAGGCCTCATCCGCCTTCGCTTCAAGCTTCTCAAACGCCGTCAGGCGCCATTGCAGGCGACGTCGTGTCGGCAACCGGCTGCGTCTTGCCCGCATGGCGCTCGCGGTAGAGCGTATAGAGGCCGGACGCGACGACGATCGACGCTCCGACGAGCATCGCGGCATCGGGAACTTCGCCGAACACGAGCAGGCCGAGCAGAAGCGCCCAGATCAGGGCCGTATAGCGGAAGGGTGCGACGAACGAGATGTCCCCTGCGCGCATCGCCATGATGATGAACTGGTAGCCGATGATGAGAAGGACGGCGGCACCCAGCAGCATCGAGGTGCTGGTCACGGTCAACGGGGTCCAACCGCCATAAGGCACGACGAGGAATCCTCCGATCACGGTGACGAAGAGCGCGGTAGCGAACGATACGGCCAGCGAGGGAATTTCCTGGGGGATGCGCCGCGTCACGAGATCGCGAAGGGCGCAGAAGGCGACGCAGAGCAGCGCCAGGAGCGAATAGGAATTGAAGCCCTCGAAGCCGGGCCGGACGATGATCAGGACGCCGGCAAAACCGACGAGAATGGCCGTCCAGCGCCGCCAGCCCACTGGTTCGTTGAGGAAAAGCGCTGCGCCCATCGTGACGGCGAGAGGCAGCGCCTGCAGGATCGCCGACACATTGGCGAGCGGCATCTGCGCGAGCGCGGCGAGAAAACAGAGCGTGCTGCCGATCTCGCTGGCCGCCCGCACGGCGACGAGGGGGCGGCGGAGCGACGACAGCGACGACAGGACGCCGCCATGCCAGGCGAGCAGGCCGATCATGATCGTGGCGAACGTGCCGCGAACCACCATCACCTGCGCGGCGTGCATGTCGCTGATGACCGTTTTCGTCAGCGCATCATTGAGAGTGAACCCGGCCATCGAAATGGCCATGAACAGGGCGGCGCGGAGGTTTGGCGAAAGATTCACGGATGCTGGCTCGTCGGTTGGCTCGACGATGCCTTAGGATGCCGCGTGGCCGGGCGCAACGGACCAGCGGCGCGAATGTCTACGCCAGATCAGCCGCCAGTGACGCTCATGTGACGCGAAACGGAGGGCCGATTGGTGCGGCGGTCGATGACGAAGTCGTGACCCTTGGGCTTTCGGCCGATCGCTTCGTCGATCGCGTTGGACAAAAGCTCGTTTCCCTCGGAAGCGCGCAGCGCGGCTCTCAGATCGGCGGCGTCGTCCTGGCCAAGGCACATATAGAGCGTGCCGGTGCAGGTCAGGCGCACGCGGTTGCAGCTTTCGCAGAAATTGTGGGTCATCGGCGTGATGAAGCCCAACCGCCCGCCGGTTTCCGCCACCTCGACATAGCGGGCGGGACCGCCGGTCTTGTACGGGATGTCGGCAAAGGTGAATTCGCGCTCGAGCTGTGCGCGCAGAAGGGACAACGGCAGGTACTGATCCGTCCGGTCCTCGTCGATCTCGCCCATCGGCATCGTCTCGATGACCGTCATGTCCATGCCGCGGCCATGCGCCCAGCGCAGCATGCCGGGGATTTCGTGGTCGTTGAAGCCCTTGAGCGCGACCGCGTTGATCTTGATCTTCAGACCCGCCGCCTGCGCGGCATCGATGCCGGCCATGACCTTGGAGATGTCGCCCCAGCGGGTGATCTGCTTGAATTTCGTCGGGTCGAGCGTATCGAGCGAGACGTTGATCCGCCTGACGCCGCATTCGGCGAGCTCGGCCGCGAAGCGCTGGAGCTGCGAACCGTTGGTGGTCAGCGTCAGTTCCTCGAGCGCGCCGCTTTCGATGTGGCGCGAGAGATCGCGGACGAGGTGCATGATGTTCTTGCGCACCAGCGGCTCGCCGCCTGTCAGGCGCAGCTTTTTTACGCCCTTTTCGATGAAGACCGTGCAGAGCCGGTCGAGTTCTTCGAGGCTGAGAAGATCGCGCTTTGGCAGGAAGGTCATGTCTTCCGCCATGCAATAGGTGCAGCGGAAGTCGCAGCGATCCGTCACCGAGACGCGCAGATAGGAGATCGCGCGCCCGAACGGGTCGATCATGCTGGTGTCGCCGAAATTCATGCCATTGCCTTCGATGCCCATCCCGTCAATTTCGTGATCTTTTGCCCGGCGCGCAAGCCCGATGCGCCGAAAGTATGGCGCATGACGATGAATTGAGGCATTCGGGTGGGAAAGATTGAAGAGGTTTCACATGCGGCCACCATCGGAATTGCGCGTCTCGAAGGATCGGCGGCTGCTGACGATCCTCTTCGACAATCACGCGCCGATCCCGCTCGAAGCGGAGTTTCTGCGCGTCGTCTCGCCGTCCGCCGAAGTGCAGGGCCACTCGCCCGAACAACGGGTGACCGTGCCGGGCAAGCGCAATGTCGCCATCTCGAAGATGGAGCCGGTCGGCAATTATGCCGTGCGCATCGTCTTCGACGACGGGCATGACACCGGCATCTTCACCTGGGACTACCTGCACACACTCGGCCACGAGAAGGACACGCGCTGGCAGGCCTATGTCGACGAACTGGCGGCGAAGGGCCTGTCTCGCGACTAGTCTTCCTTCAACGCCTCGCTGATGCGGCGCATCTGGTCGCCGAGCCGCTCGCACTGGTCGGGCGTCGATTGCGCCATGACGCGGTCGAGAAGGGCGGCGTAGATTTCCATCGCCTTCATCAGCCGCGCCTCGCCCTCGTCGGTGAGGTAGAGCCGCATGACGCGGCGGTCGTGCTCGTCCGGTTCGCGGCGCAGCAGGCCCTGGCTTTCGAGCTGCGGCAGAAGCATCGTGATGTTCGACCGACCGACGAGGAGCCGGCGCGCAAGATCGTGCTGCGACAGGCCGGGGTGGCGGTAGAGGTTCATCAGAACGTCGAGTTGGCCGATCTTCAGCGGCGCGATCGCCTTGGCGAGTTCACGCACCACGGCGCGCTCGGCTCGCACGACCGCGATCCAGTTGCGGAACCGGGGATTGTCCCAGGGCAGGCGCGGCGCGTCGGTCGGTTTCGTTGCGGTCAAGGCTTGCGCTCGGCGGGCGGATCATAGGGCAGCCCGGCTTCCTTCCAGGCGCCGAATCCGCCCTCGATGTGTTTGACGCGCGAGAGCCCCATGTCCTGCGCGGTCTTGGTGGCGAGCGCGGAGCGCAGGCCACCAGCACAGAAGAAGACGAAGGTCTTGCCGCTGGCGAAGACCGGCTTGTGATAGGGGCTTTCCGGATCGATCCAGAACTCCAGCATGCCGCGCGGCGCATGCAGCGTGTGCGGGATGCGCCCCTCGCGGTCGAGTTCGCGCGGATCGCGGATATCGACCAGCACGACGTCGTCGCGCGCGGCGAGTTCCTGCGCCTCGACTGGCGATATCGCCTCGATTTCGGCATTGGCTTCTTCGAGCAATGCCTTGTAGCCCTTTTTCATGGCAGGCCTCCTGACCTGCCGATGATGGCCGCGCGGAAGCGCCAGCGCAAGACGCTCCCGCGCTCCTCGTCAGCCGAGGTTCAGTTCCTTGAAGAAGTCGTTGCCCTTGTCGTCGATGACGATGAAGGCCGGGAAATCCTCGACCTCGATGCGCCAGATCGCCTCCATGCCGAGTTCGGGATACTCGACGACTTCCACCTTCTTGATGCAGTCCTGAGCCAGCCGCGCGGCGGGACCGCCGATCGAGCCGAGATAAAAGCCGCCATGGCTGCCGCAGGCCTCGCGCACCTGGCGCGAGCGGTTGCCCTTGGCGAGCATGACCATCGAGCCGCCGAAGGACTGGAACTGGTCGACGTAGCTGTCCATTCGACCCGCCGTCGTCGGCCCGAACGAGCCCGAGGCATAGCCGGCAGGGGTCTTGGCCGGGCCGGCATAGTAGATCGGGTGGTTCTTGAAATAGTCCGGCATCGGCTCGCCGGCTTCGAGACGTTCGCGGATTTTCGCATGGGCGATGTCGCGCGCGACGATGATCGGACCGGAGAGCGACACGCGCGTCTTGACGGGCTGGGCCGAGAGGATTTTCAGGATCTCGCTCATCGGCTGGTTGAGGTCGATTTTGACCACATGCGAGGTCAGCTTCTCCTCATCGATGTCGGGCATGTAGCGGGCCGGGTTGGTCTCCAGCTCCTCGAGGAAAATGCCGTCCTTCGTGATCTTGCCCTTGGCCTGCCGGTCCGCCGAGCAGGACACGCCGAGGCCGATCGGCAGCGAGGCGCCGTGGCGGGGCAGGCGGATGACGCGCACGTCGTGGCAGAAATACTTGCCGCCGAACTGCGCGCCCACACCCATCGACTGCGTCATCCTGTGGACTTCGGCTTCCATTTCGAGGTCGCGAAAGGCGTGGCCGGTCTCGCTGCCCGAGGTGGGCAGGCCGTCGAGATAGCGCGTCGAGGCGAGCTTGACGGTCTTGAGGTTCATCTCCGCGGACGTGCCGCCGATGACGATGGCGAGGTGATAGGGCGGGCAGGCGGCGGTGCCGAGCGTCAGGATCTTTTCCTTCAGGAAGTCCAGCAGCCGGTCGCGCGTCATCAGCGACGGCGTGCCTTGGTAGAGGAAGGTCTTGTTGGCCGATCCGCCGCCCTTGGCGACGAACAGGAACTTGTATGCGTCCTCGCCTTCCTCATAGATGTCGATCTGTGCCGGCAAATTGTTCTTGGTGTTCTTCTCCTCGAACATCGACAGCGGCGCGAGCTGCGAATAGCGCAGATTCTTCTTCTCATAGGCGTCGAGCACGCCCTGGCCGAGCGCATCGGCGTCGCCGCCCTCGGTCCAGACGCGCCGGCCCTTCTTGCCCATGATGATCGCCGTGCCTGTGTCCTGGCACATCGGCAGGACGCCGCCGGCCGCGATATTGGCATTCTTCAGGAGATCGTAGGCGACGAAGCGGTCATTGTCGGTCGCTTCCGGGTCTTCGAGAATCGATGCAAGCTGCTTCAGATGGCCGGGGCGAAGCAGATGGTTGATGTCCGCGAAGGCGGTTTCCGACAGAAGGCGCAGACCTTCCGCATCGACGGTCAGGATGTCCTGGCCGCGGAAGGTGTCGACGCTCACATGGTCCGAGGTCAGCTTGCGATAGGGCGTTTCGTCGGCTGCGAGGGGGAAAAGCTCGGCGCTTGCGTAGTCGGCCATCGGCGAAAGATCTCCGGAAAGAAACAGGTTGGCAGGCTCTTAAAGCGAAACGGGCTTGGATTGAAGCCTGCCTTTGGGCGATGGGCGAGCGTTGTATTCCTGCAATGGTCGCGACAAAACCGGCCAAGGCGGCGCCGCATGCCTTGAACCCGACGCACCGTCATCCTTAGCATCGTGGTCGCGGCGGGCGAGAGTTTGCGATTTGGAAACCATATCGGGTCCAGTGTCGGGCTCTGTGTGTTTGCCGGCCCACGCGGCGCCCGACTGGAACTCTCGAACGGATTGGACGACATGATCAAGCGTATGCGCCTTCGGGCTCTGGCCCTGACCTCCACCGCGCTCGCGGCGTCGCTCCTGACCGGCGTGGAGAGTGCATCCGCGCAGAACTTTTTCGAGCGCCTGTTCAACCAGCCGCCGCGCCGCTATGTCGAACCGCAATACCAGCAGCAGCCGCAGGCCCCGGTCCAGCAGCAGGTTCAGCGCGCTGCACCGCCACAAGCGCCCCGCGTCACCGGCCCGCAATACTTCACCTACAAGACCGATATGCTCGCGAAAGTGAATTTCGCTGCGATCTCGATCGATCCCGCGCTGGTCAATACCGGTATCGATCACGGAACGGTCGGCGCGACGACGCAGGCCTCGGCCGCGCCGTCACCGACGGTGACCGTTGCTGGTGGAAGCCTCGAAGAAGCGGTGGAAAAGGCGCTCGAAGGCAATGATGCGCGTGGCGAGCCGCGCCGGCGGATGGCGGCGCAGGACGGCAGGCAGGTTCCCTCGATCGGCGGTGCCAATCCGAAACTCGAGATCGACGTTCGCAAACAGGCGGTGCGCTCGCCCGAACCGCTCAAGGCAACGATCGCCGATTCGCTCGACGACCTGGCGACGTTCGAATTCTACGCCGAGCAGGCGATCGGCGATGCGGTGGTCGCGCACTATTCGAAGCACCCGCAGATGATCTGGTCCGAGGGCGGGCGTGTCAGTTCGGCCGCGCGCGACGTGGTGCGCGAACTGGCAGGCGCCGACGATTACGGCCTCAACCCGGGCGACTATGCGGTGTCGATGCCGCGCGTCAACGATGAAGCCGCGCTGGCGCGCTTCGAGATGGCGCTGTCGGCGCGGATGCTGCGCTATGCACGCGACATTCATGCCGGCCGCGTCGATCCGAACCGTATTTCCGGCTATCACGATTTCGAGTTGAAGACGGTGAACTATGCCGGCCTGCTGTCGAAGCTCGCCGATGGCGACGATGCGCGCGATGCGCTGCGCGCGCTTCACCCGCAGAACGAATTCTACAAGGCCATGCAGGTCGAGCTCGAGGAACTGCGCGCGAGCGAGGAAAAGAGCATCGTCATCGCGCCGGGAACGTTCATCCGGCCGGGCCAGACGAGCGCGGAGCTGCCGAAGATTCTCGCCGTGATCGAGAAGGAAGCGGACCAGTCGTTCCTTGCCCAGCACGCGACTGCGATCGAACTCAACCGCGCCAGCCAGATCTATTCGGACGATCTGGTCGCCGTCATCAAGGCGGCGCAGGAAAAGCGCGGCTTGCAGGTCGACGGCATCATCGGCCCGCGTACGGTCACGGCGTTCGCCGGCGAATCGAAGGCGGCGCGGATCGAGAAGGTGAAGCTCGCGATGGAGCAGCTTCGCTGGCTGCCGTCGGATTTCGGCGACCGCTACGTGTTTCTGAATGCGCCCTCAGCGATGGCGAGCTATGTCGAGGGCGGGGCTGAGAAGCTGGCGATGCGAACGGTTGTCGGCACCAAGGCGACGCAGACCTACTTCTTCCAGGACGAGATTTCCTATGTCGAGTTCCACCCCTATTGGGGCGTGCCGCGCTCGATCATCGTCAACAAGTACCTGCCCAAGCTTTACGCCGACCCGTCCTATCTCGACCGGTCCGGCTTCGAGGTGACGGACCAGCAGGGCCGCCGGATCTCGTCTTCGGCGATCAACTGGACGCGCTACGGCGCCAACATCCCTTACAATGTCCGCCAGCGGCCGGGCCCGAGCAACGCGCTCGGCGAATTGAAGATCATGTTCCCGAACAAGCACGCGATCTACATGCACGACACGCCCGACCGGCACCTCTTCAGCCGCGACAACCGCGCGCTGTCGAATGGCTGCGTGCGCCTCGAAGATCCGCGCGCCATGGCGGCGGCGGTGCTCGGCTGGGATCGCGCCAAGGTCGACTCGCGCCTGGCCGGCCAGCACGGCCGTGACAATCTGGATCAGAAGGTGCCGGTCTACGTCGCGTACTTCACCGCATGGCCGGAAGCCGGCGGCAAAATGGGCTACTATCCGGATGTCTACGATCGCGACCTGAAGACGCGCGAGGCGATGGAGCGCATCGAAGCGGCGAGGGCGCCGTCGATCTGACGGCGCTCGATCTGGCAACCCGTCTCGAACCCGTAGGGGTTCGCAAGCCCGACCGGGGGTCGCGCGGGCAGCGCGCCCCATCGAGGCATGAGCGAAGCGAATTAGCCGTGAGATCGATGGAAATAAATGGTGGGCGCGACAGGGATTGAACCTGTGACCCTTCGCGTGTGAAGCGAATGCTCTCCCGCTGAGCTACGCGCCCATGAGCGCCAGGCGCTCAAAGTCGTCCGGCGGACCGAACGTGGCCCGCGTATAGGAGCATCCGCCGGGGTCCGTCAAGCGGTCTTGGCGCGCGGCGAGGTTGCCGCTGCGATCAGCCGGTCGGCAAGGTCGACCGTCAACTCGTCGAAATGCGAAATGATGTGCGACGGCTCGAATTCGCGCACGTGTTTGTCCGTGTAGCCGAAGTCGACGGCGACAACGGGAATGCCCGCCGCCTTGGCCGTCTTGATGTCGGTTTCGGAGTCTCCGACCATGATCGCGCGTTCGGGATTGCCGCCAGCGCGCGCGATGGTCTCGATCAGGTGGCGTGGGTCAGGCTTGCGGAACGCGAACGTGTCCTGTCCGCAGATGGCGCGGAAGCGTTCGGTCAAGCCGAGGCCCTGCATCAGCCGCGTCGAATGCAGCTCGAACTTGTTGGTGCAGATCGCCGTCAGGTATCCGGCGTCGTCAAAGCGATCGAGCGCGGCGACGACGCCCTCATAGGGTTGCGAATCGCCGGGCATGTTCGAGCCGTAATGTTCGATGAACGTGTCGAGGAGGTCCTTGAGGCGCTCGTCGGAAAGGACGCGCTGCTGCGCCGCATAGGCGCGCTCGATCATCACCTTGCCGCCCATGCCGACAAAGCGGCGGAACTCGGCCGGGCCGGCGACGGTCATGCCGTCGAGCGCCAAGCAATGATTCAGGCTCGCCATCAGGTCGGGCGCGGTGTCGACGAGGGTGCCGTCGAGGTCGAAGACAATGATGGGAGCGGTCATCGGGTCGTCCGTTGGTTTCCGTTGCGGCGGGTCTAGCTTGGCCATGCGGCACGCGCAAGGCGGCCAGGGTGGTTTGCCAGCACGGATGAAGGTGCTAAACGGCGTCTGCCAACCAAGGAGCGGGACATGGATGCGCGAGCGCTGAAGATCGAAGCGGCACGGGTCGCCCTTTCCCATGTGGAAGACGGCATGAAGCTCGGCATCGGGACGGGCTCGACCGCCGAGGAATTCGTGCGGCTTCTCGCGGTGCGGATTTCGGAGGGGCTGCGGATCATCGGCGTACCGACATCCGAGCGCACGGCGGAACTCTGCCGCGATCTCGGCGTGCCGCTCGCGACGCTCGACGAGGAACCGGCGCTCGACCTGACCATCGACGGCGCCGACGAGATTGGCCCCGGTCTGTCGCTCGTCAAGGGCGGCGGCGGGGCGCTCCTGCGCGAGAAGATCGTGGCCTTCGCCTCGAAGCGGATGATCGTGATCGCCGATTCGTCGAAGGTGGTCGAAACGCTCGGAAAGTTTCCGCTGCCGGTCGAGGTCAATCCGTTCGGCCTCGGCGCGACGCGACTGGCGATCGAGACGGCGGCAAGCCGGCTCGGGCTGTCGGGTGCGATCGTGCTCCGCGAGCGCAATGGCGAGCGTTTCGTCACCGATGGCGGCCATGTCATTCTCGACGCATCTTTTGGCCGTATTCCCGATCCACTGGCACTTTCGGATGCGCTTCACGCGATCCCGGGCGTCGTGGAGCACGGGCTGTTCCTGAACCTTGCCGATCTGGCCGTGGTCGCCGAACCGGATGGCGTGAAGACGATCGACGGCGTATAGGCGTCGTCAGGACGAACGAGCGGCGCGGGCGCGCCGGCAAAGAGGAGACTGAACATGAATTTCAGATATGCGGGCATTGCGCTTGCCGTCGGTGCAGCCATCGCGCTCGGTTCGGCCATGGGCCCGGCCGCTTCGCAGGAGCCGTCCGAAAGCCATCTCGCCGCTGCGCGAGCCGCCGTCGATGCGGTCGGCATGACGGATGAGTTCGACAACATCCTGCCGCAGGCCGCGATGGCGCTGAAGAACGAGCTGACGCAGAAGAACCCAGACCAGGTGAGCCTCATTTCGCGCACGGTCGACGAAAAGGCGATTGCGCTGGCCGCTCGCCGCGGCGATCTGGAGCGCGAGGCCGCCGCCGCCTACGCTCAGTTCTTCTCGGAGGAAGAGCTGGCGACGATCTCGGAATTCTACTCGTCTCCGACCGGCCAGAAGTTCATCGAGACGCACCCGGAAGTGACCAATCAGGTCTTCCAGGCCGCGAATATCTGGCAGTCGGGCATTGCCCGCGACCTCGCGCGCGACGTGGCCGGCGAACTGCAGGGCCAGGTTGCAGAACCGCAGGGCGAAGCGACCCCGGGGGCTGCCCCGGCACCCGCGCAGTCCAACTGAGCGATCTTCATCGCATCGAAAGCCCGGCCATGTGCCGGGCTTTTCTTTTGGGCGATGCGGTCTTAAGTCTTGCCCCGAAACCTAGAAAGGCCGCCGCATGACCCAGTACGACTATGATCTCTTCGTGATCGGCGGCGGATCGGGTGGCGTGCGGGCAGGGCGCGTCGCCGCATCGCTCGGCAAGCGCGTGGCCATCGCCGAGGAATACCGCTTCGGCGGCACCTGCGTCATCCGCGGCTGCGTGCCGAAGAAGCTGTTCGTCTACGCCTCGCAGTTTCCCGAACATTTCGAGGACGCCGCCGGCTATGGCTGGACGGTCGGCGAGCGCTCTTTCGACTGGAAGACGCTGATCGACAACAAGGACAAAGAGATCGCGCGTCTGGAAGGGCTCTACCGCAAGGGACTCGAAAATGCCGGCGCGACGATTATCGAAAGCCGCGCGGTGCTGGAGGATGCCCACACGATCCGGCTTCAGAAGGACGGGCGCACGGTCACCGCCGAGACGATCCTGATCGCGACCGGCGGCCATCCGAGCCTTCATCCGGCGCTGCCCGGCCACGAGCACTGCATCACCTCCGACGAGGCCTTTCATCTGGAGGAGCTGCCGAAGGCGATCGTCATCGCGGGTGGCGGATATATCGGCGTCGAGTTCGCCAATATTTTTCACGGCCTGGGCGTCGAGACGACGCTGATCTATCGTGGCAAGGAGATATTGGGACGCTTCGACAAAGACTTGCGCACCGCACTTCACGTCGAGATGGAGGCCAAGGGCATCAAGGTCCTGTGCAAGGAGATCTTCACGAAGATCGAGAAGCGCCCGGATGGCAGGCTCGATGCCCACACCAATGCCGACCGCACGCTGGTGGTCGACCAGGTGATGCTCGCCATCGGCCGCCAGCCCAACACGACCGGTCTCGGCCTCGACAGAGCGGGTGTGACGACCGGTCCGAAGGGCGAGATCATTGTCGACGACTATTCGCGCACCAATGTCGAGAACATCTATGCCGTCGGCGACGTGACCGACCGCGTGCAATTGACGCCCGTCGCGATCCACGAGGCCATGTGCTTCGTCGATACCGTCTATCGCGGCAAGCCGACGAAGCCTGACCACGAGGCGGTGGCGACCGCCGTCTTTTCGCAGCCCGAACTCGGCACGGTGGGCCTTTCGGAAGAAGATGCGGCGAAGAAGTACGGCGAGCTCGAAATCTACAAGGCCACCTTCCGCCCCATGCGACATACACTGTCGGGCCGCATGGAGAAGATGGTGATGAAGCTGATCGTCGATGCCGCCAGCCGCCGTGTCGTCGGCGCGCATGTGCTCGGCGTCGATGCGGGTGAGATGGCGCAATTGCTGGGCATCGCCGTCAAGGCGAAGCTGACGAAGGAAGATTTCGACGCGACGATGGCTGTCCATCCGACCGCGGCGGAAGAGCTCGTCACCATGTACCAGCCGAGCTACCGCGTGAAGAACGGCGAACTGATCGCCTGAAGTGGTCGCCCCTTCCGTCAGGCGGGTGTAGAATCGACCGCTCTCGTAGTGTAAGGACGCCGCCACGGGCAGGGTGCGTTCCCGGCCCCCAGGCGATATTGAACGGGTGCGACAATGACGAAATGGTCTCCGAATTCCTGGCGTGACAAGCCGATCCAGCAGGTTCCTGCCTATCCGGATCTCGGCGCCCTTGCAGAGACCGAAAAGCAGCTTGCCAGCTATCCGCCGCTCGTTTTTGCAGGCGAGGCGCGCAAATTGAAGAAGCAGCTTGCCGCCGTTTCGGCCGGCGAAGCCTTCATGCTTCAGGGCGGCGACTGCGCCGAAAGCTTCGCCGAACACGGCGCCGACAACATCCGCGACTTCTTCCGAGTCTTCCTGCAGATGGCGGTGGTGCTGACCTTCGGCGGCGCGCAGCCTGTGGTGAAGGTCGGCCGCATCGCCGGCCAGTTCGCCAAGCCGCGCTCGTCCGATACCGAGACGAAGGACGGCGTGGCGCTGCCTTCCTATCGCGGCGACATCATCAACGGCATCGAATTCAACGAGGAAGCGCGCACGCCGAACCCGGCGCGCCAGCGCATGGCGTACCGCCAGTCGGCCGCCACGCTGAACCTGCTGCGCGCTTTCGCGCAGGGCGGCTATGCAAGCCTCGAGAACGTCCACAAGTGGATGCTCGGCTTCGTGTCGGACAGCCCGCAGTCCGAGCGCTACAAGGCGCTGGCGAACCGCATCACCGAGACGGTCGATTTCATGAATGCTGTCGGCATCACGTCCGAATCGCATGCGGCGCTGCGCGAAACCGACTTCTACACCAGCCACGAGGCGCTGCTTCTCGGCTACGAGGAAGCGATGACGCGCGTTGATTCCACCTCGGGCGACTGGTACGCGACGTCCGGCCACATGATCTGGATCGGCGACCGCACGCGCCAGCCGGACCATGCGCATGTCGAATATTGCCGCGGCATCAAGAATCCGCTCGGCCTGAAATGCGGCCCGTCGATGACGCCGGACGGGCTGATCAAACTCATCGACCTGCTCAATCCCGAAAATGAAGCAGGCCGCCTGACGCTGATCGCGCGCTTCGGGTCGGAAGCGGTCGGCGACCATCTGCCGAAGCTCATCCGCGCCGTCGAGAAGGAAGGCCGCAAGGTCGTCTGGTCCTGCGACCCGATGCACGGTAACACGATCACGGCTGCCGGTTACAAGACGCGGCCTTTCGACCGGATACTGAAGGAGGTCCAGACCTTCTTCGACGTCCACGCGGCCGAGGGCACCCATGCCGGCGGCATCCACATCGAGATGACGGGCAAGAACGTCACGGAATGCACCGGCGGCGCCCGCGCCGTCCGCGACGAGGACCTTCAGGATCGCTACCACACACATTGTGACCCGCGCCTCAACGCCGATCAGGCACTCGAACTTGCCTTTCTGGTGAGCGAGCTCCTGGCCAAGAAGAAGCACGGCCAGGCACCGCGCCAGGCCGTCAACGCCTGAAATCGGCGCAGGTAGTGCCTCAGGCGGCGACCGTGCTGCCTGAGCCGACGGACCCGCCAGCGGCTGCCGGCGGGGCAAAGACGCTGATCGCCGCCGGGTGCACCTTGAAGTGGGCCGGCGTCTGCGTGACGATCTCGCCATCCGTGTTGACCGGTCGCGGCCGGTCCGTCTCGATGTCGAACTCGACGCAACGCGCCGTGCGCACCTCGTTCCAGGCACCGTGGCGGCCCGAGCGGAACGAGCGCATCATCAGCGCAAGTTTCCAGACATTTGAGAGTTCGAGGCTGTAGAGGTCGAGATGGCCGTCGTCGATCTCGGCCGTTTCCTCGACGACATTGCCGCCGCCGTAGTGCCGGCCATTGCCGACTGCGATCTGGTAGGTCGAGACGCGGATCGTGTCGCCCTTTTCGGTGATCGTCGCCTTGAACGGGCGCACCTTGGTCAGCACGCGGCTCGCCGCGATCGCATAGCCGAGCCGGCCCCAGCGCTTCTTCGTCTGTGGATCGAGGCTCTGGGCGAGTTCGGTGGAAAGGCCGATCGAGGCGACGTTGAAGAAGGCATGGCCGTTGACTGTGCCGACATCAACCTTGCGCGCATGGCCGTCGGCGATGACGCCCGCCGCTTCCACTAGGTCCATCGGGATGTTGAGCGTGCGGGCGAGGTCGTTGGCCGTTCCCATCGGCATGATGCCCATCGGCAGGCCGGACTCCATCACCGCCACCGCCGCCGACGAGACCGTCCCGTCACCACCGCAGACGATGACGAGATCGGCCCGTTCGCGCAATCGCACGACGTCGCGCGCGATCTCGGGCAGCGCCTCGAAAGGCTCGACCATCACGTCGAGCCCGCCGACTTTCAGCCTTTCCAGGACTGGCTCGACAGGCTCGCGCCCGCGGCGCGCATTCGGATTGACGAGGAAAAGGGCGCGCTTGGTCGTTTGCAAGGAGGAGTTCCTTCTCCGGTTCGGGAAGCCTTCGCCAGATAGGAACTGTCATTTGCCATTGCGAGCTTTTCGCTGACGGCGACTGAACAATCAGTCTCTCTTGGCGCAAGAGGCGCGGCATGCCTATCTGCGCGGCCAAGGAGCGCATCATGGACGAAAACGACCACCTGCCGAACCTCGAGAGCCGAACCGGCCTGCCGGAGGACCTGCGCTTTCTCGTCGAGAAATATCCGCGCGATAGCTGGACCGGACATCGCAACGTCCACGGCATGGCGTCGATGTGGCTGCAGCGGCACGACATGTTCCGCGAACTGGGCGGGACACTGACGGGCTCGATCGCCGATTATCGCGAGGGCAGAACCGACGCGCCCGGATTCGCCCGGTTCTTCGCGCCGCGTCTGAACTTCTTCCTCGGTCAGCTCGACGGCCATCACAATATCGAGGACCAGCACTATTTTCCGATCTTCGCGCGGGTCGAGACGCGGCTGAAGCGCGGCTTCGACATCCTCGATGCCGATCATCACCTGATCCACGACGCGCTACAAATGAACGCGCAGACGGCCAACGCTTTTCTCCAGGCACTGACCGGAGACGCCGACGCCCAGCGCTATGCGGCCGATGCCTATGCCGATCAAAATGCGCGGCTCGTCGCCATGCTTGCCCGCCATCTCGACGACGAGGAAGATCTGATCATTCCGCTGATCCTCGAAAAGGGCGACCGGGAACTCGGCGGCTACTGATTGCGCCTGTGCAAAGGCCGCGCTAGACGAACGGCATGAGTGAAACGCCCGACATTCTCCGCATCGCGATCGCGCAGTTGAACCCGACGGTCGGCGACATTGCCGGCAACCTCGTGAAAGCCCGCGAGGCGCGGGCCGATGCGGCGCGGCAGGGCGCAGACCTCGTCCTTTTCACCGAACTCTTCATCGCCGGCTATCCGCCGGAGGATCTCGTCCTGAAGCGCGCCTTCGTCGCCGCCTGCGAGAAGGCGGTTGGCGACCTCGTCGCGGATACGGCGGACGGGGGCCCGGGCATCGTCATCGGCACGCCGCTCGCCCGCAAGAGCGGGCTGCACAATGCCATCGTCGTCGCCGACAAGGGCAAGGTGGTCGCCGAACGCTACAAGCTCGACCTGCCGAACTATGGCGAATTCGACGAAAAGCGCGTGTTTCAGCCCGGTCCCGACATGCCGGGGCCGGTCAATTTCCGCGGCGTGCGGCTCGGCATTCCGATCTGCGAGGACATCTGGGGCGAGCTCGGCGTCTGCGAGACGCTGGCCGAGGCCGGCGCCGAATTGCTGCTCGTGCCGAACGGCTCGCCCTATTATCGCGGCAAATCCGACGTGCGCCAGCAGGTCGTGATCCGCGAAGTGATCGAAAGCGGCCTGCCGCTGATCTACGCCAACCAGCTCGGCGGGCAGGATGAGCTGATCTTCGACGGCGCCTCCTTCGCCATCAACGCCGACAAGTCGCTCGCCTTCCAGATGAGCCCCTTTGAGGAAACGCTGGCCGTCACGACGTGGCGACGCGGCGAAGACGATGTCTGGGCCTGCACCGAAGGTCCGCGCGCGATTCTGCCCGAGGCGCAGGAGGCGGACTATCGCGCCTGCATGCTGGGCCTGCGCGACTATGTGAACAAGAACGGCTTCAAGACCGTGGTGCTCGGCCTTTCGGGCGGTATCGATTCGGCGATCTGCGCCGCGCTCGCCGTCGATGCGCTCGGCGAGGAGCGTGTGCGCACGATCATGATGCCCTACCGCTACACGTCGAAGGATTCGCTGAAGGACGCCGAGGACTGCGCCCGCGCGCTCGGCTGCCGCTACGATATCGTAGCCATCACTGAGCCGGTCGAAGGGTTTTCCAATGCGCTCGGCCAGCTCTTCGAGGGCACGGAAGAGGGGATCACCGAGGAAAACTTGCAGAGCCGCGCGCGCGGCGTGATCCTGATGGCGGTCTCCAACAAGTTCGGCGCAATGGTCGTGACGACCGGAAACAAGTCGGAAATGTCGGTCGGCTACGCGACGCTCTATGGCGACATGAATGGCGGCTTCAATCCGATCAAGGACCTCTACAAGATGCAGGTCTACGGCCTGTCGGCGTGGCGCAACACCACCGTCCCACCCGGCGCGCTTGGACCCTCGGGCGAGGTCATCCCGCAGAACATCATCGACAAGGCGCCCTCCGCCGAGCTTCGACCCGACCAGACCGACCAGGATTCGCTGCCGCCCTATCCGGTGCTCGACGACATTCTCGAATGCCTCGTCGAAAACGAGATGGGCGTCGATGAGATCGTGGCGCGCGGACATGACCGCGAACTCGTCCACCGGGTCGAGCATCTGCTCTACGTCGCCGAATACAAGCGGCGGCAGGCCGCGCCGGGCGTGAAGATCACGAAAAAGAATTTCGGGCGCGACCGGCGCTACCCGATCACCAACCGCTTTCGCGACCGGAGCTGAGCACGAAATGACCGTCACCGTCCGCTTTGCGCCGTCGCCGACCGGCCATATCCATATCGGCAATACGCGCACGGCGCTGTTCAACTGGCTCTTCGCCCGAAAGGCCGAGGGCCGGTTCATCCTTCGGTTCGACGACACGGACGTGGCGCGGTCGAAGCAGGAATATGCCGACCAGATTCAGAAGGACCTCTTCTGGCTCGGCATCAAGCCCGACGTGACGGTGCACCAGTCGGCCCGCTTCGCGACCTATGACGCGGCCGTCGAGACGTTGAAGGCGAAGGGCCTGCTCTATCCCTGCTACGAGACGGCGGACGAGCTGGAGCGCAAGCGCAAGCTGCGCCTGACGCGGCGCCTGCCGCCGGTCTATGGCCGCGAGGCGCTGAAGCTGACGGCGGATGAGAAGGCGGCGATCGAGGCCGAAGGCCGCATGCCGCACTGGCGTTTCCTGCTACCGAATTTCGAGGCCGACCCGTTCGCGCCGCATCGCACCGAAGTCCATTGGGACGACGTCGTGCGCGGGCCGCAGACTGTCGATCTCGCTTCGATGTCCGATCCGGTGCTGGTGCGCGAGGACGGCACTTATCTCTACACGCTTCCCTCGGTCGCCGACGACATCGAGATGGGCGTGACGCACGTCATCCGCGGCGACGACCACGTCACGAACACCGGCGCGCAGATCGCGCTCTTCAAGGCGTTGGGCGGCGTGCCGCCCGGCTTCGGCCACCACAATCTCCTGACGACGAGCACGGGCGAAGGGCTGTCGAAGCGCACCGGGTCGCTGTCGATCAAGGGCCTTCGCGAAGCCGGCATCGAGCCGCTGGCGATCGCATCGCTGGCGGTGCTGATCGGAACGTCGGAGAATGTAGCGGCCGTCCACTCGCTTGACGAACTCGCCGACCGATTCGACCCGGCCGCGACGTCGAAATCGGCGGCCAAGTTCGATCCGGCCGATCTCGACGGGCTCAATCGCGACGTGCTGCACGCCATGCCGTTTGCGACGGCTAAGTCGCGGCTGGCCGAACTCGGCATCGATGGCGACAAGGCAGAGCCGTTCTGGCTGGCCCTGCGTGGCAATCTCGACCGGTTCGAACAGGCGCATGAGTGGTGGGCGATCCTGTCGCCGAAGGGTCGGCCTTCCTATGCCGCGCCGGACGAAGACCGTGAATTCTTGAAACAGGCCTTTGCCGAACTCCCGGTCGAGCCGTGGGGCCAGATGACGTGGAAAATCTGGACCGACCGCGTCAAGCAGGTGACGGGCCGCAAGGGCAGGGCGCTCTTCATGCCGCTTCGGCTGGCGCTTACCGGCCGGGAATCCGGCCCGGAGCTCGCAAATCTATTGCCGCTTCTGGGGCGGGAAGAAAGCTTGGCCCGACGACCCTGACCGGCGGCTGGTCGGCAAGGTCACGCAATTCGGCTTCGATGACCGGCGCGGCGGCGACGGTAGGCCGCTTGTAGGCATCGGCCATGGACGCGCCGATCACGACGAGGCTGCCGTTCGAGATCATCGCACGCATTCGCGACGGCTGGCCCTTGCAACTCGCGTCGTGAAATGACGGCGAAACCCGTTGGCAGGCGAATGCCGGCTGCGCGGCGAACGTCATTGCAAGGCAGGCCGCCGAAATAGGGAATCGCAATTTCACCGCATGGATCATGCCCGACGGATAGCGTGCCACGGTTAATCCGCCGTTGCCGCGCTGGCCGTCTGGCTCGCCTCGACGACCGCCAGCGCCGTCATGTTGACGACGCCGCGCGAGGTGACCGACGGCGTCAGGATATGAGCCGGTCGCGACGTTCCGAGCAGGATCGGACCGACATGAAGCGAATCGGTCATCGCCTTGATCGTGTTGAGCGCGATGTTCGCCGCATCGAGATTCGGGAAAACGAGAAGATTGGCCTCTCCGGTCAGGCGCGAATGCGGAAAGACGCGGTTGCGCAACGGTTCGGACAGTGCGGAATCGCCATGCATTTCGCCATCGGCGATGAGGTCGGGCGCAAGCCGGTGAAGGATTTCCGCGGCCTGGCGCATCTTGAGAGCGCTTGCCGAATCGCGCGAGCCGAAATTGGAATGGGAAAGAAGCGCAGCCTTGGGCTCGATGCCGAAGCGACGAATCTCCGTTGCGGCGAGGATCGTCATCTCGGCGATGTCGTCGGCGCAGGGGTCGACGGTCACATAGGTGTCGGTGAAGAAGGTCACGCCGCGCTGCGAAATCAGCATCGACAGCGCCGAAAGGTCTGCGACCTCCGGCCGTCTGCCGATGATCAGTTCGACGTTGCGAAGATGGCGCTCGAAACGACCCTCGAGCCCGCAGATCATCGCGTCGGCCTCGCCGCGCATCATGGCAAGCGCAGCGATGACCGTGTTGTTGGTGCGTACCATCGTCCGCGCGGCTTCGGTGGTGACGCCGCGGCGGCCGCCAAGCCGGATCAGAAGATCGACATAGTCGCGGTAGCGCGGATCGTCTTCCGGATTGATGATCTCGAAGTCCGTCTGGGGCCTGATCTTGAGGCCGTAGCGCACCAGCCGCGTCTCGATGACGGCTGGACGGCCGATCAGGATCGGCCGGGCGATCTTTTCCTCCAGCACGACCTGCGCGGCGCGCAGGACGCGCTCGTCTTCGCCATCCGAATAGATGACGCGGTTCGTCGTCGCGTTCCGAGCCGCGGCGAAGACCGGCTTCATCACCAGGCCGGAACGGAAGACGAAACGTGTCAGCCGATCGACATAGACGCCCATGTCCTCGATCGGACGCGTCGCGACGCCGGTTTCCATCGCTGCGCGGGCGACGGCCGGCGCGATGCGCAGGATGAGGCGCGGATCGAAGGGCGAGGGGATGAGAAAGTCGGGGCCAAAGATCGGCGTCTCGCCCGAATAGGCCCGGGCGGCGACATCGGACGGTTCCTCGCGGGCGAGCGCAGCGATAGCGCGCACGGCGGCCATTTTCATCGGCTCGTTGATCGCCGTCGCGCCGACATCGAGCGCGCCGCGGAAGATGTAGGGGAAGCAGAGGACGTTGTTGACCTGGTTCGGGAAGTCCGAACGGCCGGTACAGATCATCGCATCGGGACGCGCCGCCCGGGCGAGTTCCGGCATGATCTCCGGCGTCGGATTGGCAAGCGCCAGGATCAGCGGCCGCTCGGCCATATCCGCCAGGAGTTCGGGTTTGAGGACACCGGCGGCCGAAAGGCCGAGGAAGACGTCCGCACCGCCGATGACGTCGGCGAGCGAGCGCGCGTTGGTGTCCTTGAGATAAGGCTCCTTCCAACGGTCCATCTCCTCGACGCGGCCCTTGTAGGCGACGCCGTGCCGGTCGGTGATCCAGATGTTGTCGCGGCTGGCGCCGAGCTCGACGAGCAGATTGAGGCAGGCGAGCGCCGCCGCGCCGGCGCCGGAGGTGACGATCTTGACCTCGCCGATCGCCTTGCCAGCCAATTCGAGCGCGTTGAGGACGGCGGCGGCGACGATGATAGCCGTGCCGTGCTGGTCGTCATGGAAGACAGGGATCTTCATCCGCGCCTTCAACTGCTCCTCGACCTCGAAGCATTCGGGCGCCTTGATGTCCTCGAGATTGATGCCGCCGAAAGTCGGCTCGAGCGCCGAGACGGTCTCCACCATGCGCGCGATCTCGGGGGCGTCAATCTCGATGTCGAAGACGTCGATTCCGGCGAACTTCTTGAAGAGCACGGCCTTGCCCTCCATCACCGGCTTGGAGGCCAGCGGTCCGATATTGCCGAGCCCGAGCACCGCCGACCCGTTGGAGATGACGGCGACGAGGTTCGAGCGGGCAGTGTAGTCGGCGGCGAGCGCCGGGTTTTCGTGGATGGCAAGGCAGGGCGCGGCGACGCCGGGCGAATAGGCGAGCGCGAGGTCGCGCTGGTTGCCGAGCGGCTTCGTCGCTTGGATTTCCAGCTTACCGGGCGCCGGGTAGCGATGGTAGAAAAGCGCCGCCTCGTCGAGGTCCGCCGGCGGTGCTTTCGTCGTCTCGACATCCATCATGGCTCGCCCATCCTTGCTCGTCTTCTTTTCGTTTTTCGATAGCCCGCGCGGTCGTCGCAAATCGTTCGCCGCCGCCATGCCGAAATCGGCGCCAACCTATCGCCAGCCACCCTCGAAAGACAACCGTCATATGGCTGTGATCTGACTCACGCCATAGAGCGGACGACGCAATGACGAGGGCAATGCATGACCGCCACTCCGCGCCGCTTTCGCACGCTCTTCATCTCCGACTTGCATCTGGGGTCGAAGCCCGCCAAGGCCGACTATCTGATCGACTTTCTGCGCCATCACGAGGCGGGCCGAATCTACCTCGTGGGCGACATCGTCGACGGTTGGCGGCTGAAGCGCTCCTGGCATTGGCCGCAGGCGCATAACGACGTCGTCCAGAAGTTTCTTCGCCAGGCGCGAAAGGGCTGCCGCATCACATACATCGCCGGCAATCACGACGAGTTCCTGCGCAATTTCCAGGGAACGCATTTCGGCGGCATCGTCGTTGCCGACCGCGCGATCCACGAGGCGGCGGACGGGCGGCGTTATCTGGTCATCCACGGTGACCAGTTCGATGCCGTCGTCCACAACTATCGCTGGCTCGCCACGCTCGGCGACAAGGCCTACGACGCTGCCATCGTCGTCGGCCGCGTCATCGCCCGGCTGCGCCGCCTGGCGAACCTGCCCTACTGGTCCTTCTCGTCCTGGGCGAAGCTGAGGGTCAAGAAGGCGGTGAACTTCATCAGCGCGTTTCAGGAAGTGCTCGCCGAGGAGGCGCGGCGTTCGGGCGTGGACGGCGTGATCTGCGGCCACATCCACCATGCGGTGATCGAGGAGGTTGGCGGCGTTCGTTACATAAACACCGGCGACTGGGTCGAAAGCTGCACGGCCGTCGCCGAGCATTTCGACGGCACGTTTGAGATCATCCACTGGGCAAGGGCAGGCGAGATCGCAGCGCCGGTCCTCGTCGCTGTCGATGTCGGCGCGGCTGTGGCGAAGGCCGCGTGACCTAGCCCCAGAGCGCCGGATCGGGAGGCGAGACAAGCGAGCCCGTATAAGCAAGGGCCGGCGCACGGTCTTTGGCAAGCAGAAGCGGTCCGTCGAGGTCGACGTAATCGGCATCCTGCGCCAGCAGGACCGCAGGCGCCATCGCCAGCGACGTTCCCACCATGCAGCCCACCATGACGCCGAAGCCGAGCGAACGCGCGCGGTCGCGCAGGATGATCGCAGACGTAAGCCCGCCGGTCTTGTCGAGCTTGATGTTTACGGCATCGTAAAGCCCGAGAAGCTGTTCCAGATCATCCGGTCCGTGGACGCTCTCATCGGCGCAGATCGGGACCGGGTGAGGGATCGAGCGCAAGATCTCGTCCTTGCCCTGCGGCAGCGGCTGCTCGATGAGCGAGACCTTGAACTCCGCCGCCACGAGCATGTGCTCGCGGATGTTTTCCGGCGTCCAGCCTTCATTGGCGTCGAGGATGATGCGGCTGTTCGGGGCGGAACTCGCAACCGCATGGATGCGCGCTCGGTCGTCCTCGGTCCCGACCTTGACCTTGAGCAAGGGGCGGAACGCATTGGAGCGCGCCTGCGCCGCCATTTCGTCCGGTGTTCCCAGCGAGATCGTCAAGGCGGTGGTCAGGGGACGGGGCGGCATGGCGCAGACGTCCGAATGCGCGCGTCGGCCGCCGATCTTCGATTCGAGATCCCAGAGAGCGCAGTCGACCGCGTTGCGCGCTGCGCCGGCCGGCAAGAGACCGATCACGGCGGTCCGGTCCGCCCCCTCGCGTATCGCCGGCATGACCGATTCGATCGCGCCACGAACCTGATCGAGACTTTCACCATATCGTGAATAGGGAACGCATTCGCCGCGCCCGGTGTTTTGTCCTTCGGTGATCGTGCAGGTGACGACTTCCGCCTCGGTCTTCGAACCCCTTGAAATCCTGAAACTCCCGGCGATCGGGAACCGTTCTATCTCGGCAGAAATGTCACGCCGCATGAGGAATTCTCCAGTGCTGAAATCGCGTCCCGGTTGACAAAGTGACAGCCGAGAAAATCGTGAGTAAGACTTCCGCCATGTTCAGGAAACGTGGATCGGAAGCAAGTCAGGCTTCAGCCGAAAGCAATCTGACGCGCCCCTCCGTCGAGTGGCGGGACGAGGGCGGCCGGCTTGTCGCGATGCTCTCCGGCGACTGGGACACGCAGACCGTAGCCGCCGTCGACGAGCAGATGCGCGAACTGGAAGACCGGCGTTCGGCGCAGCGTCTTTCGATCGACGTTTCGCGCGTCGGCCGCATGGACACCGCCGGCGCCTGGCTGATCGAGCGCCTCGCGCATGCCCATCGCAGCCGCGGGGCCGAGGTCGCCATGTCCGGCCAGACCGAATCGCTCGGCATCCTGTTCGATGCGGTCGGCGAGGCGTTGCGCAAGCCGGTCGAGCCCCGGACCGACGACCGTACCTCGATCTTCCTGCGCCCCATCGAGGGGCTGGGAAAGGCGATGTACAGCCTTCGCGGGGATTTCCTCGCATCGATGCACATTCTGGGCGCAACCATCCGCGGCGGTCAGTTGAAGCTCGGACGCGGCCATTCGGTAAACCTCGCCGCGATCTTCAACCAGATCGACCGGATGGGCGTGGGCGCCATCCCCGTCGTCGTCCTGATGTCCTTCATCGTCGGCGCCATCGTCGCCCAGCAGGGCGCCTTCCAGCTTCGCTATTTCGGCGCCGAAATCTTCGTCGTCGATCTCGTGGGCATTCTCGTTTTGCGCGAGATGGGCGTGCTGTTGACCGCGATCATGGTCGCCGGTCGCTCTGGCAGCGCCATCACGGCCGAAATCGGCTCGATGAAGATGCGCGAGGAGGTCGATGCGCTGACGGTCATCGGCCTCAATCCGGTCGGCGTCCTCGTCTTTCCGCGACTGGTCGCGCTGGTGATCGCGCTGCCCTGCCTGACGGTACTCGCCAATTTCGCGGCCATCGGCGGCGCGATGACGGTCACCTGGGTCTATTCGGGCATCACGCCGGATGCGTTTCTCGACCGCATGCGCGCGTCGATCGACATCGGCACCATCATGGCCGGCCTGATCAAGGCGCCGTTCATGGCGCTGATCATCGGCATCATCGGGTCCGTCGAGGGGATGAAGGTCGGCGGAAGCGCCGAATCGTTGGGACGGCAGGTCACGACCTCGGTCGTGAAGTCGATCTTCGTCGTCATCGTGCTGGATGGCCTGTTCGCCATCTTCTACGCCGCGATCAATTTCTGAGGCCGCAATGAGCGAAGCGACGATCCAGACCGCTCCGGTCCACCTCCATCCCGCCCCCGGGCGGGACGTGGTGCTGAGCGCGCGCGACGTGACGGTTTCGTTCGGCCGGACCACCGTTCTGGAAAACCTGTCTCTCGACGTCTATCGCGGCGAAATCCTGGGCTTCATCGGGCCATCGGGCGCCGGCAAGTCGGTTCTCCTGCGCACGGTCCTCGGCCTCAATCGCAAGCAGGCCGGCACGATCGAACTTTTCGGCGTCGACATCGACAAGGTGACGGACCAGCAGCGCGTCGCCATCGACATGCGCCTCGGCGTCCTTTTCCAGCATGGCGCGCTTTTCTCGGCGCTGACGGTGAAGGAGAACATCCAGGTCCCGATGCGTGAATATCTCGACCTGCCCAAGCGCCTGATGGACGAGCTGGCGATGCTGAAGCTCGAACTGGTCGGCCTGAAGCCCGACGCCGCCGACAAGTTTCCCTCCGAGCTGTCAGGCGGCATGATCAAGCGTGCCGCATTGGCGCGGGCGCTCGCGCTCGATCCCGACATCGTCTTCCTCGACGAGCCGACCTCCGGCCTAGATCCGATCGGCGCGGCCGATTTCGACGAACTGGTCGACAAGCTGCGCAACACGATGGGGCTGACGGTCTACATGGTCACGCACGACCTCGACAGCCTGTTTTCGGTCTGCGACCGCATCGCCATTCTTGGCAACAAGCAGGTGATGGTCGACGGGACCGTCGAAGAATTGATGAACTACGACGAGCCGTGGGTGCAATCCTATTTCCGCGGAAAACGCGCGCGCCAGATCGACATGTCCGCGCGCGGTTGAACGAGAGAATTTGAATGGAAACACGTGCCAATTACGTCACCGTCGGCATCTTCACGCTGGTCGCCATCCTGTCCGCCTTCGCCTTCGTCTACTGGACGGCTGCGGTCGGCGAGCGCGGCGAGACGGCGCATGTTCGCATCCTCATTCCCGGTTCGGCCTCGGGTCTGGGGCGGGGCAGCGCGATCCTGTTCAACGGCGTGCGTGTCGGCGACATCCGCCGCGTCTATATCGATCCGCGCAACCCGGCAGCCGCGATCGCCGATGCCGAGATCGACCGGCTGACGCCGATCACCCGCTCGACGCAGGTCGATGTCGGCCTCGCGGGCCTGACCGGACAGGCAAACATCGAATTACGCGGCGCCAATCTCGACGAACCGAGCCTTCTCGACGAGGCCGACGCCAACAACACCGTCGCGGAACTGACGGCCAACCCTTCGGCCGTGACCAATCTTCTGGAGAGCGCCCAGTCGATCTTCCGCCGGGCCGACTCGGTCCTGACGGAGTTCGAAGGGTTCGCGACGGATGTGCGCGGTCCGCTGGTCGAATCCGCCCGCAACGCACAGCGCTTCTCCGAAGCACTCGGACGCAATGCGGAAGGCATCGACACGTTTCTGGCCAGTGTTTCCGAGCTCTCGGGAACGCTCGCAAGGGTCTCCGGCCAGCTCGAATCGACGCTCGGTGCGGCCGAAACCTTCATCGCCGCCATCGATCCCGACCGGATCAACGCGGTCGTTTCGAACGTCGAGGAATTCACCGGTGATCTGCGCGTGGCAGGCGACGGGCTTGCCAACATCATGGCCAATGTCGATCGCGCGTCTGCGTCCGTCGCCGAACTGACCGCGAGCGCGCAGGGCACGTTCGCGCGCGTCGATGGCGCCGTCGCCAATGTCGAGGCGATCATCGGCGAGGTCGATCCGCAGGTGATCGGTGAAGTCGTTACCAATTTCTCCGCCGCCAGCGACACAATCCGCCAGGCCGCGGCCGACGTCTCGTCCGTGGCCGAGACCGTCAGCGGCCGTTCCGACGATATCGACGCGATCATTTCCGATGCGCGTCTTCTGGGCGAACGGCTCAACCAGGCTTCGCTTCGTGTCGATTCCGTTCTCGTGCGCGTCGACGACCTGCTCGGCTCGGGGCAGGCCGATGGCGTGATCGCCGATACGCGCGACACGCTGCGCAGCTTCCGCCAGGTCGCCGATACGCTGAACGAGCGCATCGACAGCCTGCTCGGCTCGGAAGAGACCGAAGGGCTCATCGCGGATGCACGCCAGACGCTCGATGCGTTCCGCGGCATGGCGAACACGATCGACGCGCGCGTCGACGACGTGCTGGGCTCTGAAAACACACAAGGTCTGATCGCCGATGCGAGTGCGACGCTTGCCGCCTATCGTCAAGTCGCCAACACGCTGAACCAGCAGGTGGGGGTCATTTCGGGTAATCTCTCCCGCTTCACGGGGCAGGGCCTGCGCGAGGTCGACGGACTGGTCCGCGACACGCGCCAGTCGATCAACCGCATCGAACGGGCGATCACCGATCTCGAGCGAAATCCGCAGCGCATTCTGGGCGGGGGTGCCGGCGAGGTGCGGCAGTTCGACGGACGCCAGCGCCGATGAGGGAACCAATCATGTCAAATGACAATTCTAGGGCTGGGTGTGCGCGCGCCGGTTGCATCCGCCTCGCTCAATCCATCATCTCGGGGGTCGATCTGTGACATTGCGTTTTCGTTTTCTGGCCTTGGCCGGTCTCGCCCTTTCCTTGTCCGGCTGTGCGCTCCTCGGTGGAGGCCCGGCACCGCTCGACACGTTCGAACTGACCACGACGGCCACCGCTGCCAGCGGTCCGCAGCGCGGCCGGACCCAGATCCTGATCGCCGAACCGACTGCATTGCAGTCGCTCGACGGCCAGGAAATCGTGATCCGCACGTCGCCCGGCTCGATCGAATATCTGTCCGGCGCGCAATGGTCTGACCGACTGCCGCGCGTCGTGCAGGTGCGCCTGTCCGAGTCGTTTCAGGCTTCCGGACGTCTCGCCGGCGTCGGGCTGCCGGGCCAGGGGCTGGCGATCGACTACCAGATCGTGACCGAAATCCGCTCCTTCGGCGTTCGCGTCGACGGCGGAGCGCGGGCCGATGTCGGGCTGTTCGTCAAGGTGCTGAACGATCGCAACGGATCGGTGCGCGCGTCGCGGCTGTTCACCGCGCAGGCGCCCGTTGCCGGAACAGGCAACGTTGCCTACGCCGCAGCCCTCGACGAGGCGTTCTCGCAGGCGATCAGCGAACTTGTGCCGTGGGCGATTTCGGCTATGTAGCCACCGCTTCGCCGATGCAGGCGCGGCGCGTCAGCGAACGGTTCATCGCATCGATCTGGCCGATGGCGAGATTGCGTTGCCGTACCTCCTCGGCACGCAGATCGGGAATCAGCGGGCCGACGCCCATGAACCGCGATTCTGTTGCCGGCGTGCGCTGAACGGTCGGCGCCACGCCATATTGTGCAGCCAGCGCGTTTCGCTCGCCGATCAGTTGCGGGCAAGGCGTGTCGTCATAGCGGATCGAATTGACCACTTCCGCTTCGAGCCCTTCATTCAAGGTCGTGCAGCCGGCGGCAGCCAGAAGAGTGAAGGCGGCGACGAGTGGAACGGTCTTGTGCATCGGCAGGCAGGCTCTCGTGAGTTTGGCGGCATAATGCACGGAATCCGATCGCATTCCAGCTTGATGGCAGGACGGGATCGCGAATCCGCCGCATTCGATGCTAGAAGACGATATGCAGCGGATTCGGGGTGTTTCCGCACGCTCAGGACAAATGCTGGAGGGAATCTTGACTTCGATGAAGCTCGCCGTCGCCGCGACGGCTCTCATTTTCGCTGCCGGGTGCACGACCGATCCGTTTACCGGTGAGCAGCGCATGTCGAATACGGCCGGCGGTGCTGCGATCGGCGCGGGCCTCGGCGCGCTCGCCGGCCTTGCCGTCGGTGGCAGCGACCGTGCTCAGCGCAACGCCGTTCTCATCGGCGCCGGTGTCGGCGCGCTCGGCGGCGGCGCCATCGGCAACTATATGGACCGGCAGGAAGACGAGTTGCGGCAGCAGCTTCAGGGCACCGGCGTATCGGTCACGCGTCAAGGCGACCAGATCATCCTCAACATGCCGTCCAACGTCACTTTCGATACCGATCAGGATCAGGTGCGCGGCGAATTCTACAACACGCTCAATTCGGTCGCTCTTGTCCTGCGCCGCTACGAGCAGACCGTGGTGGACGTCAATGGTCACACCGATTCGACCGGCAACCCGTCCTACAATCAGGGCCTGTCGGAGCGCCGTGCGCTTTCGGTCGCGAACTATCTCAACGCGCAGGGCATCGATGGCCGTCGCTTCGCCGTCAACGGCTTCGGCGACCGCCAGCCGGTGACCTCCAACGCGACACCGGAAGGCCGCCAGCAGAACCGCCGCGTCGAAATCTACCTCGCGCCGATCACCTGATTCTGCAAATGAACCGAAGCAAAAAAGCCCCGGATTTCCGGGGCTTTTTCTCTGTTCAGAGCGCCTTGGCGATCTTCGCCGCCAGCCGGGCGTTGTTCTCGACCAGCGCGATGTTCGTCTTGAGGCTCGCGCCATCCGTGAGTTCGAGCAGCCGGCCGAGCAGATACGGTGTCACCGCCTTGCCCGTGATGCCCTTGGGGCCAAGCTCGGCTTGCGCCTGCGCAATATGCCCGGCCATGATCTCGGCCGGAATTTCCTGGTCCTGCGGCACCGGATTGGCGATCAGCATGCCGCCGCGAAGACCGAGTTCCTGACGCGTTAGGTGGAACCCCGCGATGTCTGCCGCTTCGTCGAGCCGCAATGGAGCAGGCAGCGCAGAGCGCGACGACCAGAACGCCGGCATGACGTCCGTGCGGTAACCGACGACCGGGACTCCGCGCGTCTCCAGCACTTCGAGCGTCTTTTCGACGTCGAGAATCGCCTTCGCGCCGGCCGAGACCACGATGACCGGCGTGCGTGCCAGTCCGTCGAGATCGGCCGAAATGTCGAAGCTCGTCTCGGCGCCCTTGTGGACGCCGCCGATGCCGCCCGTCGCAAAGACCTGGATGCCGGCGAGTTCAGCCGCGATCATCGTCGCGGCGACCGTGGTGCCCCCTGTCTTCTTCTGCGCCACGGCAAAGGCAAGGTCGGCACGCGAGAGCTTCATCACGTCCTTTGCCTGCGCGAGGGCGTGGCGCTCGGCGTCGGTCAGTCCGATCTTGATTCGCCCGTCGACGATGGCGATCGTCGCCGGAACGGCGCCTTCCTCACGAATGATCGCCTCCACGCGCGCAGCCATTTCGCCGTTCTGCGGGTAGGGCATGCCATGGGTGATGATCGTGCTTTCGAGCGCGACGATCGGCTTGCCGGCATGCTTTGCGGCGGCGACTTCCGTGGAATAGTCGAGATAGGCTTGGCTTGGCGTCATGTCAGGCTCCGATGACTTCCGGCACGTCGGCCAGGCGTTTCAGCAATTCGGCCTCGTCGAAATCCGCGACGACGGTTTCGCTCTCGATCGTCAGCGACGCGGCGGCGATGCCATGGCGCACCGCTTGGTGGAAGTCCAGCCCTTGTAGCATGCGCGCCAGCGTCACGCCGGCCAGCGCATCGCCGGCGCCGGTGACGTCGCGCACGTTCCTCACTTCGGGCGGCGTCAGCTTCGCAAGGCGACCTGCGTCAAGCAAGAGGAGCCCGCCGCTCCCGGCGGTGATGACGGCACGCGCAAGCCCCTTCTCGGAAAGCGCACGGCCCAGTGTTTCGTCGGGTGCGCCGGCGCCAAGCCCGCTGAGCGCGCATGCCTCGTTCCGGTTCATGAACAGCATCGACAGCGATTTGAGGATCGGTTCCAGCCGCTGAATTTTGGCCGGCGAGACACCGATCGCAAAAAGGGGCAGCGCCCTAATCGACCCGGCAAGCCGCTCGAGCGCCGGCTGCGGCAGGTTGGCATCGGTCAAAATGCCATCCGTACCGCTGATGGCATCGCGGAAGGGATGCCTGCGCAATTGCTTGTCGAAGGCCTGCTCGTAAAGCGCCATGTCGGCAAAGCCGCAAACGAGTTCGCCCGTTTCTTCGAGGATTGCGGTGTAGCTCGGCGTCGAGCGGTCCAGAAATGTCGCGGAAATGTCGCTGATGCCGGCGGCGATGATCGCATGCTCGACCATCTGCCCGGCGGCATCGCCGCCGCGAACCGACAGCATTGCCCCTTGCGCGCCGACGCGACAGGCGTTGCGCAGCGCGTTGAATGCGCCGCCGCCGACCTCCTCGCGCATCGCGCCGGGATTGGACGCACCCGGACGGTACGGGCCTGAGACGACACCACGCCGGTCGATATGAGCGCCGCCCACGGCAAGAATCGAACATCGCCCGATCATGGCGCCACCCGCGCGCCGGCCGTTGGAATCGCGCGGCCGAGACGGCCGACGACCTTGCGGAAGAAGGAGAACATATTTCGAACCTGTGCGACTAAATCCATATATTCCAGTGGCTTGACCCCACTTGCAAAAAGGGAACAAAAAAGGTACAAAAATCTACGGGACACGGAACTGTCCATCTTCGCTGACCAGCACGGGGTATGTATCATGGCTCAGAATTCATTGCGGCTTGTAGAGGACAGATCTGTGGACAAGACAAAGGCACTCGACGCTGCGCTTTCGCAGATCGAGCGTGCGTTCGGCAAGGGCTCGATCATGCGGCTCGGCGCGAACGAGCAGGTAGTGGAAATCGCGACCATTCCCACCGGATCGCTCGGTCTCGATATCGCATTGGGCGTCGGCGGCTTGCCGAAGGGGCGAATTGTCGAGATTTACGGGCCGGAAAGCTCGGGCAAGACGACGCTTGCGCTGCATACGGTTGCCGAAGCGCAGAAGAAGGGTGGCATCTGCGCTTTCGTCGACGCCGAGCATGCGCTCGATCCCGTCTATGCACGCAAGCTGGGCGTCGACCTTGAAAACCTGCTGATCTCGCAGCCCGATACGGGCGAGCAGGCGCTGGAAATCTGCGACACGCTGGTCCGCTCCGGAGCGATCGACGTGCTGGTGGTCGATTCGGTCGCCGCCCTGACGCCGCGCGCCGAAATCGAAGGCGAGATGGGCGATTCGCTCCCAGGCCTGCAGGCGCGCCTGATGAGCCAGGCGCTGCGCAAGCTGACCGCGTCGATCTCGCGGTCCAACACCATGGTCATCTTCATCAACCAGATTCGCATGAAGATCGGCGTCATGTTCGGGTCGCCGGAAACCACGACGGGTGGCAACGCGCTTAAGTTCTACGCCTCGGTCCGCCTCGACATCCGCCGCATCGGCTCGGTCAAGGATCGCGACGAGGTCGTCGGCAACCAGACCCGCGTCAAGGTCGTCAAGAACAAGCTTGCACCGCCCTTCAAGCAGGTCGAATTCGACATCCTGTATGGCGAGGGCGTGTCGAAGGTCGGCGAACTGGTCGATCTTGGCGTCAAGGCTGGCGTGGTGGAGAAGTCGGGCGCCTGGTTCTCCTACAATTCGCAACGTCTTGGCCAGGGTCGCGAGAACGCCAAGCAGTTCCTGCGCGACAATCCGGAGGCTGCCCGCGAGATCGAACTGGCGCTACGCCAGAATGCCGGCCTGATCGCTGAAAAGTTCCTTGAAGCAAAGCGTGATGGCGACGGCGAAGATGATGCGGATTTTGATGACGCCGCCGGCATGTAGATCCGGGCGGTCGCGTTGACGAAGAAGGCCGTCGGATGTTCCGGCGGCCTTTTTCATTCGTATTTTGGAGGAACCGCCGTCGCTTCGCGCAATCGGCCTGGCGTTCGGTGCTGATTTCTGGACAGCCCAATTGCCTGACGCTAAAAGGCGTTCTTTCCCCGTTTCCGCGGGCAGTCAGCACGTAAAGGTTCGCAGATGAGTGGCGTCAACGAAATCCGATCGACCTTCCTCGACTATTTTCGGAAGAACGGTCACGAGGCGGTTGCGTCGAGCCCGCTCGTCCCGCGCAACGATCCGACGCTGATGTTCACCAATGCGGGCATGGTCCAGTTCAAGAACGTCTTCACCGGGCTTGAGACGCGCCCCTATTCGCGCGCGGCGACGGCGCAGAAGTGCGTGCGTGCCGGCGGCAAGCACAACGATCTCGACAATGTCGGGTACACCGCGCGCCATCACACCTTCTTCGAGATGCTGGGCAATTTCTCGTTCGGAGACTACTTCAAGGAAGAGGCGATCACGCTCGCCTGGAACCTGATCACAAGGGAATACGGTATCGACCCGACGCGTCTGGTCGTGACCGTCTACCACACGGACGACGAAGCGGCCGCGCACTGGAAGAAGATCGCCGGGCTTGGCGACGACCGCATCATCCGCATCGCGACGAGCGACAATTTCTGGGCCATGGGCGATACCGGCCCCTGCGGCCCGTGTTCCGAGATTTTCTACGACCACGGCGAAGGCATTTCTGGCGGCCCTCCCGGCAGCCCGGATGAGGATGGCGACCGCTTCATCGAGATCTGGAACCTCGTCTTCATGCAGTACGAGCAGATTTCGAAGGAACAGCGTATCGATCTGCCGCGTCCCTCGATCGACACCGGCATGGGGCTGGAGCGCATCGCGGCCGTGCTTCAGGGCGTTCACGACAATTACGACATCGACCTCTTCAAGGCCCTGATCCGCGCTTCCGAAGAAGCGACGGGCGTCAAGGCCGAAGGCAAGAACCGCGCGAGCCACCGGGTCATCGCCGACCATCTGCGCGCCGCGAGCTTCCTCATCGCCGACGGCGTCCTGCCGTCGAACGAGGGCCGTGGCTATGTCCTGCGCCGCATCATGCGCCGCGCGATGCGGCACGCGCAGCTTCTGGGCGCAGCCGATCCGCTGATGTGGCGCCTCGTGCCAGCGCTCGTGCGCGAGATGGGCCAGGCCTATCCCGAACTCGTGCGCGGACAGGCGCTCATCACCGAGACGCTGAAGCTCGAGGAATCGCGCTTCCGCAAGACGCTCGCGCGCGGCCTTGGCCTCCTGTCTGATGCGACCGAAAAGCTCGGCGAGGGCGACCGCCTCGATGGCGAGATGGCTTTCAAGCTCTACGACACCTACGGCTTCCCGCTCGACCTGACGCAGGACGCGCTGCGCCAGCGCGGCATTTCCGTCGACACCGACGCGTTTTCCGCGGCGATGGAGCGGCAGAAGGCCGAGGCGCGCGCCAATTGGACAGGCTCCGGCGAAGCGGCGACCGAAACCGTCTGGTTCGGCATCCGCGACAAGGTCGGCGCGAGCGAATTCCTCGGCTATGAGACCGAAGCGGCCGAAGGCGTCATCGCCGCGATCGTCAAGGGCGGCACGCAGGCAGAAGGTGCTTCCGATGGCGAAGACGTCGCGATCGTCCTCAACCAGACGCCATTCTACGGCGAATCCGGCGGCCAGGTGGGCGATACAGGCCGAATTCTCGGCGAAGGCTTCGCAATCGACGTCACCGACACGCAGAAGAAGGCCGACGGCCTGTTCGTCCATTTCGGACGCGTCGCGTCGGGTACGGTGAAAATCGGCGCTCCCGTCGAGCTCAAGGTCGACGCCGCGCGCCGCGCCCGCATCCGCCGCAATCATTCAGCAACCCATCTCGTCCACGAGGCGTTGCGCGAAGTGCTCGGCACGCACGTTGCGCAGAAGGGTTCGCTCGTCGCGCCTGACCGCCTGCGCTTCGATTTTTCGCATCCCAAGCCGATCGCGCCCGAAGAGCTTGCGCGGGTCGAGGAACTCGCCAACGAGATCGTACTGCAGAATGCTCCCGTATCTACGCGGCTGATGGCCGTTGACGACGCGATCGCAGAAGGCGCCATGGCGCTCTTCGGCGAAAAGTATGGCGACGAGGTCCGCGTCGTGTCGATGGGTACGGCGCTTCATGGCGACAAAGCCGGCAAGAGCTATTCGACCGAGCTTTGCGGCGGAACGCATGTCGCCGCTACCGGCGATATCGGCATCGTGCGTCTTCTGGCCGAAGGCGCCGTGGCATCGGGCGTCCGCCGCATCGAGGCGCTGACGGGCGAAGCCGCGCGGCAACATCTCGACGAACAGGACAAGCGCCTGAAAGCGGCAGCCTCCGCGCTGAAGGTCGCGCCGGCGGATGTCGTCACTCGCCTCGAAGCCGTTCTCGACGAGCGCAAGAAGCTCGAGCGCGAACTTGCCGACGCCCGCAAGAAACTGGCGCTCGGCGGCGGCGCGGGTCCGGCTGGCGGGCAGGAAGCCGAGACCGTGGCCGGCGTCGGCTTCCTCGGCCGCGTCGTCTCGGGCGTGTCGGCCAAGGATTTGAAGCCGCTGGCAGACGAGGGCAAGTCGTCAGTCGGGTCCGGCATCGTCGTCTTCGTCGGCACGGATGATGGCAAGGCGAGCATCGTCGTCGGCGTCACCAGCGATCTGACCGGTCGCTACAGTGCAGTCGATCTCGTTCGTGCCGCCTCCGCCGCTATCGGCGGGAAGGGTGGAGGCGGCCGGCCAGACATGGCACAGGCCGGCGGCCCAGACGCAGCCAATGCGGATGCGGCCATCGCCGCGGTTCGCGAAGCGCTCGTCAGCTGATTTTCGCCAGCGCACAATGAAAAAAGCCGCGGCAATGCCGCGGCTTCGTCACTTTAAGTGTGGCCTTGCTTAGTCGTTCCAGACTTCCATCGAACCGACCGCGGCAGCATCGGCATTGAGCACGAGCTGATTGTTTTCCCAGGCGAACTGGTCGAGCGGGATCACCATGTCCTGGTCGGCAAAGCCGCCATTGCCTTCGAAGTCGACGACCAGCGCGGTCGCGGTGCCGGCTTCCGTACCGACCACCTCTTCGACTTCGCCGACCTTTTCGCCGCCGGCATAGACGTCCCAGTCGTCGATCTGGTCGACCGTGGCGTTGAACGCGGAAACCTGGACGTTGTCTTCGATCTCGACCCATGCCGTCTGGGCGAAGGCGGAGCCGGCGAGAAGGGCGGACGAGACGAAGGCGAGGGTAACGGTCTTGGCGAACATGGATTTACTCCTTGGCATTGATACTCGCCCTCAATGCGCGAGGGGCAGATTGGTTCGCCTGGCAGGTGTGCGACAAAAGAAAAGGGCGGCCCTGAAGCCGCCCCGTTCGCTTAGCCTTGGAAAACTGACCTTTAGGCCACCATCGCCTTCTGCAGGTTCTCGTCGACCTTGTCGAGGAAGCCGGACGTCGAGAGCCAAGGCTGGTCGGCGCCGATCAGAAGTGCCAGATCCTTGGTCATGTGGCCGGATTCGACGGTCTCGATGCACACGCGCTCCAGCGTCTCGGCGAAGTTCTTCAGTTCGGTATTGTCGTCGAGCTTGGCGCGGTGCGCGAGGCCGCGCGTCCAGGCGAAGATCGACGCGATCGAGTTGGTCGAGGTCTCCTGACCCTTCTCGTGCTGGCGGAAGTGACGCGTGACCGTGCCGTGCGCAGCTTCGGCCTCGACCGTCTGGCCGTCCGGCGTCATCAGGACCGAGGTCATCAGGCCGAGCGAGCCGAAGCCCTGCGCGACCGTGTCCGACTGGACGTCGCCGTCATAGTTCTTGCAGGCCCAGACATAGCCGCCCGACCACTTCAGCGAAGCCGCGACCATGTCGTCGATCAGGCGGTGCTCGTAGGTGATCTTCTTTTCCTTGAACTTCTCCAGGAACTCGGTCTCGTAGACCTCCTGGAAGATATCTTTGAAGCGGCCGTCATAGGCCTTGAGGATCGTGTTCTTGGTCGAAAGGTAAACCGGATAGCCGCGCAGCAGGCCGTAGTTCAGCGAGGCGCGCGCGAATTCGCGGATCGAATCGTCGAGATTGTACATCGCCATCGCGACGCCCGAGCCCGGTGCGTCGAAGACTTCGTGCTCGATGACCTGGCCGTCCTCGCCGACGAACCTGATCGTCAGCTTGCCGGCGCCGGGGAACTTGAAATCAGTGGCGCGGTACTGGTCGCCGAAGGCGTGACGGCCGACGATGATCGGCTGCGTCCAGCCCGGAACGAGGCGCGGGACGTTCTTCATGATGATCGGCTCGCGGAAGATGGTGCCGCCGAGAATGTTGCGGATCGTGCCGTTCGGCGAACGCCACATCTTCTTGAGGCCGAATTCCTCGACGCGGGCCTCGTCCGGCGTGATCGTGGCGCATTTGACGCCGACGCCGTACTTCTTGATCGCTTCGGCCGCATCGATCGTGATCTGGTCGTCGGTCGCGTCGCGGCTTTCCATGCCGAGGTCGTAATATTTCAGGTCGATATCAAGGTAGGGGTGGATCAGCTTGTCCTTGATGAACTGCCAGATGATCCGTGTCATCTCGTCGCCGTCGAGTTCGACGACCGGATTTGCCACCTTGATCTTCGCCATGAGAAATGCCTCGCTGTCTGTTGGGAGAAGGCGCGACCTGAAACGGCCGCGCCCGGGAATTTGCGGCCCCTATAGCATTGTGCGCCCGGAAGGCAAAGCCGACGGGATACAGGGCTTTGGACGTAGCGCGAGGAGGTCAGGATGAGCGTCGACGCTCGATTTTTCAGCTTCGATACCGGGCAGGTTTCCCTGAACGTCGCCGAGATGGGGGAGCGTGGCAAACCGCTGATCGTCTGCCTGCATGGCTTCCCCGAATATTGGGCGGCATGGGAAGGCGTGATGAGCGCGCTTGCCGGCGACTTCCACCTCGTCGCGCCCGACCAGCGCGGTTTCAACCTTTCCGACAAGCCGCAGGGCGTGGACGCCTATCGATCGAAACACGTCGTCGCCGATCTTGCGGCGCTCGCCGATCATTTGTCGCCCGGCTGGCCCTTCGTGCTCGCCGGCCACGACTGGGGCGCGTCGATCGCCTATGCGTACGCGTTCTCGCATCCCGACCGCCTGTCGCATCTCGTCATTGCGAATGGCGTGCACCCGGCGCTGTTCCAGCGCGCGATCTCCGATGATCCGGAGCAAAGACGCGCCAGCCAATATATGAACCGCCTGCGGGCCGATGGCGCCGAAGCACGCATGGCCGAGGACGAATATCGCCGTACATTCAACATGCTGTCGGGATTTTCGAAGACGGGCTGGATGACCGGCGAGGAGCGCGCGAGGTATCTGGCGGCATGGAGCCGGCCGGGTGCGATGACGGGCATGCTCAACTGGTACCGTGCCTCGCCGATCGCGGTTCCGGGCGTCGGCGAGCCGGCAATCCCGTCGCCGATCGACGACATGCCGCGCGAAACCTTTCTCGTCCGCATGCCGCATCTGCTTCTCTGGGGCGAGGCGGACGAGGCGTTGCGGCCGGCGACGATCGACGGCCTTGGCGACTATGCACCGCAATTGACCGTCAAGCGCTTTGCCGACAGCGGACACTGGATATTGCACGAGCAGCCGGACGCCGTGGCCGGCGCCATCCGCGACTTCGTCCGCTGACCCCTGTTCCGTTTTTTCCGCGCCTGTGCCAGTTGTGATTCCACATTCATCGACGGAAACGACATGGCAGGCACCGACCGCGACCGCTCGCTCATCCAGGAAGGCCCGGCGATCATCCTCGTCGAGCCTCAGCTTGGCGAGAATATCGGCATGGTCGCGCGCGCCATGGCGAATTTCGGGTTGGCCGAGCTGCGCCTCGTCAACCCGCGCGACGGCTGGCCGAGCGAGAAGGCGCGCGCCGCCGCCTCGAAGGCCGACCACGTCATCGACAAGGTCCGCGTCTTCGACACGTTGGCCGAGGCGATTGCCGATCTGAACTACGTGCTCGCGACGACTGCGCGGCAGCGCGACGGTTTCAAGCCGGTCCGTGGTCCGGTGTCGGCGGCAGGCGAACTGCGCCGCAGGTTCGGCGCGGGCGAGGGGATCGGCATCCTCTTCGGGCGCGAACGCTTCGGCCTCGACAATGAGGAGGTGGCGCTGGCCGACGAGATCGTCACCTTCCCGGTCAATCCCGCCTTCGCCTCGCTCAACATCGCGCAGGCGGTTCTGCTGATGTCCTATGAATGGATGAAGAGCGGTGCGGAAACCGAGCAGGTGCCGTTTTCCGGCCCCGTCATCGAGCAGGCGCCGAAGGCGATCTTCGCCGGCTTCTTCGACCATCTGGAATCGGCGCTCGACGCGCGCGGCTATTTCCGCCCTACCGCCAAAAAACCGCGCATGGTCGACGCGTTGCGTGCTGTGCTGACCCGCCCCGGCTTCAGCGTCGCCGAGATCAAGGCGCTGCGCGGCGTCCTGAATTCGCTCGACTATTACTCTCCGAAAGAACCACGCGGCGCAGGTTACTCCAAGCGCAAGGCCGAGGCCGATGCGCACGGTCGCGAGCCGGGAGACGCGGATGGCTGACCGGCCGATCATCCTGTTCGATTCGGGCATCGGCGGCCTCACCGTCCTGCGCGAAGCGCGCGTTTTGATGCCCGACCGGCGCTTCGTCTATGTCGCCGACGACGCGGCGTTTCCTTACGGCGACTGGGAGGAAGAGGCGCTGAAGGCGCGCATCGTCGAACTCGCCGGCAAACTCATCGCCGAGCACGATCCGCTCGTCTTCGCCATTCCCTGCAACACCGCCTCGACGCTGGTGCTTGAGGATCTGCGCGCCTCCTATCCGTCGACGCCCTTCGTCGGCACCGTCCCCGCGATCAAGCCGGCGGCCGAGCGAACCCATACTGGCCTCATTTCGGTTCTGGCGACGCCCGGCACGGTCAAGCGCGCCTATACGCGCAACTTGATCCAGTCCTTCGCGACCAAGTGCCACGTCCGGCTCGTCGGCAGCCAATCGCTCGCCCGCTTTGCCGAACAGCACATTCGCGGCGAAACCATCGACATGGAGGCGATCCGCGCGGAGATCGAGCCGTGCTTCATCGAGCAGGACGGTCGGCGCACCGACATCGTCGTACTGGCGTGCACGCATTATCCCTTTTTGGCGAACGTGTTCCGGCGGCTGGCACCATGGCCGGTCGACTGGCTCGACCCGGCCGAGGCGATCGCGCGGCGCGTTCTGGCGCTGCTCGAAAACAGTCCGGCAGGTGCCGGTGGGCGCGACGTTCCCGACCGTGCGATCTTCACCTCGGGCAGGGCGGATTTTGCGATCGACCGGCTGATGCAGGGTTTCGGCCTGCAATCGACGCTGCGACCTTGAAAGAACGGGTATGCGCCAGCCATATAGGGCGTGGCCATATAGGACTTGGAATGGCGGCTGAAGCCGTGTATTGAGCCGCGTCGCCCCGCGTAACCTTTCGCGGGAGAGAACAGATCACCCGGATTTCCTTATGCAAACCATCCTCATCGTCATCCATTTGCTCGTCGTTCTGGCGCTGGTGGCCGTCGTGCTGCTGCAGCGCTCCGAAGGCGGCGGCCTCGGCATCGGCGGTGGGGGCGGCGGCAATTTCGCTGCGGCGCGCGGCTCGGGCAATCCGCTGACGCGGGCGACCGGCATCCTGGCGGCGATCTTCTTCGCGACCTCGCTCGGACTTTCCCTCCTGGCACGCTACGGCGAGCAGCCGACCGACTTCCTCGACCGCATCCCGACGCAGCAGGAAGGCCAGCAGGCACCCTCGGGCGCCGGTGGCGTTCTCGATCAGCTCGGCGGCGACGACGTCCCGAGCGCTCCGGCAGCTCCGGCCGCGCCGTCTTCGGATGATGGCGCAGCGCCGGCCGCACCCGCAGCGCCCGCCGAAGAGCCAACCGCAACGACGGCGCCCGAAGCGCCTGCGGCACCGGCCGGGGACGAGCCTGCTGCGCCTGCAACGGACGAAGCGCCTGCCGCACCCGCAACGGACGCGGCGCCGGCCGACGAAGACCAGGTCCCGACCGGCAACTGATTCCACTTGCGAGCTATCCTCGGGCGGCTGTGTTCTTACGATCACAGCCGCCCGATTTCGTTTGCGGCGCAGCATCCATGGCCTTGCAACTCTTGAGAGCCCGGCCGGTGATTTGATATGATACTTCATGTCCGCGCCCTGTCGTGGACGCATATGCGCGTGCGGCGCCAAGGGGCTTTCCACATGATCAAGCGTCTCGCTCTGGCAATTCTCCTTGCCGGCTTCGCAACCCAGTCCTTCTCTCAGGAGCCGCCGCCGGTATTCGTGTTCCCGCAGGAGAAGGCGGTGCCCGTTGCACCGCGCCAGGTCGCCAAGCCGCAGACGGCGCGTGTGGCAGCACCGGCGCCCGCTTTGCCCGCTCAGGACGTCGCCACCGTCAAGACCGAAGGCAATATCGGCGAATTGCGGTCGACGACGATGGTCTCGACCGGTTTCATGCGGCCGATGGAGACGGAGTTGCTCCCCGAGACCCGCGCGCTCGACGAAGTGCTCGGCGAGCGGGAGAAAGTCCGCAAGTTCACGCCGAAGCCCGAGCAGATGCCGGTCGTCGTCGCCTTTTCGGGCTATGAGCCCGGCACCATCGTCATCGATCCGCAGGCCCGCGTCCTCTACCTCGTCGAGGACCGCCGTTCGGCGCGTCGATACGCGATCGCCGTCGGCAAGGACGGGCTGGAGTTCAAGGGAACCGCCAGGGTCGGCGACAAGCAGGAATGGCCGCGCTGGTTCCCGACCAAGGCGATGCAGGAGCGCGAGCCGAAGAAATACGGCCAGTACAAGGACGGCATGAATGGCGGGCCGGACAATCCGCTGGGCGCGCGCGCGATCTATCTGCATCAGGACAAGGTCGACACCCATGTGCGCATTCACGGCACCAACCAGCCCGAGACCATCGGCAGCGCCTCGTCCAACGGCTGCTTCCGCATGATCAACGAGCACGTCATGGATCTCTATTCGCGGGTCCGCGTCGGCGCCGAAGTCGTCGTTCTCTGATCCCTTCTTCCACCCCTAAATGCGCCGGCCGAAGATTTTTGGCTGGCGCATTTTCATTTGTGACGGTAAGCACCGACTCCCATGGCGCGATATGTATTCATCACCGGCGGCGTGGTCTCCTCCCTTGGCAAAGGCATTGCAGCAGCGGCACTCGCCGCACTTCTGCAGGCCCGTGGCTATCGCGTGAGACTGCGCAAGCTAGATCCCTATCTCAATGTCGATCCGGGCACGATGTCGCCCTATCAGCATGGCGAGGTGTTCGTCACCGATGACGGCGCGGAGACCGATCTCGATCTCGGTCACTATGAGCGCTTCACCGGGCGTTCTGCCAACCAGCAGGACAACATCACCACCGGCCGCATCTACAAGAACATCATTGAGCGCGAACGGCGCGGCGACTATCTCGGCGCGACCGTGCAGGTCATTCCGCACGTCACCGACGAGATCAAGAATTTCGTCCTTGAGGGCAACGAAGACTACGACTTCGTCCTCTGCGAGATCGGCGGAACGGTTGGCGATATCGAGGCGATGCCGTTCCTCGAAGCCATCCGCCAGCTCGGCAACGATTTGCCGCGCGGACAGGCGGTCTATATCCATCTGACGCTGATGCCCTGGATTCCGGCTGCCGGCGAACTCAAGACCAAGCCGACCCAGCACTCCGTCAAGGAACTGCGCTCGATCGGCATCGCGCCGGACATCCTGCTCGTGCGTGCCGACCGGTCGATCCCGACCGAGGAGCGCCGCAAGCTGTCGCTCTTCTGCAATGTGCGCGAGACGGCGGTCATCCAGGCGCTGGACGTGGCCCACATCTACGACGTGCCGATGGCCTACCACGCCGAAGGGCTCGATTCGGAAGTTCTGGCTGCCTTCGGCATCGACCCGGCGCCGAAGCCCCGCATGGAACGCTGGCAGGAGGTGTCGAGCCGCCTGCATAATCCCGAGGGCGAAGTCACCATCGCCGTCGTCGGCAAATATACCGGCCTCAAGGACGCCTATAAGTCGCTCATCGAGGCGCTGTCGCATGGGGGGCTCGCCAACCGCGTCAAGGTCAAGCTCGACTGGATCGAATCGGAGGTCTTCGAGAAGGAAGATCCGGCGCCGTTCCTCGAAAAGGTCCACGGCATCCTCGTGCCCGGCGGCTTCGGCGAGCGTGGCGCAGAGGGCAAGATCCTCGCGGCGAAGTTCGCCCGCGAACGCAAGGTGCCGTATTTCGGCATCTGCTTCGGCATGCAGATGGCGTGCATCGAGGCGGCTCGCTCGCTCGCCGGCATCGAGAACGCGTCCTCGACTGAATTCGGCCCGGCCAAGGAGCCCGTCGTCGGCCTGATGACCGAATGGCTGAAGGGCAACATGCTCGAACAGCGCCAGGCGGCGGGTGATCTCGGCGGCACGATGCGCCTCGGCGCCTACAAGGCTGCGCTCAAGGAAGGCACGAAGATCGCCGACATTTATGGCTCCACGGACATCTCCGAGCGCCATCGCCACCGCTACGAAGTCAATGTCGACTACAAGGACCGGCTGGAAGACAGCGGCCTCGTCTTCTCCGGCATGTCGCCCGACGGCGTCCTGCCTGAGACGATCGAATATGCCGACCATCCCTGGTTCATCGGCGTCCAGTACCATCCGGAACTGAAGTCGCGTCCGTTCGAACCGCACCCGCTCTTCGCCTCGTTCATCGAGGCTGCGGTGGAGCAGAGCCGGCTCGTCTGAGCCGATCGGTCGCACCCTCTTCACGCAATGTGACGGATGTGTAACAAATTGCGGACATGATTGGCTGCTCTCGACGAGGGCAGCCAATTTTTTCGCAAGAGGCACGTCGCTCCGCATGAAGTCCGTGAAGTCCCCACGCATGATGGCCGCCGCTTTCGTCGTCGCGCTGTGCGGCATCGCGACGCTTGCGATGCAGACCGTGCCGGAACTGATCCTCTTTCGCGAACGACTGGTTCTCAGCGTCCTTCATCTGGAAAGCGACGCCAAGCTCGAACCCTTCGACATGAAGACCCATGACGGCCTGATCCTGCGAAGCTGGTACAAGCAGCCCGAGGCCGGCAAGCCGGTCATTGTCTATTTTCCGGGCCGCGTCGGCGATCTGGTCAAAAAGCCGAGCCATCTGTTCGAGTTGGCAGAAGATGGCTACGGCCTGCTGCTTGCCGGCTATCGCGGCTATGGCGGCAATCCGGGCAGGCCGAGCGAAACGCATCTCTACGGCGACGCAGCAGGCTTGCTTGCAAAGCTCGCGGTCGAAAACATGGCGCCCGACGGGACCATCCTATACGGATATTCGATGGGCACAGGCATTGCGAGCTATGCCGCCAGCCAGATCAAGCCGCGCGCGGTGATCCTCGAAGCGCCGTTCACCAGCTTTCGCGATGCCGTTCGCCAGCAGGCGGGCAGGGCGCCCGTCTGGCTCGTGCGCACCCAGTTCGACACGCGCTCGCGGATCGGCGAGATCGACGTGCCGATCCTTCTGATGGCAGGCGGGCAGGACCAGGTGACGCCTGCGACCTTCGCCGAAAAGCTCGCTTCGTTGAACGAGACATTCGCATCGCTGCACATCTTCAAGGAAGCCGGGCATGGCGACATGTTCGCCCACGGCGCCCTTGAAGCCGTCACCGGCTTTCTCGAGCAGTTCCGGCTGCCCGAGCTCCTGCCCGATCTTGGCGCCGGAACGGCGCAGGCCGCACCGCTGGAAGCCGTGACGCCCTAGCCTTGCACCCGAGCCCGCTTTGGGGCAAACCGCCGCGATGACATTGACGCCGCGACTTCTCGACCACTGCGTCCTGCCGGTGCCCGATCTGGCAACGGCGCGCACCCGCTATGAGGCGCTCGGATTCACGGTGGCGCCGCAGGGTACGCACCCGTTCGGTACGATCAATTCATGCGTCTATTTCTCCGACGACACCTTCCTCGAGCCGCTGGCGATCGGCGATGCGGCCAAGGTCCGCGATGCGATCGGGAGCAGGAACGTCTTCGTCGCTCGCGACGCACTCTATCGGCAGGCCATCGGCGAGGATGGCTTCTCGGCGCTCGTCTTCAAGACCGATGATGCGAGGGCCGATCATGCAGGGTTTGAAGAAGCGGATGTTTCTGCCGGCCCTATTCTCGATTTCTCCCGCGCCTTCGTCGACCCTGCTGGCAGGTCCGGCAAGGTCTCGTTCCGTCTTGCCTTCGCAGCGGTGCCTGACAGCGACGCCGCCTATTTCTTCACCTGCCAGCGGATCGAGGCGCCGGCCACGGCAGGGCGCGCCGCGCTCGAAGCGCATCGCAACGGCGCGAGCGGCATTGCCGGCGTGACGTTGGCTGGTGCCGATTCACAGGCCCACAAGGCCTTCCTGTCGGTACTCGCCCATTCGCCGGTCGCGACTGAAAATGGCGCCATCGCCGCGCGTCTGGGCAATTCGCGCCTGGCGATGCAGCCTGCAGACGGACCACTACGCCTAGCCGCGATCCACTTCGCCGTCGCCGATATCGATACGACTGCCGCAGCGATCGCGGCCGGAAATGTTGCCTTCGAACGCGAAGGCAGCAAGCTGACGGTTCGGCCCGCACCCGGGCAGGGCGCAATTTTCACTTTCGAGGACAGATCATGATCCGCCCCAACGCCACCGTCTCCGTCGGCAATGTAGCCTTCGCCAACGATGCGCCCTTCGTCCTGATCGCGGGCCCCTGCCAGCTCGAAAGCCGCGACCATGCCTTCGACATGGCCGGTCGCCTGAAGGAGATCACCGACCGGCTTGGCCTCGGCCTCGTCTACAAATCATCCTTCGACAAGGCAAACCGCACCTCGCTGAAAGGTACACGCGGCGCAGGGCTCGACGCAGCGCTGCCGGTCTTCGCCGACCTGAAGCGCGCGTTCGGCTTTCCCGTGCTGACGGACGTGCACACCGAGGAACAGTGTGGCATCGTCGCGGACGTGGTCGACATCCTGCAAATCCCCGCCTTCCTGTCGCGCCAGACCGACCTTCTGATCGCCGCCGCGAACACCGGCAAGGTCGTCAACGTCAAGAAGGGCCAGTTCCTCGCACCCTGGGACATGAAGAACGTCATCGCCAAGGTGACCGAATCGGGCAATCCCAATGTGCTCCTGACCGAGCGCGGCGCCTCGTTCGGCTATAATACACTTGTCTCCGACATGCGATCGCTGCCGATCATGGCAGAGACGGGCGCGCCAGTGATCTTCGATGCGACCCACTCGGTGCAGCAGCCGGGCGGCCAGGGTGGATCGTCTGGCGGCGAGCGCCGCTTCGTCGAGACGCTGGCGCGCGCAGCCGTCGCGGTCGGCGTCGCAGGCGTCTTCATCGAGACGCACCAGGCCCCCGACAACGCGCCATCCGATGGGCCCAACATGGTTCCGATCGACCAGATGGAAGCGCTTCTTTCGCGCCTGGTCGCCTTCGACCGGATCGCAAAAACGTCGGAACATTCACCACGCTGATCGGTTGGATGCTCAACGGGAAACAACCCAAGGAGCAGTTCAATGACCACCGCAACAGGCCACACCCAGGCCATCCGCGCCTCGCGCGTCATCGGCACCAATGTCTACAACACCGAAGGCCAGCATATCGGCTCGATCGAGGACGTGATGCTGGACAAGACGTCCAACAACATCATGTTCGCGGTCATCGGTTTCGGCGGCTTCCTCGGGATCGGCGAGAAATACCACGCCATTCCGTGGTCGGCACTCGACTACGAGAAGAACCAGGAGGGCTACGTCGTACCCTTCACGCGCGAACAGCTCGAGGCCGCGCCGACACACGACATCGACGATCTAACGGGATCGGACGGCAAGGCGGCGCGCGACGCGTCCTATGATTACTACAAGGTCCAGCCCTACTGGTACTGACTGATCGGCATTCTCCTGGAAGGCCCCGCCTTGCGGGGCCTTTTCATTTGAACGGTACGGGGCCCCATTGGTGCGGCCCTGTCAGCCGGACGACAAAGCCCCGGGACGTCTGGCGAAATTCCTCGATTATCCGGCGCAGCTTGTGTCGCAACCGTCGCCACCCGCGAGGTCGGCGCCGGCGGCGATCTTCTTCGATCGTACTGGGCTCAAGATCTCTCGGACCGGCTGCAATGCTCAGACGGTGCGCGACGAATGGCTGCGCACAAAGGGCCGGCATCAACTGGTAGGTCGGCCAGTGCTGAAGTCCGCGAGTGTCGAACAGAAACAAATCCACCGGCATCTCGATAACGTTGCTGGCTTCGATCAGTCGTTCTGCTGCAGAACGGGACACGATATAAGCGGCGGCGTTGAAATGCGGCCCGGTCAGGCGCCGAAGTTCGCGGCCCGAATGGGTGCTTGCAAGATTTCGCGCCACGAATGTCGGGCGGCCGTTTGTTTCGAGTTTGACAATGTGGGCGTCGCTGACGATCCACTCTGCGCTATTCAGGAATTCTGCGGCGTCGCTACTGAGCAGCACGTCGTCCTCAAAAATGGCGGCGTGTGCGAGATCGCGTGCAACGATTTCTTGCCAGCATCGCCGATGACTGAGGAAACAGGCGATCTCGGAAGGCCCGACGGCACTTCCCGGTCTTTGCCAGCGGTCGATCTCGTCGCCTTCAAGACATCGGCCATCGATCGCCGGGACGCGTTCGAACGATAGACCCAGACGTGCAAATGTAGCCTCGATATGCGCCAGCCGTTCCGTTGCGCGATCGAGATTGATGACGAACGATTGCATGCGCTTTGGTCCTTGCAAGCCCGAGCGGATATATGCCCGGCTTCAGCGCCTTGTCATTGCCTTTTCGCAGCCTTTCGCTAAGAAACCCGCACCATTCCCAGCCAAAGGTGCCTCCGCCATGACCGCAATCATCGACATCACGGCCCGCGAAATCCTCGACAGCCGTGGCAACCCGACCGTCGAGGTCGACGTCACGCTGGAGAACGGTGCATTCGGCCGAGCGGCGGTCCCGTCGGGCGCGTCGACCGGCGCGCATGAGGCGGTCGAGCTGCGCGACGGCGGGGCGCGTTATCTCGGAAAGGGCGTCGAGGGCGCCGTCGAAGCCGCCAATGGCGAAATCTTCGAGGCGATCGGCGGCATGGAAGCCGAGAACCAGCTTCACATCGACCGCACCATGATCGACCTGGACGGCACGCCCAATAAGGCGCGGCTCGGCGCCAACGCGATCCTCGGCGTTTCTCTCGCCGTCGCCAAGGCCGCCGCCCAGTCCTCCGGCTTGCCGCTCTATCGCTATGTCGGCGGCGCCGGGGCGCATGTTCTTCCCGTTCCGATGATGAACATCATCAATGGCGGCGCCCATGCCGACAATCCGATCGACTTCCAGGAATTCATGATCATGCCGGTCGGCGCGGAGAGCTTCCGCGAGGCCCTGCGCTGGGGTGCGGAAATCTTCCACACGCTGAAGAAGGATTTGAAGCAGGCCGGGCACAACACCAATGTCGGCGACGAGGGCGGCTTTGCGCCGAACCTGAAGAGCGCCGAGGACGCGCTCGACTTCGTGACGAAGTCGATCGAGAAGGCTGGTTTCAAACCGGGCGAGGAAGTCGCGCTGGCGCTCGATTGCGCGGCGACCGAGTTCTTCAAGAACGGCGTCTACGACTATGAGGGCGAGGGCGCGAAGCGCGAGGGCCAGGCCCAGGCCGAATATCTCGCCAAGCTGTGCGATGCCTATCCGATCATCTCCATCGAGGATGGCATGGGCGAAGACGACTGGGACGGCTGGAAGGCGCTGACCGATCTCGTCGGCGACAAGGTCCAGCTCGTCGGCGACGATCTCTTCGTCACCAACTCCGCGCGCCTCAAGGACGGCATCCGCATGGGCGTTGCGAACTCGATCCTCGTCAAGGTCAACCAGATTGGCTCGCTGTCGGAGACGCTCGACGCGGTCGAGACGGCGCACAAGGCTGCCTACACTGCGGTCATGTCGCACCGCTCGGGCGAGACCGAGGATTCGACCATCGCCGATCTCGCGGTCGCGACCAATTGCGGGCAGATCAAGACCGGCTCGCTCGCCCGCTCGGACCGGCTCGCCAAGTACAACCAGCTCCTGCGCATCGAGCAGGAACTCGGTCGCTCGGCGCGCTATGCCGGCCGCTCGATCCTGCGTTCGGGACGCGCTTCGTAACCGTCCATTAAGCATGGCGGGTTCACATGGTTCTATTCAAGGAATCGCCCCATGTGGACCCGTCATCACAAGCAGCGCAACACCGGTCGCCTGATCGTGCCGGTCGTCGCATCGGCCTTTCTGGCCTATTTCGGCTACCATGCCTTTCATGGTGCCTACGGCATCAATTCCAAGCAGCGTCTGGAAGAGCGGGTGGCAATCCTGCAGGCGGAGCTCGACGAACTGATCGTCGAGCGCGAAGCGCTTGAAACGCGGCTCGTTCTCATCAATGATGGAACGATCGAGCGCGACATGCTCGATGAGCAGGCACGCCGCGCGCTCGATCTCGTGCGCGACGACGAAGTCGTGATCTATCTCGATCGCTGATTAACTCGTTTTCAGTTAATCGCCTAATTCCACTGTTTTTTCAGCGTCTTCGACGAATATCCGCTATGCGAAATCGGCATAGCGGGAACGAATTCGCCATGCTAGCCTTGGGTCAATATCCGGGTTTGCTCACATGCCCGGTTGTCCGCAAAGAGACAGGCTCCGGGAGACCCAAGGCATGGCAACAGCCGCCAAGAAAGCGTCGCGCGCAAAAGCCGACGCGAAATCCACTTCTGCGATCAAGACACCGCCGCCGCTCGAGTTCTCGAAAGACGAAGAACACAAGGCCTATCGCGACATGCTCCTGATCCGCCGCTTCGAGGAGAAGGCGGGCCAGCTCTACGGCATGGGCTTCATCGGCGGCTTTTGCCACCTTTACATCGGCCAGGAAGCGGTCGTCACCGGCATGCAGATGGCGCTGAAGGGCGGCGACCAGGTCATCACAGGCTACCGCGACCACGGCCATATGCTCGCAACCGGCATGACCGCCCGCGGGGTGATGGCCGAGCTGACCGGACGCCGCAGCGGCTATTCGCGCGGCAAGGGCGGCTCGATGCACATGTTCTCCAAGGAGAAGAACTTCTACGGCGGCCACGGCATCGTGGGCGGCCAGGTCTCGCTCGGCACCGGCCTTGCCTTCGCCAACCGCTATCGCGGCAACGACAATGTCTCGCTGGTCTATTTCGGCGATGGCGCGGCCAACCAGGGCCAGGTCTACGAGAGCTTCAACATGGCGGCGCTTTGGAAGCTGCCGTCGATCTACATCATCGAGAACAACCGCTACGCCATGGGCACCTCGGTTGCCCGCGCCTCGGCGCAGACCGATTTTTCGCACCGCGGCGCCTCGTTCAACATTCCTGGCATCCAGGTCGACGGCATGGATGTGCGCGCGGTCAAGGCTGCCGGCGACATGGCGGTCGAATGGGCGCGTGCGGGCAACGGCCCGATGATCCTCGAGATGCAGACCTACCGCTATCGCGGCCACTCCATGTCGGACCCGGCGAAATATCGCTCCAAGGACGAAGTGCAGAAGATGCGCTCCGAGCACGACCCGATCGAGCAGGTGAAGGCGCGCCTGGTCGAGAAGAAATGGGCCACCGAGGACGAACTCAAGGCCATCGACAAGGAGGTTCGCGAGATCGTCGCCGATTCGGCGGAGTTCGCGCAGAACGATCCGGAGCCGGATGCGTCCGAGCTCTACACCGACATTCTTCTTTGAGGAGCGCGCTCCATGCCGATTGAAATTTTGATGCCCGCGCTCTCCCCGACCATGGAAGAGGGCAACCTGGCCAAGTGGCTGAAAAACGAAGGCGACAAGGTCGTCGCCGGCGACGTCATTGCCGAGATCGAGACCGACAAGGCGACGATGGAAGTCGAGGCGGTCGATGAAGGCACGCTCGGAAAGATCCTGATCGCGGCCGGCACCGAGGGCGTGAAGGTGAACACGCCGATCGCCGTTCTGTTCGAGGAAGGCGAGAGCGCCGACGATGTCGATAAGGCGTCCAAGCCAGCCAAATCATCCGACGAGCCCGAACAGGCCGCGAATGCTGCCGGCGGCAAGGACAAACAGGCGACGGAAGAGCCGTCAGCCAAGAAGGACGGCGCTTCCGTTCCCGCCGCGCCGAAGACGGACGTCGCCGCCGATCCGGATATCCCAGAAGGCACCGAAATGGTGCCGACCACCGTCCGCGAAGCCTTGCGCGATGCGATGGCCGAGGAAATGCGGCGCGACGAGAACGTCTTCATCATGGGCGAGGAAGTCGCCGAATATCAGGGCGCCTACAAGATCACGCAGGGGCTCCTGCAGGAGTTCGGTGACCGGCGCGTCGTCGACACGCCCATCACCGAACACGGCTTTGCCGGTGTCGGCGTCGGTGCGGCGATGGCCGGGCTGAAGCCGATCGTCGAGTTCATGACCTTCAACTTCGCCATGCAGGCGATCGACCATCTCGTCAATTCGGCCGCCAAGACGCTCTACATGGCCGGTGGCCAGATGGGCGCGCCGATCGTCTTCCGCGGACCCAACGGCGCGGCCGCCCGCGTCGGCGCCCAGCACTCGCAGTGCTATGCCGCCTGGTACGGCCACATTCCGGGCCTGAAAGTCGTGATGCCCTATACTGCAGCCGACGCGAAAGGCCTTCTCAAGGCCGCGATCCGCGATCCGAACCCGGTCGTCTTCCTCGAAAACGAAATCCTCTACGGCCAGACGTTCGACGTGCCGAAGATGGACGATTTCGTACTGCCGATCGGCAAGGCGCGCGTTCACAAGACCGGTAAGGATGCCACCATCGTCTCCTTCGGCATCGGCATGACCTATGCGGTCAAGGCGGCCGAACAACTGGCGGGCGAGGGGGTCGACGTCGAGATTATCGATTTGCGCACCATCCGTCCGATCGACATCGATACGGTGGTCGAAAGCGTCAAGAAGACCAACCGCCTCGTCACCGTCGAGGAAGGCTTCCCGCAATCCTCGGTGGGCGAACATGTCGCCAGCCAGGTGATGCAGCGCGCCTTCGACCATCTCGACGCGCCGATCATCACCGTCGCCGGCAAGGACGTGCCGATGCCCTATGCGGCCAATCTCGAAAAGCTCGCTCTACCGAGCGTCGCCGAGGTCGTCCAGGCCGTGAAGGCCGTCACCTACAAGGCCTGAGGGAGAGCGGACCATGCCGATCAACATCACCATGCCCGCGCTCTCCCCGACCATGGAGGAGGGCAATCTGGCCAAGTGGCTGGTCAAGGAGGGCGACAAGGTCGCGCCCGGCGACGTCATCGCCGAGATCGAGACCGACAAGGCGACGATGGAAGTCGAGGCCGTGGACGAGGGAACGGTCGCGAAGATCGTCGTCCCCGCCGGCACCGAGGGCGTCAAGGTCAACGCGCTGATCGCAGTTCTTGCTGAAGAGGGCGAGGACGCAGGTGCGGCTGCCGAGGCAGACGCGCCGAAAGCGGAAGCGAAGCCGCAAAAGGCTCCCGAGCCTGCGCCGGCTGAGAAGCCGAAACAGCCGGAAGCCAAGGCCGAGGCGCCGGCAGCGCCGGCCGCTCCGCAGAAATCGGCGGGCGGCGAGCGCACCTTCGCCTCGCCGCTCGCCCGCCGTCTCGCCAAGGATGCCGGACTGGACCTGTCCGCCGTCACCGGCTCCGGCCCGCATGGCCGTGTGGTGAAGGCGGACGTCGAGGCAGCATCGAAGGGCGGCGTCGCCAAGGCTGCTCCCGCCGACAAGGCTGCGCCTGCCGCCGCCGCGCCGGTCAAGGGCATGTCGGACGACGCGATCCTCAAGCTCTTCGAGGAGGGCTCCTACGAGATCGTGCCGCACGACAACATGCGCAAGACCATCGCGCGCCGCCTCGTCGAGGCGAAGTCGACGGTCCCGCATTTCTACCTGACGCTCGATTGCGAGATCGATTCGCTTCTCTCGCTGCGCAAGCAGATCAACGACGCGGCGCCGGTGAAGAAGACCGAAAAGGGCGAGGCGCCGGCCTACAAGCTCTCGGTCAACGACCTCGTCATCAAGGCGATGGCTATGGCGCTCGTCGCCGTGCCGGATGCGAACGTGTCGTGGTCCGAAGGCGGGATGCTGAAGCACAAGCATGCCGATGTAGGCGTCGCCGTTTCGATCCCGGGCGGTCTCATCACCCCGATAATCCGCAAGGCCGACCAGAAGTCGCTCTCCGCCATCTCCAACGAGATGAAGGACATGGCGGCCCGCGCGCGCAACAAGAAGCTGAAACCCGAAGAATACCAGGGCGGCACGACGGCCGTCTCCAATCTCGGCATGTTCGGCATCAAGGACTTCGCCGCCGTCATCAACCCACCGCACGCGACCATTCTCGCGGTCGGCGCGGGCGAGGAGCGGGCCGTCGTGAAGAACGGCGAGATCAAGGTCGCCAACGTCATGTCCGTGACGCTCTCGACCGATCACCGCGCAGTCGACGGCGCGTTGGGCGCGGAGTTGCTGGCAGCGTTCAAGCGCCTGATCGAGAACCCGATGGGGATGTTGGTTTAAAGAGTGGCTTCAATGTTTGCGCCTTGTCACGCCCCCCTCTGGCCTGCCGGCCATCTCCCCCGCAAGGGGGGAGATCACGCGCTTCACTTGGCCCGCAAGGCCGTTGACGGGTTGCGCAGGGCGACGACGAGACTGTTCTCCCCCCTTGCGGGGGAGATGCCCGGCAGGGCAGAGGGGGGCGCGCCAGGACTCCACGCATCCGCACGGACCCCCTCATGAAAACCATCCTCTGCTACGGCGATTCCATCACCTGGGGCTCCGACGCCGAAACCGGCGGGCGGCATGACTTCGCCGATCGCTGGCCGAACGTTCTACAGGCTGCGCTTGGCCCGGACATCCAAATCATCGCCGAGGGCCTGCGCGGGCGCACGACGGCTTTCGATGAGCATCTGGCCGATTGCGACCGCAATGGCGCGCGCATCCTGCCGACCGTTCTCTACACCCACGCGCCGATCGACCTCGTGATCATCCTGCTCGGCTCGAACGACATGAAGCCCGCCATCGCGGGCACGGCGCTCGCTGCAATGCAGGGCATGCGCCGGCTGGTGGAACTGATCAAGTTCAACGCCATGCGCGACGGCCAGTCCGAGCCGCCGGCGGTGTTGATCGTCGCGCCGCCGCCGTTGTGCGAAACCGCCAACACCGAATACAGCGCCATGTTCGCCGGCGGCGTCGAGCAGTCGCGGATGCTGGCGAGTTTTTACGCGGACCTCGCCGATGAATGGGGCTGCGGCTTCTTCGACGCCGGATCGGTCGCTGAAACGACGCCGGTCGACGGCGTTCACCTCGATGCGGAAAATACGCGCGCCATCGGGCGGGGGCTGGAGCCCATCGTCCGCATGATGCTTGGAATCTAGGAGCCTGCCATGGCGGATACCGATTACGACGTCATCATCATCGGCTCGGGCCCGGGCGGCTACGTCACCGCCGTACGCTCCGCCCAGCTCGGGTTCAAGACGGCCATCGTCGAGCGCGAGCATCTGGGCGGCATCTGCCTGAACTGGGGCTGCATCCCGACCAAGGCGCTGCTGCGCTCGGCCGAAATCAAGCACTATGCCGAGCACGCCAAGGATTACGGCCTGTCGATCTCCGGCGAAGTGAAGGCCGACGTCAAGGCCGTCGTCGAGCGCTCGCGCGGTGTATCGGCGCGCCTCAATGGCGGCGTCGGCTTCCTGATGAAGAAGAACAAGGTCGACGTGATCTGGGGCGAGGCCAAGCTCGCCAAGGGCGGCAAGGTTGTCGTTTCGAAATCGTCGAAGAAGCCGATGGAGCCGCAGCATCCGGCGCCCAAGGGCACCAAGGGCGAGGGCACCTATTCGGCCAAGCACATCATCGTCGCGACCGGCGCGCGGCCGCGCGTCCTCCCCGGCATCGAGCCGGACGGCAAGCTGATCTGGACCTATTTCGAGGCCATGGTTCCGCAGGAAATGCCGAAGTCGCTGATCGTCATGGGCTCCGGCGCGATCGGCATCGAGTTCGCCTCGTTCTATCGCACGATGGGCGCCGATGTGACCGTCGTCGAGCTCCTGCCGCAGATCATGCCGGTCGAAGATGCCGAGATTTCCAAGCTGGCGCAAAAGCAGCTCGAAAAGCAGGGCATGAAGTTCCTGCTGGAAGCGAAGGTGACGAAGGTTGAGAAATCCGGCAACTCCGTCACCGCTCATGTCGAGACCAAGGACGGCAAGACGCAGAAGATCACCGCCGACCGCCTGATCTCTGCCGTCGGCGTCCAGGGCAATGTCGAAAGCCTCGGACTGGAAGACGTCGGCGTGAAGATCGAGCGCGGCACGGTCGTGGTCGACGGCTACGGAAAGACGAATGTCGACGGCATCTATGCCATCGGCGACGTCGCCGGCGCGCCGATGCTCGCCCACAAGGCCGAGCACGAAGGCGTCATCTGTATCGAGAAGATCGCCGGCGTGAAGGGCGTCCATGCGCTCGACAAGGGCAAGATTCCCGGCTGCACCTACTGCCACCCGCAGGTGGCATCCGTCGGCCTGACGGAAGCCAAAGCCAAGGAAGCAGGTCGCGACATCCGCGTCGGCCGCTTCTCCTTCGCCGCCAACGGCAAGGCGATCGCGCTCGGCGAGGATCAGGGCCTGATCAAGACCATCTTCGACAAGAAGACCGGCGAACTTCTCGGCGCCCATATGGTCGGCGCGGAGGTGACTGAGCTCATCCAGGGTTTCGTCGTCGCGATGAACCTCGAAACCACCGAGGAAGAGCTGATGCACACCGTCTTCCCGCACCCCACCCTGTCCGAGATGATGAAGGAAAGCGTGCTCGACGCCTATGGCCGTGCATTGAACGCCTAATTTAGCAGTTTCAAACGATTCGCCCGGAACCGGTGCGACATTTCTGCGTTTCCCCGGCAGACTGATCCCGCAAAACTAGGAGAGTGGAATGGATCTGAACGGAATGGGCCTGCTGGGCGCAATCATCGTGGGCGGCATTGCTGGCTGGCTCGCCGAACAGTTCATGAAGTCCAACATGGGCATCTTCATGAACGTCATTCTCGGCATCATCGGTGCCGCGTTCCTCAACTTCCTGCTGAGCGTTCTCGGCATCTACACCGGCACCGGCATCCTGATCTATTTGATCGTCGGCTTCATCGGTGCCTGCCTGCTCATCGCGATCGCGAGGGCGATACGCCGATAACGGCGCCGACCATCCATTTTCTGCAAGGCCGCCATGCTTCATGGCGGCCTTACATTTTTGTGGCGAAATCCCTATAGAACAAGGTGAAGACAACCGGCGAACCCGCTCCGGAGCATTCATGGTCACCGTACTCGACACCACGCTCAACCGCCCACGCCCGCGCCACCCGGAAAAGGCCCACAGGCCCGACCAGGAAGTGCTGCGCAAGCCCGAATGGATCAGGGTCAAGGCACCGGTATCGAAGGGCTATCTCGAAACACGCGAGATCGTGAAGTCGAACAAGCTGGTCACGGTCTGCGAAGAGGCAGGCTGCCCGAATATCGGCGAGTGCTGGGACAAGAAGCACGCCACCTTCATGATCATGGGTGAAATCTGCACCCGCGCCTGCGCCTTCTGCAACGTCGCGACCGGCATCCCGATGCCGCTCGATGCGCAGGAGCCCGCAAGCGTCGGCCGTGCCGTCGCGCAGATGGGGCTCAACCACGTCGTCATCACCTCCGTCGATCGCGACGACCTGGCCGATGGCGGTGCGCAGCATTTTGCCGACGTCATCCATGCGATCCGCGCGGCCGCGCCCGGCACGACGATCGAAATCCTGACGCCCGACTTCCTGCGCAAGAAGGGCGCGCTGGAGATCGTGGTCGCGGCGCGTCCCGACGTCTTCAACCACAATCTGGAGACCGTGCCGTCGAACTACCTGACGGTGCGTCCCGGCGCCCGCTATTTCCACTCGATCCGCCTGCTTCAGCAGGTCAAGGAGCTCGACCCGACCATCTTCACCAAGTCCGGCATCATGGTCGGGCTGGGGGAAGAGCGGAACGAAGTGCTCCAGTTGATGGACGATCTGCGCTCAGCCGATGTCGACTTCATCACCATCGGCCAGTATCTCGCGCCGTCGAAGAAGCATCACGCAGTCAAGAAGTTCGTTACGCCGGAGGAGTTCAAGTCCTTCGAGACGGTCGCCTATTCCAAGGGTTTTCTGATGGTCGCATCGAGCCCGCTGACGCGTTCCTCGCACCATGCAGGCGACGATTTCGCACGGCTGAAGGCGGCCCGCGCCGCAAAGCTCGCTGCTGCCTGAAGATGCCAAAGTACGAGACCACGCGGCGGGTTCGCCACAGCCCCGAGCAGATGTTCGCGCTCGTCGCCGATGTCGAGAAATATCCGCAGTTTCTGCCGATGTGCGAGGCCTTGTCGGTGCGCTCGAAGAAAGAGCGCCACGGCCTGACGATGCTGATCGCCGACATGACGGTCGGCTACAAGGCGCTGCGCGAGACCTTCACCAGCAATGTCGTGCTGAAGCCCGCCGAGAACATCATCGATGTCTCCTATGTCGACGGCCCATTCCGCTATCTCGACAATCGCTGGCATTTCGAAGCGACGGAGGACGGCGGCACGGCCGTTCACTTCTTCATCGACTACGAGTTCAAGAGCCGCATTCTGGGCGCGATGATGGGGGCGATGTTCGACCGCGCCTTCCGCATGTTCGCCGAAGCCTTCGAAAAGCGTGCCGACGAGATCTACGCGGTCCCGTCAGCTTAGCGCCGAAATTCCCATGACCAGCGCGGTCCGTACGGTCTCGGCCCGGATATGGTCGCGTCCGGCATCCTCGAACTGGCGCTTTTCGACCCGCGTCGGATGGCCCTTGCGCGCGATAGCGAACCAGACGAGACCGACCGGCTTTTCCGCACTGCCGCCATCCGGTCCGGCAATACCGGTGACCGCGAGCGTGATCCCCGCGCGCGACTTCTTCAGCGCGCCTTCAGCCATCTCGCGCGCTGTTTCGGCCGACACAGCGCCATGCGCCTCCAGTGTCTCCGCCTTCACGCCCAGCATCTTCTGCTTGGACTCGTTGGAATAGGTCACGAACCCGCAATCGATCATCGAAGACGCGCCGGGAATGTCGGTCAAAAGCGCGATGATCTGCCCGCCGGTACACGATTCGGCGGTGGCCGCCAGAACGCCCTGGCGTTTGCAGGCGTCGAGAAAGTCCTGGGCGAGTTCGGGCAGCACACTCATCATTCCGGCAGCACTCCTGGATAGGCGACGGTCGCGGTGGCGATGGCGGCGATGCCTTCGCCCCGGCCGACGAAACCGAGCTTCTCGTTCGTCGTCGCCTTGATCGAAACCCGGTCGGGCGAAATGCCGAGCATGGCGACGAGCGCATCCGTCATTGCCTGTCTAGATGGACCAATCCGTGGCGCTTCGCAAATCAGGGTAATGTCGGCATTGGCGATCCGGCCCTTGCGCGCACGCACGATCCGCACCGCCTCCTCGACGAAGATGTTCGACGCCGCGCCCTTCCATTGCGGATCGGAGGGCGGGAAATGGGTGCCGATATCGCCCGCACCGCAGGTCGCCAGAAGCGCGTCGGTCAGCGCGTGAAGCCCGACATCGGCATCCGAATGGCCCGACAATTTCCGGTCGTGCGGAATTGCGACGCCGCAAAGAACGACAGCGTCGCCGGGCTCGAAGGAGTGGACGTCATAGCCATTGCCGGTGCGGATATCGGGAAACATCGTGGCGTCGATCCTCAGCTTCGTGTCGGCATTGGCGATGTCGGGCGCCCAGGTCAATTTGACATTGTCGGGCGAACCTTCAACGAGTCGCACGGGAATGCCAGCCCATTCGGCGATGGCCGCATCGTCGGTGAATTCGTCACGGCCTTCGGCTGCGGCGCGGGCATGGGCGGCATGGAAGACTGTGAAGGGAAGGCCCTGTGGCGTCTGCGCCCCGAAAAGCCCCGCCCGGGAAATCGTGCGCGCGACAAGACCGTCCGGCCCAGCTTCCTTCAGCGTGTCCGAGACGGGCAGGGACGGCAGACTGCCCGTCTCACCATCTATCCCCGCGATCACCCGCGAGATGAGCCCGGCGTCCACGAAGGGCCGCACGCCGTCATGGACGAGAACAGCGTCTGGCGGATCACCGGCCAGTGCCTGCATCGCGTTCCATGTCGACGCCTGCCGTGTCGTGCCACCCGTCACCACCGTTACCCGCTCAGCAAGCGCGCCGACTGCTTCACGGAACAGGCTCCCGTCGTCCTTGTGGATCGCGACGACGACGGTCCCGATCTCGGAATGCCCCAGAAACGTTTCGAGCGTATGAGCGAGGATGGCCTTACCGCCGATCCGGCGATACTGCTTCGGCCCCTCATGCGGATCGCCGGCGCGCTCGCCGCGACCGGCGGCGACGATGATGGCTGCGACTTTCGGCTTTTGCATTCTGGTCTCCGGCTTGGCGAGCACACATATCAGCGCATGGCAGAAATGCCAGACTGTGTGCATGCGGCAGTTGCGGCGGGATAAGAACATGGCTATCAGTTGAGCAAGAAGATGAGTGTGCCGGGTTTTTGTGCATGACTGAAATCTGCGTTCTGGCGACGCCGCTCGATATCGGCACTGTCAGCGTTCCCAATCGAGTGTTTCTGGCGCCGCTCTCCGGCGTCACGGACGAGCCGATGCGCCGCCGCGCTTTGCGGCACGGCGCCGGCATGGTCGTCTCCGAAATGGTCGCGAGCGGCGAGCTTGCGCGCGGCCGGGCCGAATCCGAGCGCCGCATCCGCCGGCCCGATGTGGCGACCCATGTCGTCCAGCTCGCCGGTCGCGATGCGCACTGGATGGCCGAAGGCGCGCGCATCGCGATAGCCGAGGGCGCCGACATCATCGACATCAACATGGGCTGTCCGGCCAAGAAGGTCACCGGCGGCTATTGCGGCTCGGCGCTGATGCGCGAGCCCGATCACGCCCTGTCGTTGATCGAAGCGATCGTCGGTGCCGTCGACGTGCCGGTGACGGTCAAGATGCGCCTCGGCTGGGATGCCGAAAGCCTCAACGCGCCGGCCATCGCCGCGCGCGCGGTCGCCGCTGGCGTCGGTATGATCACCGTCCATGGCCGCACGCGCGAACAATTCTACAAGGGTGAGGCGGACTGGAAGGCGATCCGCGCCGTCAAGGAAGCGATCTCCGTCCCGCTCGTCGTCAATGGCGATATCGTTGACATAGCGACGGCGCGGCGCGCGCTCGCGCTTTCCGGCGCCGATGCCGTCATGATCGGTCGCGGCCACTACGGCGCGCCATGGGCAGGCGCGCAGATCATTGAGGCCGCCGGCGGCCCGTCCGCGCGCGATATCCCCGGCCAAGCCGAGTTCGCCGACTACGTCGTCGCCCATTACGAGGACATGCTGGCGCTTTACGGAACCGGGCAGGGCCTGCGCCACGCGCGCAAGCATCTGGGCTGGTATCTCGACCGTCACGCGCCGCACACCGACCCGACCATGAGAACAGCCATCATGACCGGGCTCGACCCGCGCGCCGTCATCGCAAGCCTGCGCGAAGCATTCGCCGCGCCCACTTTGGCTGTAGCCGCATGAGCCAGTCCGCGATCAACTCCGCCGCGCTCATCCTCAACGCGATCCGCCATCCGGTCATCATGGTGGACACGGACGGGCGCATCGTATTTGCAAATGCCGATGCCGAGGACTTCTTCCGCTCCAGCGCGTCGCTGCTGTCGCGCGATCCGATCGAGCGTTTCGTTCCCTTCGGCAGCCCGCTAATCACGCTGATCAACCAGGTCCGCGAGCGCCGCGCACCGTTCAACGAATATCGCGTCGACATCTCGTCGCCGCGTCTCGGCACCGATCGGCTGGTCGACCTCCACGCCTCGCCGATCGCCGAGATTCCGGGCGCGGTCGTCGTCATGTTCCAGGAACGGTCGATGGCCGACAAGATCGACCGCCAGATGACGCATCGTGGCGCCGCACGGTCGGTGACAGGGCTTGCGGCCATGCTCGCGCACGAGATCAAGAACCCGCTTTCGGGCATCCGCGGCGCGGCGCAATTGCTTGAGACAGCCGTCGGCGACGAGGATCGCGCGCTGACGCGCCTGATCCAGGACGAGACCGACCGCATCGTCTCGCTGGTTGACCGGATGGAAATCTTTTCCGACGAGCGGCCGATCGACCGCCACCCGGTCAACATCCATGTCGTCCTCGACCATGTGAAGGCGATCGCCCGCAACGGTTTTGCAAGCCGCATCAAGATCGTCGAGGACTACGATCCGTCGCTTCCCCCGGTCTTCGCCAATCGCGACCAGTTGATCCAGGTCTTCCTAAATCTGGTGAAAAACGCCGCCGAAGCCCTTGGAAACGAACCTTCCGGCGAGATCACGCTGTCGACGGCGTTTCGGCCGGGCATGCGTATCGCCGTGCCGGGAACGCAGGACCGAATCTCCCTGCCGCTCGAGTTCTGCGTCCACGACAACGGCCCCGGCGTCAAGGAAGACATCCGCCCGATCCTGTTCGACCCCTTCATCTCCACCAAGCAGAATGGATCGGGCCTCGGCCTGGCGCTCGTCGCCAAGATCGTGGGCGAGCATGGCGGCGTCATCGAATGCGATTCGACGGGACGCGGCACCACCTTCCGCATCTTGATGCCGACCTGGAAAGCGCCGAGAGGCGGCGAAAATCGCGACTATCAGGAGCAAACAGCATGACCGTTCGCGGCAACATCCTTGTCGCCGATGACGATGCGGCGATCCGCACCGTCCTCAACCAGGCCTTGTCGCGCGTCGGGCATGAGGTCCGCGTCACGTCGAACGCCTCGACGCTCTGGCGCTGGATCGCCGCCGGCGAGGGCGATCTGGTCATCACCGACGTCGTCATGCCCGACGAGAACGCCTTCGACATGCTCCCGCGCATCAAGAAGGCGCGTCCGGATTTGCCGGTGGTCGTGATGAGCGCCCAAAACACCTTCATGACCGCCATCCGCGCCTCCGAGACCGGCGCCTACGAATACCTTCCGAAACCGTTCGACCTGACCGAACTCCTGCAGATCGTCACGCGCGCGCTATCGGAGCCGAAACGCGTCAAGAGCGACGTACGCAGCGAGGATCAGCCCGAATCGATGCCGCTCGTCGGCCGCTCGGCCGCCATGCAGGACATCTACCGCATGCTCGCGCGCATGATGCAGACGGATTTGACCGTCATGATCTCGGGCGAGTCGGGCACCGGCAAGGAACTGGTCGCACGCGCTCTCCATGAATATGGCCGCCGCCGCAACGGGCCGTTCGTCGCGATCAACATGGCCGCTATCCCGCGCGACCTCATCGAATCCGAGCTGTTCGGCCACGAGAAGGGCGCCTTCACCGGCGCGCAGAACCGTTCCTCGGGCCGGTTCGAGCAGGCCGAAGGCGGCACGCTTTTCCTCGACGAGATTGGCGACATGCCGATGGAAGCGCAGACGCGCCTCCTGCGCGTCCTCCAGCAGGGCGAATACACGACGGTAGGCGGCCGCACGCCGATCCGCACCGACGTGCGCATCGTCGCTGCCACCAACAAGGATCTGCGCACCCTCATCAACCAGGGGCTCTTCCGCGAAGACCTGTTCTACCGGCTGAACGTCGTGCCCCTTCGCCTGCCGCCGCTGCGCGAGCGCTCGGAGGATGTGCCGGACCTCGTCCGCCACTTCTTCAAGCAGGCCGAAAGCGAAGGCCTTCCGACCAAGCGCATCGCGCCGACCGGCATCGACCTGATGAAGCGCTATCCCTGGCCGGGCAATGTGCGCGAACTCGAAAACCTCGTCCGCCGCCTTTCTGCGCTTTACCCGCAAGACGACATCGCCGCCGAGATCATCGAGAGCGAACTCCAGACCGCGCAGGCAAGTGACGGGACCACGGTCGGCCCGAACGGCGAGCAACTGACCATCTCGCAGGCGGTTGAACTACATCTGCAGCGCTACTTCTCCGGCTTCGGCACCGAACTTCCGCCACCGGGCCTCTACCACCGCATCCTGACCGAGGTCGAATACCCGCTGGTCCTGGCCTCGATGACGGCGACGCGGGGCAACCAGATCAAGGCGGCCGAACTCCTCGGCCTCAATCGAAACACGCTGCGCAAGAAAATCCGCGAACTGGGCGTCAACGTCTATCGCGGCGCCAAGGGACAAAACGGCGGCTGACCTTCTGTCATCGCCAAAAATGTTGCACAATGGCCACAATGCGATGCATAGAGTCGTCGCTTACCGGGCACATTGAGCACGATGACGATACAGACCACCGCACCCGATGGCGCATTGCTGGGGACTGAAGGCCGCGCCGTCGAGGGACGCAGGCTGGGTCTTTTGCCGGGTATCGTCGCCATCGTCTGCGCGCTGATCGCAGCCGCCGTTTCGTTCGCGATCCTGCTCGGCCTGACGCCGGTCGCGCCCAACGCGTCGAACACGCTGATCCTTATCGGCGTCAATACCGGCTTCATCCTGCTGCTTCTCGGGCTGATCGCCTTCGAGATCATCCGCATCTACCAGGCCCGGCGGCGCGGCAAGGCCGCATCGCGACTGCATGTCCGCATCGTCGCGATGTTCTCGCTGGTGGCGGCCATCCCGGCGATCCTCGTCGCCATCGTCGCCTCGGTGACGCTCGATCTCGGCCTCGACCGCTGGTTCGAACTGCGCACCCGCGCCATCGTCTCGTCCTCGCTGTCGATCGCCGAAGCCTATGTGCAGGAGAATTCGCGCAGCCTGCAGGGCACGACATTGTCGATGGCGTTCGATCTCGACCAGGCACGTTCGCTCTACAGCCTCGACCGCACCGGCTTTCGCCAGTTGATGAGCAATCATGTGCGCGGTCGCGCGCTCGCCCACGCGGCGCTGATCCGTTCCGACGGCTCGCTGATCATCGAGGCCGAGACGCCCGCCGGCATTCCGATGCCCGACGCCCCGCCCGAGGCGCTGCGTGCGGCCGCGGACGGACAGCCGGTGCTGATCGAGCCGCGTTTCCGCAATGTCGTCGGCGCGATCATCCGTCTGCAGCAGATCGACGATGCCTATCTCTTCACCGTCCGTGAGCTTGATCCCGAGGTCATCCGTGCGCGCCAGATCGTGCGCGCCAACACCGACGAGTATCGCGGCCTCGAACAGAACCGCATGACGACCCAACTCGCATTCGCCATCCTCTATCTCGGCGTGACGCTGATCGTCGTCCTGGCCGCGATCTGGACCGGCATCGCCGTCGCTGACCGCATCGTCCGGCCGATCCGGCAATTGATCGGCGCGGCGGACGAAGTCGCGAGCGGCAATCTCGACGTCTCGGTCCCCGTCAAGCAGACGGACGGCGATGTCGGGGCGCTGGGGCTTACCTTCAACGAGATGATCAGCCAGTTGAAAACGCAGCGCAATCAGCTCGTGCGCGCCAAGGACGTTATGGACGAGCGCAGGCGCTTCTCCGAAGCGGTTCTCTCGGGCGTTTCGGCCGGTGTCATCGGCGTCGGCCCCAGGGGCGAAATCGCCATCGTCAACCGTTCCGTCGAAAAGATGCTGTCGGTGTCCGCCAAGTCGCTGGTCGGCCAGCGTCTCGTCGAGGTCCTCCCACAGATCGGCGGCGTCCTGGAAAAGGGCCGCGAACTCGACCGGCCCGTCTATCGCGAACAGGTCGCCTTCTTCCGCAACGGCGCGGAGCGCACCTTCAACGTTCAGATCACCACCGAGCGCAGCTCGGCGCGCGGCGGCGGGCGGTCCTACGTGGTGACGGTCGACGACATCACCGATCTCGTCCAGGCGCAGCGCTCCTCGGCTTGGGCCGATGTCGCCCGCCGGATCGCACACGAGATCAAAAACCCGCTGACGCCGATCCAGCTTTCCGCCGAACGCATCCGCCGGCGCTATGGCAAGGTCATCACCGAGGACCGCGAGGTTTTCGACCAGTGCACCGAGACGATCATCCGCCAGGTCGGCGACATCGGCCGCATGGTCGACGAGTTCTCCTCCTTTGCGCGGATGCCGAAGCCTGACATGCAGATCGTCGACCTGCGCGAGCCGCTGCGCGAAGCCTCCTTCCTGATCGAAGTCAGCCGCGCGGATATCGAGTTCAAGCGCGACTTCGGTCCCGAACCCTTGATGGGCCGGTTCGACAGCCGGCTGCTCGCGCAGGCCTTCGGCAACATCGTCAAGAATGCGTCAGAGGCGATCGAGCAGATCGAGGATCGGCCCGGCGCGATCCTGGTACGCGCCCGCCGTGTGGGGTCGAACGCCGTCGTCGAGGTAATCGACAATGGCAAGGGATTGCCGAAGGAGAATCGCCAAAGGCTTCTGGAGCCCTACATGACAACGCGGGAGAAGGGCACCGGCCTTGGCCTTGCGATCGTCAAGAAGATCGTCGAGGACCATGGCGGCACGCTGCAACTTCTCGACGCTCCCGCCAGTTTCCATGGCGGCGTCGGCGCCCTGGTGCGGATGGTATTTCCCCTCGGGGAGAAACAAGAGGCGGCGGCATCGACCGCCCCCGAGACTGAAGAGGTGACAGATGGCGTCTGATATTCTGATTGTCGATGACGAGGAGGATATCCGCGAACTCGTGTCCGGCATTCTTTCCGACGAAGGTCACGAAACACGGACCGCCTTCGACAGCGACAGCGCATTGGCGTCCATCGCCGACCGCGCCCCGCGCCTGGTCTTTCTCGATATCTGGCTCCAGGGCTCGAAGATGGATGGGCTCGAATTGCTCGACTCCATCAAGACCATGCACCCTGATCTGCCGGTGGTGATGATTTCGGGCCATGGCACGATCGAGACCGCCGTCTCCGCAATCCGCAAGGGCGCCTACGATTTCATCGAAAAGCCGTTCAAGGCCGATCGCCTCGTGCTGATCGCCGAACGGGCGCTTGAAACGTCCAAGCTGCGCCGCGAAGTCTCGGACTTGAAGAAGCGGTCGGGCGACAGCTTCGACCTGATCGGCACCTCGACCGCGATGGCGCAGCTTCGCCAGACGATCGAGCGCGTTTCGCCCACCAACAGCCGCATCATGATCATCGGGCCTTCGGGTTCCGGCAAGGAACTCGTGGCGCGCGCCATCCATGGCGCCTCGACGCGCAAGGATGGGCCCTTCGTCGCCGTCAATTCGGCCGCCATCACGCCCGAACGGATGGAAATCGAGCTTTTCGGAACCGAAGCCAACGGCGCCGAGCGCAAGGTCGGAGCGCTGGAGCAGGCCCATGGCGGCATCCTCTATCTCGACGAAGTCGCCGACATGCCGCGCGAAACGCAGGCCAAGATTCTGCGCGTCCTCGTCGACCAGCAGTTCGAGCGAGTCGGCGGCACCAAGCGCGTCAAGGTCGATGTCCGCATCATCTCCTCGACTGCGTACAATCTGGAAGATCTGATCGCGCAGGGCCGCTTTCGCCAGGACCTCTACCACCGCCTGGCGGTCGTGCCGGTCATGGTCCCGCCGCTGGCCGAACGCCGCGACGACATTCCGTTCCTGGTCGATCACTTCATGCGCCAGACCGCCCAGCAGGCCGGCATCCGCATGCGCCGCATCGGCAACGATGCGATGGCAGTTCTCCAGGCGCACAACTGGCCCGGAAATCTGCGGCAGTTGAAGAACAACATCGAACGGCTGATGATCCTCTCGCGCGACGGCGAGGAGGACAAGCCGATCACGGCCGACCTCCTGCCGTCGGAAATCGGCGACGTGATGCCGCGCACGCCGACCCAGTCGGATCAGCACATCATGGCCCTGCCTTTACGCGAGGCGCGTGAACTGTTCGAGAAGGAATATCTGCTGGCGCAGATCAATCGCTTCGGCGGCAACATCTCGCGCACGGCCGAATTCATCGGCATGGAGCGCTCCGCGCTTCATCGAAAATTGAAGTCTCTCGGCGTTTGATGCCGGCCGAACGGAGCCGGGTAGGGGCAGACTGAAATGACACGAGCGGACTATCCATGCGCGTAATCATCTGCGGAGCAGGGCAGGTGGGCTACGGCATCGCCGAGCGCCTTTCGGCCGAGCACAATGACGTTTCCGTCATCGACACCTCACCCGAACTGATCCAGTCGGTGCGCGACAATCTCGACGCACGCGGCTTTGTCGGCCACGGTTCGCACCCCGACATGCTGGCCGCCGCCGGTGCGGAGGAAGCCGACATGATCATCGCGGTGACCTTGTATGACGAGGTCAACATGACCGCGTGCCAGGTCGCGCATTCGCTCTTCAACGTGCCGACCAAGATCGCCCGCATCCGCGCGCAGTCCTATTTGCAGCCGCACTACATGGACCTCTTTTCGCGCGATCACCTGCCTATCGACGTCATCATCTCGCCCGAGCTTGAGGTCGGCGAGATGGTGCTGCGCCGCATTGCGCTGCCGGGCGCGACAGACGTCGTGCGCTTTGCCGACAACAAGATCGCCATGGTCGCGATCGAATGCATGGAAGACTGCCCGGTCATCAACACGCCGCTGTCGCAGTTGACCGATCTCTTCCCGGACCTTCCGTCGACGGTCGTCGGCGTCTCGCGCGAAGGGCGGCTCTTCATCCCGCATTCGGCCGACCAGCTTGTCGCCGGCGACCTTGCCTATGTCGTCACGACCAAGGACCAGGTTCGCCGCACGCTCAGCCTGTTCGGCCATGAGGAGCAGGAGGCGACGCGCATCGTCATCGCCGGCGGCGGCAATATCGGCCTCTACGTCGCTCGCACGATCGAGCTTCGCCAGAGCCGCACCAAGGTCAAGATCATCGAGGCCTCGCGCCGCCGCGCCGTCGCCATTGCCGACGAGCTGCGCCGTACCGTGGTTCTGAACGGCAGCGCACTCGACCAGAAGCTGCTGCAGGAAGCCGACATCGCCGACGCCGATCTGATGGTCGCGGTGACGAATGACGACCAGGTCAACATCCTCTCCTCGGTGCTGGCGAAACAGCTCGGCTGCAAATCCAACCTCGTCCTCATCAACAACCCGACCTATCACGACTTCACCGACATGCTCGGCATCGACGCGCATGTGAACCCGCGCACGGTCACGATCTCGCGCGTGCTCCAGCATGTCCGTCGCGGTCGCATCCGCGCCGTCCATTCCATCCAGCGTGGCGCGGCCGAAATCATCGAAGCCGAGGCGCTCGAAACCTCGCCGCTGGTGGGCCCGGAACTGCGTGAACTGGAACTGCCCGACGGCATCCGCCTCGGCGCGATCTATCGCAATGGCGAAGTGCTGAAGCCTTCTGGCACAATGCGCATCAAGCCGAAGGACCGTATCGTCATGTTCGCCATGGCCAAGGCCGTGAAGCAGGTCGAACAGCTCTTCCGCGTCAGTCTCGAATTCTTCTAGGAACCTCCGATGCCGAAAATCGCCTATGTCAACGGACGCTATCTGCCCCACCGCGATGCGGCGGTTCATGTCGAGGATCGGGGTTACCAGTTCGCGGACGGGGTCTACGAGGTCTGCGAGGTGGCGCGCGGCTACATCATCGACATGACGCCGCATCTCGACCGGCTCGACAGATCGCTGAGCGAACTGAAGATCGGTTGGCCGATGTCGCGCTCGTCATTGCAGACGGTGATGCGCGAGGTCATCTCGCGCAACGGCGTCGTCAATGGTCTCGTCTATCTGCAGGTCACGCGCGGCGTCGCCCCGCGCGACCATGTCTTTCCCGCCGCACACACGCGCCCCTCGCTCGTCATCACAGCCAAGAAGTCGAGCCCGCAAGCCGCAACCAAACGCGCGGAAACAGGCATCAAGGTCATCACCGTTCCGGAAAACCGCTGGGAGCGCGTCGACATCAAGTCCGTCGGCCTGTTGCCGAACGTGCTCGCGCGCCAGAAGGCCAAGGAGGCAGGCGCGCAGGAAGCCTGGTTCGTTGATCCCGACGGGACGGTCAAGGAGGGCGCCGCCACCAATGTCTGGATCGTGACGAAGGACGGCAAATTGAAAACCCGGCCTGCCGAGTCGGGCATCCTGAAAGGCATCACCCGCGCGACCGTGATGCGCGTCGCCGAGAAGCTCGGCCTCGAAGTCGAGGAACGAGGCTTCACCGTCGATGAGGCCAAATCCGCCCGCGAGGCCTTCATCACGGCCGCGACGACGCTCGTCATGCCGGTGGTGGAAATCGACGGCCAGCCGGTCGCAAACGGGCATCCGGGCTCCGTCGCACTTTCGCTGCGACGAGCCTTTTTTGACGTTGCGGAGAAAAGTGCGGCCTGATAACCACTTGGCGGGGCCGGGATATTCAAGTCGACGGGCTTTTCAGGCCGGTTGTACGTTCGCAAAGAGCCGATTATCTTGGCACTTCAGCATGTCTGAATTCAGGTGGGCAGAGCCTGAATAAACAGCCGTGCAGCCAGCTATAAAGATATGCTTCAGCGCATCGGCGAAAGAAAAAAACAATGGCGGAACGTACGCAAAACCTTCAGGACCTGTTCCTCAACTCCGTACGCAAGAGCAAGAATCCCCTCACGATCTTCCTGATCAACGGCGTCAAGCTGACGGGTGTCGTGACCTCGTTCGACAATTTCTGCGTGCTCCTGCGCCGCGACGGGCATTCGCAGCTCGTCTACAAGCACGCCATTTCGACCATCATGCCGAGCCAGCCCGTGCAGATGTTCGAAGGCGAAGAGAACGGCCGGGACGGCTGATTGACCGCACCTGAAAACGAAGGGCGCAAGCCGCGCCGCGCACACGGACCCGTCGATGATGGAACGATGGCGCCGCCGACACGCGCCGTCGTCATCGTACCCGTCCTCACCAAGGCTCCACGCGGGCAGGAAGACGAGCGCATCGCCGCAGCCCTGATGCAGCGCAGCCCCGAGGCGCGCCTCGAAGAAGCGGTCGGCCTCGCGCTCGCCATCGAGCTCGAGATCGCCGACCGCCTGATCGTGACCATCGCGGACCCCAAGCCCGCGACGCTGATCGGCAGCGGCAAGGTCGAGGAGATCGGCGAGGCGGTGAAGGCGCTCGAAGCCGACCTCGTCGTCGTCGATCACCCGCTGACGCCGGTGCAGCAGCGCAATCTCGAAAAGGCGTGGAACGCCAAGGTGCTCGACCGCACCGGCATCATCCTCGAAATTTTCGGCCGCCGCGCACGCACCAAGGAAGGCGTGCTGCAGGTGGACCTCGCGCACCTCAACTACCAGCGCGGCCGGCTCGTGCGCTCCTGGACCCACCTCGAGCGCCAGCGCGGCGGTGCGGGTTTCCTCGGCGGCCCCGGCGAAACGCAGATTGAGGCCGATCGGCGGATGCTGCAGGAAAAGATCACGCGGCTGAAGCGCGAGCTCGAAACCGTGCGCCGCACGCGCGATCTCCACCGCGCCAAGCGCCGCAAGGTGCCGTATCCGATCGTCGCCATCGTCGGCTATACCAATGCCGGCAAGTCGACGCTCTTCAACCGGCTGACCGGCTCCGAAGTCCTGGCCGAGGACATGCTCTTCGCCACGCTCGACCCGACGCTGCGCCGCGTGCGCCTGCCGCATGGCAGCGTGGTCATTCTGTCCGATACGGTCGGCTTCATCTCCGACCTGCCGACCCATCTCGTCGCCGCCTTCCGCGCGACGCTGGAAGAGGTGGTCGAGGCCGATCTCGTCCTCCATGTGCGCGATATCTCCGACCCCGACACCGCTGCGCAGGCTGCCGACGTCGTGCGCATCCTCGCCGATCTCGGCGTCGAGGCGGGCGACAGCCGTCATGTGCTCGAAGTCTGGAACAAGATCGACCTGCTCGACGATCAGGCACGCCAGAACCTGCCGCGCGAACAGGCCGACGAAGGCCCGATCCTGATTTCGGCAATTACGGGCGAGGGGGTCGATCACCTACTCGACGTCGTGGAATCACGCATCGCAGGTGCACTCGACCAAGCCGACTTCGTGTTCGGCCCGCAGGATGGACCCGCCATCGACTGGGTCTACCGCAATGGCGCGGTCATTGCCCGGGAAGACCGCGAAGACGGCACGGTTGCGCTCACTGTCCGCGCACCGTCCGCCATCATCGGCGAAATCGCCAAGCGGCGGAAATCAGCAAAAGACTAGATCAGGCGCGCTTCGCCGCCTGCCAGTGACCTTCCATCTCGTCGAGACTCGCCTCATCGAGGCTGCTTCCATTGGCGTTCAGCGCCCGCTCGACATGGTGGAAGCGCTTGCGGAACTTGTCGTTCGTCCCGCGCAGCGCATCCTCCGCATCGATGCCGAGATGGCGGCCGAGATTGACGAGCGCGAAGAGCACATCGCCGAACTCGTCCTTGATCGCCGCCGTCTCACCCGCATCGAGCGCGACGCGCAGCTCGTCCACTTCTTCCGAGATTTTGTCGAGGATCGGCCCCGGCTCCTTCCAGTCGAAGCCCACCTTCGCCGCGCGTTCCTGCAATTTCAGCGCCCGCGTCAGCGCGGCATGGCCGACGGGCACGTCATCGAGATAGCCATGCTCGGCGACCGTGATGCCGCGCGCCTCGAGTTCCGCCCTCTTCTCCGCGCGCTCCTCCGCCTTGATCGTCTCCCACATGCCCTTCGCCAGCTTCGCGCCGCGAACGGCATCCGGCCCGAACACATGCGGATGGCGGCGGATCATTTTCCTCGTGATCGCCTCGACCACATCGCCGAAGGCGAACGCACCCTGTTCCTCGGCCATGCGCGAATGGAACACGACCTGCAGGAGGAGATCGCCCAATTCGTCGCGCAGGTCGGAAAGGTCGCTGCGCTCGATCGCATCGGCGACCTCATAGGCTTCCTCGATCGTATAGGGCGCGATCGACGCGAAATCCTGCTCGACATCCCACGGACAGCCGGTCTGCGGGTCGCGCAGCGCGTTCATGATTTCGATCAGGCGGGCAATGTCGCGGGACGGCTGCATAGCGGTTCGGTCTCCTGGAGACCGCTTGATAGCGCACCTGCCGCCCATGAAAAAGGCCGCAGTCGCGCATGGCGGCTGCGGCCTCGTTTCGGCTCAGCGGCGGCCTACTTCAGGCGGCCGCTGGCGTGCGCGAGCATGGTGTAGACCTTGCCGGTGTCGGACGTCAGGTAGGTCTGCGACATCATGTTGTCGCGGTCGTTCTTGGCCACGTCCGCAAGCAGCTTCTCGAAGTCCTGGCAGTACCGGTCGACCGCGCCGCGGAACTCACCGTCATTCTGGTACTTGCGGCGGATGTCGTCGAATGTCTGCTGGCCCTTCAGCGTATAGAGGCGGCGCGTAAAGACGTTGCGCTCGCCCTTGCGGTAGCGGTCCCAGAGTTCGACCGACGCCTCGTGATCGATCGCGCGAGCGATATCGACGGAAAGCGAGTTGAGCGACTCGACCATCTGCAGCGGCGAACGCAGCGGCTGGACCGGTTTCGGCGCACCCGCCTCATCCTGGGAAGCGCCGCGCAGGAGGGCACCGACCCAGCTTCCACCGGCCTGACCCTGCGGCGCAGGATCGGCGAGCGACCCGCGCAACTGCGTCGCCGCCTGCGGAGCGGCCACCGGCGCTGCCGGACGGGGAGCGGGAGCCGCCTGACGTTCGATGCGGGCCGGGGAGACGTCGAAGGTGCGGCCGGACTTGGAGACGATCTCCGAAAGCTCCTTCAGCGCCTTGATCTGCTCGGAAACCGCCTTGCGCATGGCGCTGGTCGATTCCTTCGTCTCCTCGGGCAGTTGCATCACGCCCTTCTTCAGTTCCGCGCGGGTCTGGTCGAGTTCGGTGCGGATCGTGCCGGCCGTCTTGCGGATTTCGTCCGTCGCGTCGGCAAAACGCTTGGTCGCGCTTTCGACGACTTCCGAAATCGCAGTGCGCATCTGCTCCGTCGACGTCTTGGTGCGGCCTTCGGCGCCTTCGAGAGCCTTGCCGACGACGCCTTCGAAGGAACGCATCACGCGTTCGATCTCTTCGGACTTCTTGACGAGCCCGGAGGCAAGCGTCTCGAGCGCCGTCTGGCGGTCGTCGAGCGTCGCCGCCAGGGTCGACTGCGCCGAGTTCAGCAGGTCTCGGGCGTTGGTCAGCATCTTGCCGTGATCCTCGAAGCGCGAGGCGATGCCGGCCACGTCGCGCAAGGTCGTCGAGGACAATTCCGAAAGCTTGCCGGCCTGTGTCTCGATGATACGGGCCGACGAGGCGAAGGAGCGGGCGGCCTTTTCGGTCGTCTCGGCAAACTGCTCCGTGGTGCCTGCAAGCTTCTCGTCGACGCCGCCGAGATTGGCCGAGGCCGTCTCGACAAGTTCGCCAAGGCGGGCATTCGAAGCCGACAGGCGGCCGATCAGGCCGTCGACGCCGCGCGCGAGATCACCCTGGACACGTTCGACCGCGGAAACCGTCTCGCTGGTCTTGGCACCGAGCGCCGACACGAGCGCGCTGTTGCCTGTCTGCAGACGTTCTGCTGCGGCCTGCGTGATTTCTTCGAGATTGCGCTGCAGGTCGATGCTGCTTTCGGAAAAGCGTTCGACCAGCGGACGCGCCGTCTCGTCAAGGATACGGCCGATCTCGGAGGAGCGGGCGGCCAGCATCGCGTTGAGCTGGCGCGTCTTCTCGTCGAGCTTGTCGGAAGCGCCTTCCGTGCTTTCGTCAATGTGACGGTTCATCGCCGCGAACGTCTCGGCAATCGCATTGGCGCGCTCGACGAGTTCGGATTCCACACGGGCGACCTGTTCGGCCAGACGGTCGCCGACATTGGCGGCGCCATGCGTCAGGCGTTCTTCGGCCGAAGCCACCTGGCTTTCGATCCGCGACGTCAGAAGGCTGGTGCGATCGGCAAGTGCCTGGTCGGCCGCTGCCAGCGCTTCGGCGATTGCGCCCGCACGGGCGTCGAGTTCGGCCGACGTCTGGTGCGTGCGCGCCATGATCCGCTGCTCGGCCATGTCGAAGGTCCGCGCGAGTTCGTTGGCGCGTTCCTGCAGACGCTCGTCCGAGCCATCGAGCACACCGGCAATCTCGCCGGCCCGCGCCGACAATGCTGCCTGCGTTTCGTCGAGACGAACGACGATCTGGCGATCGGCATCGGCGAAGACGTTCGACAGATCGCCGGCGCGTGCCGCAAGCGTGTTCGCCGCCGCGTCGGTGCGCGAGAGAAGGGCGTTGCCCGCCTCGTCAAACCGGCCGACGACGTCGTCGGCGCGCCCCTCGAGAATGCGGGCGGCATCTTCCGTGCGGGTGGCGAGAGAGTGTCCGGCCTCGTCGAAGCGGTTCACGACCTCGTCTGCGCGAGAGAGTAGGCTGACGCGGATCTCGTCGGCCTTGCCGGCGAGATTGCGGTCGGCCTCCTCGACGATCTGCGCGAAGTCGCCGGCACGTGCGGCAAGCGACTGCGCCGCATCGTCGACGCGCGAGGTCAGGCTGCGCTCGGCCGTCTCGAATGCGGAGACGACTTCACCCGCCTTGACGCCCAGCGCTTCGGCGCGCTGCTCGGCACGGAATGCCAGCGTTTCATCGGCCTGCGCGAAGCGATCGACCATTTCGGAGGCACGCGAGAACAGCGACTGCGTGCGCTCGTCGAAGCGGTCGGCTAGCGCTCGGTCCGTGTTCTCGAAGCGTGAGGCGATCTCGTCGGCCCGCGCCGTCACGAAGGTCACTCGTTCCTCGATCCGGCCAGCAATCGCCCGATCGCTTTCGTCGAGGCGCGTTGCGATCTCGTCGGCCTTGGCACCCAGCGTCGCCGCAGTCCGCTCGACGCGGTCGGCGATCTTCTGGTCGACGTCGACGAAGGCCTGTCCGGCCTGCTCGCCCATCGCCGCAGTTGCTTCCAGAACCTTGTCGCGCAGGGAGCCGGCAACGACGACCGCGCTGCTTTCGAGAGCGCCGCGGACATTGTCGACGCCGATCTTCAGCGCACGTTCCATCGTCTGCGTGCGTTCCTCGATCACGCTCGTCTGTCGTCCGAACGCATCCTCGATCCGCGCGACATCGGTGGCCACCGCGTCGGTGATGAGAGCGCGGCGCTCGCCAAGCGCCTCGATGTGGCGCGTGAAGGCCTCTTCGACTTTGTCCATGTCGATATTGATCGTCGACGCGAGTTCGTTCTGCTTTTCGGCGAAGAGGTCGATCTGGCGCAGGAAGGTCTCGTCGATCCGGCCGAGGTCGGCAGCGATGGCGCCGCTCAATTCGTCCTGGCGGGCCGCGAGCGTCGCGATATGCCGCGCGAACACTTCCTCGACCTGCTGCGCATCCCCCGCAATCGCGCTCGACAGTTCGGACTGGCGGTCGCCGAGCTGGCGCGTGAGCTGGCCGAACAGTTCGCCGAATCGCTCGGCGCCGCGATGAACCGCATTCTCCATCTCGGACTGGCGCTGCGAAATGGCCTCGACCTGACGCGCAAACGCCTCGTCGATGCGCGCGACGTCGCTCTCGACCCGCGAGCCGAATTCGCCCTGCCGCGTGGTGAGCGCGTCGAACTGGCGGTCGAACGCAGACGAAAAGCGCTCCATGTCGGCGTCGATCGCGGCCGACAAGCCCGACTGCCGCTCGGCGAGGCGCTCGATCTGGCGGTCGAATGCGGTGTCGATGTTGGAAACTTCGCTGCCGATTGCAGCCTGCAACTCGCCCTGCCGTGTGCCGAGCGTCTCGATGCCGCGCAGGATCAGATCGTCCATGCGCTCCGCGTCGGCAGCGATGGCAGCGGAGAGTTCCGCCTGCCGCTCGGCCATCCGGTCGATCTGGTTGGCGAACGCGTCCTCGACGCGCGCCGTGCCGGAGGAAAGCGCCGTCGTCAGGTCGGATTCGCGCTCGGCGATCGTGCGCACATGCTGCGAAACCGCATCGTCGAGCCCGCGACGCGTCGCGTCGAGCAGGTCCATGTCATCCTTGAGCGCGATTGCAAGTCGCTCGCGGCCTTCCATCAGGCCCGAAATCTGCCGCTCGATGGCTCCGTCCATCTCGCGCTGCGTATCGGCAAGGCGCACGATGTCGTCGTTGAGCGCGCTGGTCAGGAGCGAGCGGCCTTCGGCCATCCGTTCGACATGGCTGGTGATCGCATCGTCCATCGCCTGCCGCGTCTCGGCAAGGCGCTCGAGATCGTCGTCGAGCGCGGCGCTGATGAGGTTGCGGCTTTCGCCGAGCTTGACCGAGAAATCGGCCGTGCGCGTCTCGAGCATGGCGGAGGTCGAGGCGACGAGATCGGTAAAGTCCGCGCCGATCCGCGCCTTGGTCTCGTCGAGCAGTACGTTGACCTGCTGCTTGCCGTCAGTGAACGTCTGCGCGATTTCCTTGGTGCGGTCGATCAGCGTGTCGTTGATCTGCTTGGCACGCGCCTCGAGCGCGGCGTTGAGCTTTTCCGTACCCGTGTCGAGCGCATGTGCGCGCGTTTCGAACTGCGAAAGCAGCGACTGGCCGCGCTCCTCGAGCGTCCGCTCGATGTCGCGAAGACGCGTGTCGAATTCGTCGGAGAGCGAGCGCGCAGAGCTGCCGAGCAGCGATATCATGCCCGTCGTGCGGTCGTCGAGCATCTGCGAGAGCGAGCGGGTGGCCTGGTCGGTCGCGTCGGTCAGCGAGGCGATGCGCGTATCGAGCAGGTTCGCCATCGCGTCGCCGGAGGTCGAGATGCGGTCGGAGATGGTGTCGACGCGAAGATCGAGAGCCTCGCTCAGCGAAGAACCGCTCTGGTTCATCCGCTCGATCAGCGACGCACCGCTGTCCGCGATCGTGCCGGAAAGCTGCCCGGAGACATCGACGATATTCTTGCGGATGACGTCGCTTGCCGCCGAAAGTTCGTCCTTCAGCGTCTCATGCGCCCCGGCAATGGATGCGCGGACCCGCTCGGCGTGGCTGACGACCGCTTCGCGCTCGCTGCCGAGGCCGTCGACCAGCGCGCGGATGCGGGTTTCATTCTCGGAATAGGCGCGTTCGAGTTCGTTCACCTCGGTATGGACGAGCGTCTCCAGTTCGACCGCGCGTGCCAGCGTGCGCTCGATGCCTTCGCCCATCGCCTGCACTTCGCGACGAACAGCCTGGCCGACCATCATGACGCGGTCGGTCGCGATGTGCTCGGGCTCGGCGAGGCGGAAGGCGACTTCCGTCATGGATTGCGCGGCATAGCGCATTTCCTGCGCGCGGCGGATCATCACCGCGAAGCCCCAGAAGAGAATGATCGGGACGATGATGCCGAGCGCCAGACCGAGCGCATAGGGTGCCGCGATCAGTTCGGCGAGTGAGCCGATCTGCCAGATCTGCGGCGAGAAAAGGAGGTGGCCGACGAGGAGGCCCGAGGCCGCCCAGACGACCGAGAGAAGCGCGACGACCCAATAGACGGTGCTCGGCACCGGTTTCGAAATGCTCTGGACGAAGGACTTGTAGTCCTTCTGGCGGTCGTCATTGGCGGCGGCGAAAGCGGAGGGGCGAGCGGAGGCCTGCGCTTCGACGGGCTGGAGATCGGCGATCCGCGTCGGGCCGTCATTTGCGGCTTTGGCGACGACCGGGGCGGCGGCAGCGGCGGCGACCGCCTCAGCGGGTACGGTATCCGCCGTCTCGGTTTCGCGGTTTTCCAGCGCCAATTCTTCGGCGGCTTGCGAAATCTGCGCCTCGAAATCTTCCATCGACGCAGCGATATCGAGGCTCTCGTCCTGCGCGGATTCCGCGTCCTCGTCATCCATGACGAGTTCGATGTCGAGAGCGTCTTCGAGCTCCTTCTCGATATCGGTGTCGAGTTCCTTGTTTGTCGCCGGTTTCATCGCCATGCCGCTCTACCCTATACGATCGCAGCGGGTCACCGTATTCGGCTTGAAACCACCCGCCAGTTGAGGCCCAATTCGCCCATTTCGTATCGTATCGGGACAAGGCCGGGATGGGAACTCGCAATTCCCGCCATGTGTAAAACTTTAAACATAAGGTTAATGCCCCTCAACGCAGATGAAAGATTCCTTGGCGGGCTCGGGCGAATGCGACCGGCCGCGTTAACGGACCGTCCATTCGCCACGCGCACGATCCCGGAATGACACAGTTGAGAGATTCGCGGACGAACCTGATCGACGAGAGCCATCTCGACCGCCAGACCATGGGCGATGCGCGCCTTGCAGGTGAACTCCTCGAGATGTTCCTCCTGCAACTCGACGCCGCAATGCGCGAACTGGCAACCGCCGGGCCGCAGAAGCGGATGGCAATAGCCCATTCACTCAAGGGCACCGCCCGATCGCTCGGAATCGCAACCGTGGCCGAATGTGCGGCGGCGCTGGAGGCCCCTCTGCTCGATGCGGCAGCCCTCGATCGACTGGGGCACGTCGCCACCACGCTTGGCGCACAGGTGAGGGGGCGCGTTCGCTCCCCGGGTTGACACCCGGTTCCCAGCCATTATGTCATCGCCGCGACCCGCGCCGCTCGACGGACGCGCCATCTTCCGACAGGTTTTTCAATGACCAAGCTTACCTTTGTCGCCTTTGACGGCACGCGCTTCGACGTCGAGGCTGAAAACGGCTCCACCGTCATGGAAAACGCCATCAAGGCGGGCGTCCCGGGCATCGAGGCCGAATGCGGCGGTGCCTGCGCCTGCGCGACATGTCATGTCTATGTCGACGAGGAATGGTCGCCGGCCGTCGGCGAGCCCCAGGCGATGGAGGAGGACATGCTCGATTTTGCCTATGATGTGCGTCCGACCTCGCGCCTGTCCTGCCAGATCCGCGTGGCCGACGCGCTGGACGGCCTCACCGTCCACATCCCTGAACGTCAGGGCTGACAGCAGGCCGCCAGGTCGCTCAGCGCGCGTCCTCGATCCTCTGGAGACGATATTCCAGAAGACGCAGCATGCGGCTTTCGAAATTGATGCTTTCCACATTGTCGTAGCGCGCCTGTTCGGCGTCGTGCTCGGCCAGCAAGCGTTTGCTGATGCCCTCGGCCGTGGCCGCAGCCTCTTCGCAGGAAGCGGCATTGCGCACGCCCAGCAGCGACTGCTCCATGCGCTGCGCGAAGGTGCGGGCGATCACGATATGCCCTTCCTCGTGACGCTTGATGTCGGCGGAAAGCGTGTCCCACATCAGTGCCGTGTCGAGTTGCGCACCGCTGCGATTGCGCCAACGGGGCAGATGCACTTCGGCCGAAATCTGAACGTCCGCCTCGCTCACGCTGCACCGGCGGCCGCTTTCCTGGTACCCGATGCGCGTCTTGAACTCCATGCGCGTGGCGCCGGGGTGCCGATTGCCGGTCGAGCCGAGGATGGGGCCGCGCCGCTGCAACTCGGTCTCGATCTCGCTCAGCGTCTGGCCGCCGATCGAAAAATAGCTGTAAGAGCGCGACACCGAAGCTGCATCGGCGGCAAGGGTCGTCGCGAGAATGGCGATGGCGCCCGCCAGCATGTGCTTCATTGTCGTCTCCTTGGCCTATTCATGCGGCGCATGCGCCAAAGGCGCAACCACGCTTGCGGGATCGGCACCACGATCACACCCAAAGCTGAACAATTGCTGCGCAAGACGCGAAATCCGTTGATCTCGGACACCGGGTCGTTCCATAGCGAAGCCATGTCGACCGATCCCTTCGCCGAACGCAACTGGCCACTCGCCCATGGCCGCACGCTGACGCTCGGCCCGCGCGCGCTGATCATGGGTATACTGAACGTCACGCCGGATTCGTTTTCCGACGGCGGCCGGTTCGATACGCTCGAGCGCGCATTGCGGCAGGCCGACGAAATGGTCGCGGCCGGCGCGGCCATCATCGACATTGGCGGTGAATCGACCCGTCCCGGCGCCGAGCCCGTTTCGGCGTCCGAAGAACAGGACCGCGTTCTACCGGTCATCGAAGCGCTGTCGGAGCGGGGCGATATCGTCCTGTCAATCGACACCTATCGCGCCGCGACGGCACGTCTCGCGATCGATGCGGGCGCGCACATCGTCAACGACGTCTGGGGCCTCCAGCGCGAGCGCGCCGTGGCGGATATCGCCGCACAAACCGGCGCCGGCCTCATCATCATGCACACCGGACGCGACCGCCAGAAGCTTCCCGACCCTGTCGACGACCAGTTTCATTTTCTCCGCCGTTCGCTGGAAATCGCCGAAGAAGCCGGCGTCGGGCGCGATGCCATCGTCCTTGATCCCGGCTTTGGGTTTGCGAAGGACGCAAACGAAAACATCAGCTTGATCGCGCGTTTTTCCGAGTTGAATGAACTTGGCAGCCCTTGGCTGGTCGGCACGTCGCGCAAGCGTTTCCTCGGCGAGGTCACCGGTCGCGAACCCGCAGATCGCGGCGTCGGTACAGCGGCAACGAGCGTCGCATTGCGGCTTGCCGGCGCCGCTGTTTTTCGTGTTCATGATGTCGCGATCAACGCCGACGCGCTAAAGGTCGCCGACGCCATACTGGCACGGCACGCCTGACCGGAGTTACCTTCGACCATGTACACGATCCGACTGAAGAACTGCGCGTTCTTCGCCCGCCACGGCGTCTTCGTCGAAGAGGAAACCCTCGGCCAGCGCTTCTATATCGATGCGGAACTCACGATCGTGCCCGAAGGCTCGCTCGACAGTGATTCCATCGAGGGGACGGTCGACTACGGTGCGGCCTTCGTCGAGATCGAGCGCGTCGTCACCGGTGCCCGCCGGTTCCTGATCGAGAAGCTCGCCGTCGATGTCGCCAAGGCGCTCAGCGCGCGTTTCCCGCAGGTGACGAAGGCCTCGATCACGGTCCGCAAGCCGAGTGCGCCCGTTCCCGGCGTTCTCGATTACGTTGAGGTCAATATTGTCTGGCCGCAATAAGGTGCGGGCCTATCTCGGCCTGGGCGGCAATCTGGGCGATCCGCAGACGGCGATGGCCACCGCGCTCGCCATGCTCGATGCCTCCGATGAAATCGCGGTCATCCGCGTCTCCTCGCTCTATCGCACGCCGCCCTGGGGCCTCGTCGACCAGCCGGATTTCCTGAATGCGGTTGCCGAGGTCGAGACGACCCTGTCGCCGCGTCACCTGCTCGCTGCCTGCCTCGATGCCGAGCTTGTGCTGAAACGGGTTCGCACCGAACGGTGGGGACCGCGCGCCATCGATCTCGACGTCCTGATCTACGGCGATCTCGCAATCCACGAAGATGGCTTGACGATCCCGCACCCGCGAATCGCCGAGCGCGCTTTCGTCCTCGTGCCGCTGCTCGAAATCGCGCCGGCACTCGCGATGGACGGACAGCCGCTTTCGCACGCGCTCACGTCGCTCGACACCGGCGGAATCGTCCGGCTTGATCTGCCGGCGGACTGGTGGCGAGTGGCACCTTAGGGTGAGCCGACCTTTTCCTTTTCACTGACGATAATTGCGGCGGTTTCCTCGCTCAGCGCCTGACCCGCCCGGCGCGGCGTCGCCAGCGGCGTCGGTGTGGGGACATTGCCGCGCAGCAGATCGTTGCCTGCATAGATGCCGCCGGCGACCTGCAGATCGAGACGGGCGGCGTCGCGGACACGCACTTCCTGCATCACCTCGGCAACTTCATCCTCATCGAGCCCGACGGTGCGCAATGACTGCGCGCCGAACTGCAGGGCCGATTCCAGTGTCTCGCGGATTTGATACTCGACGCCCGTATTGATCAGCGAAATCGCCGAACCGCGATCGAAGGCGCGGGCGAGGACCGGCAGCAGCGGATATTCTCCCTTGATGAGTTCGGCGATGCGAAGCGCCGCCTCGGGCTTGTCGACGCAGATCATCACCGCCTCGACCCGGCCGATGCCTGCCGCATGCAGGATGTCGAGCCGCGTCCCGTCGCCAAAATAGACCTTGAACCCGAAATCGCTGGCCGCCTGGATCATCTCGACGTCATTGTCGATGATCGAGACGTCGATGCCGCGCAGGAGAAGTGGCTGGCTCGCAATCTGGCCGAAGCGCCCGAATCCGATCACGAGAACACTGCCTTCAAGGCCGTCAGCGACGTCGACGCCATCGGTGGACAAGGTCGGTGTCGGCATAAACCGCCGCAGCGCCATGATGACGAACGGCGTCAGGATCATCGACAGGATGACGTTCGCCGTGAAGATGGCGTTGAGGGACTGGTCGATGACGCCGACCGAAGCGGCGGTCGCGAAAAGCACGAAGGCAAACTCGCCGCCCTGCGCCATCAGCCCGGCGCGCTCCAGCGCTTCGCCATGCGGCGTGCGCAGCAGTCGTGCGATGGCATAGATGCCAAACCCCTTGAGGACCATGTAGACCACGACGAGCCCTGCCACGAGCGCTGCATTCTGCCCGATCACCGTCAGGTCGAGCGCCATCCCGACGCCGAGAAAGAACAGCCCGAGCAGGATGCCGCGAAACGGCTCGATGTCGGCTTCGAGTTGATGCCGGAACGTGCTTTCGGAGAGGAGCACGCCGGCGAGGAATGCCCCCATCGCCATCGACAACCCGCTCATCTGCATCAAGAGGGCGGAGCCGAGCACGACGAGCAGCGCCGCCGCCGTCATCACCTCCCGCGCCTCCGCCTGCGCCAGAATGCGGAAAAGCGGATTGAGGAGATAGCGCCCGACGAGCACCAGCGCGGCGATCGCTCCCAGCGCGATGGCGATCGTGACGCCACGCGAGCCGGCATCGCCATCCTCCCCGCCCGGCGCCAGGAACGCGACCAGCGCCAGCAGTGGCACGATGGCGATGTCCTCCAGCAGCAGGATCGAGACGATGCGCTGCCCCTTGGGTGTCGACAACTCGCCCTGTTCGTTCAAAATTTGGAAGACGATCGCCGTCGAGGTCAACACGAACCCCATGCCGGCGACGAATGCGACCAGTGGCGAAAATCCGAAGGCGATGCCGGCGCCCGTCAGAAGCGCCCCGCAAATAGCCACCTGGAGTACGCCGAGCCCGAGAATCTGGCGCCGCAATCCCCAGAGGCGCGACGGCTGCATTTCGAGCCCGATCACGAAGAGGAACATGACGACACCGAGTTCGGCGACGTGGATGATCGACTGCGGATCGGAGAAGAGGCCGATGCCGAACGGCCCGATGACGATACCGGCGGCCAGATATCCGAGCACGGAATCAAGGCCGAACCGCTTGAAGAGCGGCACCGCCAGGACGCCGGCGCCGAGAAGCGCGACGATCGGAACGAGATCGACACCGTGGGCAGCCTCGACGGCCATGACGGCCTCCTGAAAAGCGAAAGGACCGGGCGATGAGGCCCGGTCCTTCGTGATTTTGTCAAGCTGTCAGCAGCGCCGATCCGGCATGTCAGCGATTGGCGACCGAGCCGACTGCGCCCCTGTCGACGCGTTTCAGGTTCATGCCGATGACCGGCACCATCTGCTCGTCGACGAGCACGGAGACGGTCACGGTCATGGTGTTGTCGTCGGGCAGGCGCGCCAGCATCGCGCCGTTGAGCTGGTTGCGGTTGAGCGTCAGCGTGACCTTGCGGCCATCGACCTTGCCGCCCACCACGTCGAGGCCCGTGCCGTCAGACCCGTCCATGAACGAGCCGCGATAGCCGGAGCGGCCCTGATGCTCGACGCTAGCCTGCATCTTCTGCGTGAAAAGGCCGACGCGGCAGCCGCCGTCCAGCGACATGCCGACCTTTTCGCCCGGCGTCGCGCCGGTGAAATTGCAGACGAACTTGGTGCCCTTGTACTTGCCGGCGACGATTTCGCCCGGACCCGACCACGAGCCTTCCACGGAGGAAAAGAACTTCCGGTCCTTTTCCGACGCCGTTGCAGGCGCGGCAAGACCGATCACGGTTGCGGCCGTGGCCGCCAGGACAGAAGAGGCGAGGCGTAGGGCGGTCATCGAACGGGCACCTGTAAACGTGGCGTGGCTCGGCGAAGCTTGGCCGCGAATGGTTAATGATTTGGACGGCGAAGCAGCAATGCGCCCGACAATGAGTCAGCTTCGCGGCGTGCGCAAGCCTATTGTTGCGGCGGCGATGTTTCACGTCCGCGCCGTGTCGCAAAAGACGCAAGGCTAGCGATGAAGTCGGCGACGCCCGGCCGCTTGACCGCGTGGAAGGGCAGGGGCCGCACCACTTCCATGGCCGCAAGGCCGACGCGTACGGTCATGACGCCATTGACGACGCCTTCGCCAAGCTTGGCCGAAAGCCGCGCGGCAAGCCCTTGGCCGACGACCTGGTGAACGAACTCGTCGCCGACGGCCATGACGCCGGTGACCGCCAGATGGGCCAGAACGTTTCGCACCAGTCTGAAATAGCCGAACGTGCCAGGCCGTGCGCCGTAGAGTTCGGCGAGCCGACGGATCAAGCGGCCTGATTCGAACAGGATATAGGCAACGTCCACGAGCGCGCGCGGACTGACCGCCGTCACCACGCTGACGCGCTTGGCCGCGTCGAGGATCAGGCGCTTCGCCTCGGCGTCGAGCGGCGCGACGAGCTCGGTTTCGGCGAGACGCACGAGGTCCGGCCCGTCCATCACGTCGTCGCGTAGCGCGTCGAGATGCGCGCGCCCGGCTGCGGTCTCGGGTCGTGCGGCAAGGTGCGCCTTCAGCCTGTCGACGAAACTCCGCGCCTCGGCAAGCCGCCCGTCGCGCAGCACGCGCTCGCATTCGGTGCGCAGACGCGTCACCGATTGCAGCCGCGCCAGCGCCAAGCCCTCTCGGATGAGGATCGCGACGAGCGCCAGAGCCGCGATCGCGGCAAGCCCGATGCCGACGAACCCGAGCGCTTCGGATCGCGCGAAGAGCTCGATGATGACACGCTCGGCCCACAAACCGATGGCGAAGCTGACGAGCAGCCCGAATGCGCCCGCGAAGATGCGGCCGAGCCGCAAACCGCGCCGGCGTCTCGGCAGGGCCGGCGGCGGGGCCTCGGTGTCGACCCCGTCGAAGACGTCGATTTCCGCTTCCTCGATGCGCTCGAGATCGCGTCCGGAAAGCGCGCGCGGCTCGCGCTGCGGCGCAGCGGTCATGGCAGGCTTTTCACCCGGCACGGCAAAGGACTGGGGTTCGCGCTCGCGGCTCATGCCAGACGGTCTCCAAGCAGGAACTGGAACGCGCGGTCGAGCCGGATATGCGGCAGCGACAGCGTCACGCCTTCGCTCGTACGCTCGAGTTTCGGCGGCCGAAACCGCACGAAGCGGATCGGCGCGCGACTGCCGCTTTCCTCCAGCGCAACCTTCGGATCGCGCGGCAAGTCGCCGGGAAATATCGCCGTTTCAGTTGCGCCGTCGAACGTGTCGCGGCCGATCGTTTCGCCTTGAAGCGGCGTTCCGATGATGACGGGCAGCGTATCGCCATTCTCGCGCACCGTGCCCTCGCGCGTCGCCCGCACGGCCGCCATCGCCAGCACCTCGATTTCGGCCCCGCTCGCGCTCGCCCGCGAGATCGCCCGGTCGGCCAGCCGCCGCACGATCGCCTCGAGCCGGTCATGGCTTTCGTGATGGAGATGGTCGGCCTTGGTCGCGGCGATCAGGATGCGGTCGATCCGGCGCAGGAAGAGATCGGTCAGGATGTTGCGGGCGCCGGGGCGAAAACAGGAAAGGATTTCCGTCAGCGCACGTTCGAGGTCGGCGACGGCCGCAGGCCCGGCATTCAGCGCCTGCAGCGCGTCGATCAGCACGATCTGCCGGTCGAGCTTGGCAACGTGGTCGCGGAAGAACGGCCGCACGACATGCGCCTTATATGCCTCGTAGCGCCGCGCCATCATCGCGTGCAGCGAACCGGGAGCGGGCCTTGCGTCGCCAAGCGCGGGCAGGGGCGAGAAGGTCAGCGCCGGCGAGCCTTCGAGGTCGCCCGGCATCAGGAAACGGCCCGGTGGCAAAGTTGAAAGTGCACTGCGATCGTCCTTGCCGGCCTTGAGGTAGCGCGTGAACGCCTCTGCCAGCCGCCGCGCTGTCATCTCGTCTGCCTCGGCGGCAGGGTCGACCGTCGCGGCCAGCTCACGCCATTCGCGCGAAAGGCCCGCGCGCACCGGCAGTTCGGCGAGCGACACCGCATCGCGCGAAAAGTCCTCGTAGCTTTTCGACAGGAGCGGCAGGTCGAGCAGCCATTCACCGGGATAGTCGACGATGTCGAGCGACAGCCGGCCGGGCGAGAACATCCGGCCCCAGCCGGAAGCGGATTCATAGTCGATCGTCAGCCGCAGTTCCGAGATTGCGCGGGTCGAATCGGGCCAGATGCGCTCGCCGACCAGCGCCGCGACATGATCCTCGTACTGGAAGCGCGGCACGGCGTCGTCCGGCTGGTGTTCCAGATAGCTCTTCGCGATCCGGCCGGATTTCATCGCGTCGAACATCGGCAGCCGCCCACCATGCAGCATGTTGTGGACGAGCGAGGTGATGAAGACCGTCTTGCCGGCACGCGAAAGCCCCGTCACGCCCAGCCGCAGCGACGGCGAAAGAAGCCCGGCGGTCCGGCCGGCAAAGGTTTCGAGTGCGAGACGGGCTTCGTCGCCCAGATTTGTCTGCGATGCCAAATGCGAATTCCCGGGGCTGCCTGTCTGGAGACGAGATAGGTGCGCAGGGGCCTCCGCAACAGGGGCGGGGCCTATTTCACGCCGGCGGGCGTCCAGAAGAGTTCGAGCGTGCCCGTTCCCGGCTCGGCGGCGGAAAGCGCGACGTCGAACAAGATGACTGCAAGGCCGCAGGTCGGAAAACCGGATTTCAGCGCGGCCGCATCGCTGCCGACCAGCGCGGTCGCCAGATCTTCCATCACCGGGTTGTGTCCGACGATCATCAGGTCGCCGTCGCCGGCCTGCTTGCGGACAATGTCGAGCGCCTGCACGGCAGTCGCCTCGTAGAGGCTGTCCAGATAGGCGACGTCGCCCTTCGCGAAGAGGTCGCCGAGAGCGGCGACCGTCTCGCGCGTACGGGTCGACGAAGAGGCGGCGATGCGCTCCGGCCTGCTCTCGTTCTCCTGCAGATAAGCGCCGAGCCGCCTCGCGTCGGCGACGCCGGATGGATCGAGCGAGCGGTCGAAATCGCGCTGTCCGGGCTCGGCCCATCGCGCCTTGGCATGGCGCAGGAGATAAAGTCGCGGCATCGGGTCCCCCAGTCGCCTTTCCGCCTAGGCCTAGCTTCCCGGCGCCTCCTGCACAAGCGTTAGTCCCGCCCGTTGCTGTCTCGCGAAAGGCTGACAAATGCGTGAGATGGCAATTCTTAGTGCTTGTATGGGCCAAGTCGCCCGAATATATAGGCGCCGGATTGCTTCTGTGGGGTGAGTCTGATGAGCAAGGCTATCGAGTCTGACTATATGCCATCCGAAGATGAGCCGTTCATGAATGAGCGGCAGAAATCATACTTCCGGACCAAGCTTGTTTCTTGGAAGAACGACATTCTGCGCGAGGCGCGCGAGACGCTGGACATCCTCCAGCGCGAAAACGCCAACCACCCCGACCTGGCCGATCGCGCGTCGTCCGAAACCGATCGGGCCATCGAGCTTCGCGCCCGCGACCGGCAGCGCAAGCTGATCTCCAAGATCGACGCCGCGCTGCAGCGCATCGACGAAGGCACCTATGGCTATTGCGAGGAGACCGGCGAGCCGATCGCCCTCAAGCGCCTGGACGCCCGTCCCATCGCGACCCTCTCCATCGAGGCGCAGGAACGCCACGAGCGCCGCGAGAAGGTCTACCGCGACGAGTAGCGGTCAGCGCCGCTCCCGCGGCGCTTCATTGAGCAGGCGATCCATCTCGTCCTCGATCGAGGGTTCACGACGTTGCGGCGCCTCGCTTGACTTGAAATCCCGTTCGAACTCCGAAACCATCGCCTCGTCGACGGTCGGCTCGCTCGCGGCGACGCGTTCGGCAATTGCCGGTTCCTGGCGCGGTTCGACGCGCGGCGCGGCTGCGGGCGCGACCGGTGCATACGGGGCTGGGGCGGGCGAGGGCACCGGTGCAACCGGCTGGCGCCTTTCGACGACCGGTGCCTCGACCGGACGACGGGCCGGCGCGGCAGAGGGCTCACGATGATCGACGGCCGGCTGCGCGGCCACCTGCGGTTCGGCGCGTACCGGCTCCGGGTGGCGCTCTGGAGCGGGCGACACTGTCGCGGACTGCGGAACACTGCGTCCCGGTCCGGTGATGTTCTGCTCGATGACGATATCGGTCGGCCCGCCGATCATGATCAAATGCTCGACTTCGTCGCGGCGCACCAGCACGAGCCGGCGCTGGGTGTCGACTTCGGCGGCATCCATCACGGCAAGCCGCGACCGGTAGCTGCCGGAGGATGAGAACGTCCCGCCCGAAACCCTCCGGACGATCTTCACGATCAGCATGATGACGCCCAGCGCCACGAGTGCGACCAGCGTCCACATGACGGCCCCCGCATATCCGGGGCCCGCAATATCCTCAAACCATGTCGGCATGTCTGTCTCCGCTCGTAAATAAGTAGACGCTAAACTCCGCAACGCGTCAGGCGTCAACCGGTTGCGTCGAGACTGGAACGAAGCTTTCCCCGCCGCCGGTGCCGTCCTTGCAGCTTCGCGTTGCGATGATGTATGCCGGTGTCATCTCGAATGATCCGATCGGTTGGGGGACCGCCTTCATGGCGCAAAAGAGTGGCGGCGAGCTCAATCCGGCGCCGATCGTCGACCAGAATGCCCGTATGTCGACGCTGTCGCGGCTGATCGGTTTCATCATCGCGCTCGTCATCTGCGCCGTCGTTCTGATCGTTTTCAACGATCTTCTGAGCGCGAACACGTTGCTTGGACTGCTCGGCGTTCTGGCGATGATCGGCGTCGGCTTCCTGTTTGCGGCCGCGATCGGTTTCGTCCACGTCGCCGGGCGTTCGCCTTCGGACGGTCTGTCGCGCGCGCTCGTCGACAGCTCGGCGCAGGGCATGGTCGTCACCGATGCAAAGGGCCGCATTCTCTACGCCAACCGCGCCTATGCAGACCTGACCGGCGCCACGTCGCCGGAGGAGACCCGGACGATCGAGGCGCTTCTGGCCGACAGTCCCGAAGCCGCGCAGGTGATCTACAAGCTCGCGGCCGCGATCCGCGACGGTCGCAACGCCGATGGCGAATTTCGGCTGCCACGCCCGCTGCGTGCCGGCGGCGAGGGTGGTGCGCGGTGGTATCGCGCCTCGGCTCGCACCTTCCGTATTCTCGACATGCGCCAGCCAGCCGCCCTCTGGACGCTTATCGACATCTCCGAAGAACGCGCCGAACAGGAACGCTTCTTCCTCGACCTGCAAAAAGCCATCGACCACCTCGACCACGCCCCCGCCGGCTTCTTCGCATCCGACACCTCGGGCCGCCTGACCTATCTCAACGCCACGCTCGCAGACTGGCTCGGGATCGATCTGGCCAACTTCGTGCCCGGCTCGGTCCGCCTGTCCCAGATCGTCGCCGGTGACGGAATGGCGCTCTTGTCGTCGGTGAAGGCAGAGCCCGGATCGACCCGGGACGCGGTCGTCGATCTCGACCTGATGGCCATTTCGGGCGCCGCGATACCGGTGCGCATCATGCACCGTGTGGCGAGTTCGCGCGAAGGCATCGCCGCGACCAGTCGCACCATCGTCCTCAACCGGGCCGAAGGCACCGATTCGTCGGCCGAGCTGCGCGCGTCCGAAATCCGCTTCACCCGCTTCTTCAATTCGACGCCGATGGCGATTGCCGGCATCGACGGCGAGGGGCGCATCCTGCGCACCAATGCGCCGTTCCTGTCGCTCTTCTCCAGCGTCGTGGACCGCGATGCGATCGATGGCCGCGCTCCGCTGGAGCGCGTCATCCATCCGCGCAACCACGATGCCTTCCGTTCAGCGCTGGAAGCTGCGAAACACGGCCAAGCCGACATCGCGCCGATCGACACCGTCCTGCCCGGCAATGAGGAGCGCTATCTGCGCTTCTACATCAACGCCGTCGCCGACGGCGGCGGGGAGGATGGCGCCGAGGAAGCGGCGATCGTGTATGCGGTGGAAACGACCGAGCAGAAGGCGCTCGAAGGCCAGATGGCGCAAAGCCAGAAGATGCAGGCCGTGGGCCAGCTCGCCGGCGGCATCGCGCACGACTTCAACAACGTCCTGACCGCCATCATCATGGCGTCGGACCTCCTCTTGACCAGTCACCGCCCGTCGGACCCGTCCTTCGCCGACATCATGAACATCAAGCAGAATGCCAACCGCGCGGCCTCGCTCGTGCGCCAGCTTCTCGCTTTCTCGCGCAAGCAGACGCTGCGTCCCGAAGTGCTGAACCTTACCGACGTCCTCGCCGACCTGCGGATGCTCCTCGTTCGCCTCGTCGGCAAGGACATCCAGCTCTCCGTCGAGCACGGACGCGACCTTTGGCCCGTCAAGGCCGATATCGGCCAGTTCGAGCAGGTCGTCGTCAATCTGGCGGTCAACGCGCGCGACGCGATGCCCGAGGGGGGCATGCTGGCCGTCCGAACCCGCAATGTCGTTGCCGCGGATTGCGGCGCCTTCGGCTACCGAGAACTGGCCCCGGCCGATTACGTCATGCTCGAGGTCGAGGATTCGGGAACCGGCATTCCGCCCGAAGTGATCTCGAAAATCTTCGAGCCATTCTTCACCACGAAGGAAGTCGGCAAGGGCACTGGCCTCGGCCTTTCCATGGTCTACGGCATCATCAAGCAGACCGGCGGTTACATCTTCTGCGACTCCGAGGAGGGCACGGGGACCGTCTTCCGCATCTTCCTGCCTCGCCATGTCGCGGCAGCACTGGATGCGGCGGCAAGCGAAGCTCCTGCCGAAATTCCCGCTGCAAAGACGGACGGCGCGGCCAAGGACCTCTCCGGCACCGCGACGGTGCTTCTGGTCGAGGACGAGGACGCGGTGCGCATGGGCGGCGTCCGCGCCCTGTCGTCACGCGGCTATACCGTCCACGAAGCCTCGTCGGGCGTCGAAGCGCTCGAAACCTTCCATGAGTTGGCCGGCAAGGTCGACATCGTCGTCTCGGACGTCGTGATGCCCGAAATGGACGGGCCGACGCTGCTCGGTGAACTCCTGAAGATCCAGCCCGACATCAAGTTCGTCTTCGTGTCGGGCTATGCCGAGGACGCGTTCGCCCGGAACCTGCCGCCGGAAGCGAAGTTCGGCTTCCTGCCCAAGCCCTTCTCGCTTAAGCAGCTCGCCACGGTGGTCAAGGACATGCTCGACCAGCCTTGAGGCCTATTCGGGCAGCTTGACCGTGACTTCGATCGATTCGTACCAGGCCGCGACATCGGCGATCTGTTCGGCGGTCAGATCCTTGACGACGACCGTCATCATCGCGTTCTCGCGCTTGCCGTCCTTGAACGCCTTCAACTGCGTTTCGAGATAGCCTGCGCTCTCGCCGGCCAGATTGGGGGCGATCGGCAGTTTGGCGATGCCGTCGATGCCGTGACATGCCTGGCATCGCGCCGCGACCTTGCGGCCTTCGGCAGGGTCGTCCGCCAATGCACCTGATGTCCAAAGGCCGAGCATGCCGGCCAGCAACAAAGCTTTGTTCATGTTTGCTCCAAAATGCGCCGACCGGCCTCCCGGATCTGTTCCGGGAGGCCTCTCGGACGGTGGTCAGTTGCTGTGGGAGATGCGGTAGATCGCGCCGACGAGATCGTCGGAGACGAGGATCGAACCGTCGCGCAATTGCGCCACGTCGACGGGACGTCCGAGATATTCGCCGTTCTCGTCGAGCCAGCCTTCCGCGAACACTTCCGTCTCGCCTGCGCTGCCGTCTTCGTTGACGGCGGTGAACATCACCCGCGCGCCGACGGGCGTGGTGCGGTTCCAGGAACCGTGCTGCGCCGAGAATATCCCGCCGCGATATTTCTGCGGAAACTGGTTCCCCGAATAGAACGTCATGCCGAGATCGGCCGCATGGGCGTCCATCTCGACCGCGGGTGCGATCACGCCCGCCGGCGGCTCCTCGCTCTTGTATTCGTTGGTGCGGATCGACCCCCCGCCAAACCAGGGGAAGCCGAAATGCTCGCCGGCCGCTGTCTGCCGGTTGAGTTCGCCAGGCGGAATGTCGTCGCCCATGCCGTCGACCTGGTTGTCGGTGAACCACAGTTCGCCATTGGCCGGGTTGAAGTCATGTCCGACCGAATTGCGCACACCGTGCGTGTAGACCTCGCGGCCCTTGCCGTCCTGGCCGACACGGATGATCCCGCCGATCCCTTCCCGCTCGTAGAGCTCCTTCTTCTCGGGCGGCGGCACGTTGAAGGGCTGCCCAAGCGAGATGTAGAGCTTGCCGTCCGGCCCGACGCGACAGACGCGCGCGGTGTGGTTGTAGGAAACCTCCGCCTCCGGCACCAGCGTCTCCATCACCTTGAAGGCGGCGACGTCGGGGCTTTCGTAGAAGAATTCGGCGGCGGGGTAGGACAGAACACGGTTCTGCTCGGCGATGTAGAGAACCCCCTCGGGCGAGAAGCACGGCCCGTTCGGGATCGCCATGGCAAGCGAGGGTGCGAAGTCCTTGACCTCGTCGGCCACCCGGTCCTTGTCGCGGTCGGTCACGGCCCAGACCTTGGTCTTGCGCGTGCCCACGAAGGTGACGATGCCCTGCGGGCCGACTGCCATGTGCCGCGCATCCGGCACGATCGCGTAGAGGTCGATCTTGAAGCCGCTCGGCACCCGCACCTTTTCGAGAATTCGGCGGATCGCCTCGGCCTTCTCGCCGCCCTGCTCGATGACCTCGAACTGGCTCGTTCCCGTCGTCTGGAAATTGCTCAGACGCTCGAGATTCGAATCCTGCGTCTGTGCAAAGGCGAGCGTCGATGCGCTCGCCGTCATCAGTGCTGCTGCTGCGAGCAGACTAGTCTTGTTCATGGCTTCCTCCCAGAATTACCTTGCGGAAGGAAGATCAGACCCGGCCGATCAACAGTGGTGGTAGCCGGCTGCTACACGAAAATTATGCCGCCTCGTGCCGCAACGCTTCCAGTTCGCCATCCTGCGGCCGGTGGCCGCGCAGATAGAGCGCGCAGGTCGTGCGCAGCATCGAGGCGAAATTCGGAATCTCGCCGTTGATCTCGATCGCCTCGTCATAGAGCTTCGACAGGAATTTCGGCGTCGACAGCCCCTGCGACTGCGCAATTTCGTCGAGCAGCAGCCAGAACGTCGCCTCCAGTTGGATGCTGGTCGAATGACCGCCAATTCGCACCGACCGGTTGACCGGCCGGTAGCCTTCCGGATCTTGTCCGGCAAACACCCTGCACATGACATTTCCTCCGCGACATCGTTTTTCTTGTACGTCCAATGACACCGTGGCGATCGCGCCGCCCTGCGATTTTCGAAGTCTCCGGGAAGGTCGGCGCGAGAGCAAGTCGTACTTTAGCACGGCGCATCTTCGTCCGCTTCATCCGTAGTAGCCCGCTGCCACCACAGGTCGCCCGGACGGACCATAATCCTAATCGAAGCAACGACGCGGAGGCCGATTTGGCGAAAGCAATCCATTCGATGATCCGGGTTCTTGAGGAACAGCGGTCGATCGATTTCTACAGGACGGCCTTCGGGCTCGACATTGCCGACCGGCTCGATTTCGAGACGTTCACGCTGGTCTATCTGCGCAATGCGGATGCCGATTTCGAGGTGGAACTGACTGTCAACAAGGGCCGGACCGATCCCTACGATCTCGGCGACGGCTACGGCCACATCGCCTTTTGCGTCGACGATCTCGACGCCGAGCATGCCCGCTTCAAGGCCAATGATCTCGCCCCGCGCGACATCGTCGAGTTCAAGAACGAGGGCCAGCTCATCGCCCGGTTCTTCTTCGTCGCCGATCCCGACGGATACAAGATCGAGGTGCTGCAACGACACGGACGTTTCAAATGATCTGAGGGGCCGCGCGGGGAGGCGGGGCCCAAGCCAGTCAATCGCGCCATCGGCGCGACCAGCAAGCCAGGGAGGAAACCATGGTTACAGTCTATCAAAGAGAGCCCGCTCTTTCGCGGCGGGCATTGCTGAAGGGCGGCGCCGCCGCTCTCGTCCTCGTCGTGACGGGCAGCGCCGTCATCAGCCCGCAGCAGGCATGGGGCATGGAGCCCACGGCCTTGAAACCGGACACGATGGCGACGCTCATCCAGATGGCCCGCGACGTCTATCCGCACGATCACGTCGCCGAACGCTTCTACGCCATCGCGATGAAGGACCACGACACCAAGGCCGGCAGCGATGCAGCCCACAAGGATCTGATCGAAGCCGGCATCGCCGATCTCGACCAGCGCGCGGGCGAGGGCGGCTATCGTGGCGTCGGTTGGGAGGAAGACCGCGTCAAGCTCCTGCAGACCATCGAGACCACCCCGTTTTTCCAGGCGGTGCGCGGCGGCATGGTCGTCGGGCTGTACAACCAGAAAGAGCTCTGGCCGCTGTTCGGCTACGAAGGCGAATCGTACTCCCAAGGCGGCTACATGACCCGCGGCTTCGACGACATCGAGTGGCTCTGACCGCCTCGACCCGACCATTCAGCCATAGACAGGTTTCCGGGAGGATATCATGCCTGCTCCTTATGCACTTACCGACGACACGGTCGTCGTCATCATCGGTTCGGGCGCCGGCGGCGGAACGCTGGCCAACGAACTCGCCCAGAAGGGCGTCGACGTGGTCGTGCTCGAAGCCGGGCCGCGCATCGAATATGAGGATTTCATCAACGACGAATGGGACAGTTTCGGCCAGCTCGCCTGGCTCGACAACCGCACCACGTCGGGCGACTGGCGCGTCTCGAAGGACTTTCCCAACCTGCCGGCCTGGATCGTCAAGGCCGTTGGCGGCACGACCACCCACTGGGCCGGCGCCTCGCTGCGTTTCCAGGAACACGAATTCAAGACGCTGACCAATTACGGCGCCGTCGAAGGCGCCAACCTTCTCGACTGGCCGATCACGCTCGCCGATCTCGAGCCCTACTATGGGAAGGCGGAAGACAAGATGGGCGTGACCCGCACCCACGGAATCGAGGGACTGCCGGGCAACAACAACTTCAAGATCCTGAAAGCCGGCGCCGACAAGCTCGGCTACACGGAGTGCCACACCGGCAACATGGCCATCAATTCCGACTTCCGTGATGACCGCATGGGCTGCCAGCAGACCGGCTTCTGCTTCCAGGGCTGCAAGTGGGGCGCGAAATGGTCGACGCTCTACACCGAAATCCCCAAGGGCGAGGCGACCGGCAAGCTGGAAGTGCGCCCCGACAGCCACGTCGTCAAGATCGAGCATGACGACAGCGGCAAGGTGACCGGCGTCGTCTATGCCGACAAGGACGGCAATCTGAAGGAACAGAAAGCCCGCATCGTCGCCGTCGCCGGCAATTCGATCGAAAGCCCGCGCCTGCTCCTCAACTCAGCCTCCTCGAAATATCCGGACGGCCTCGCCAACTCGTCCGGTCAGGTCGGCCGCAACTACATGCGCCACACGACGGGCTCGGTCTACGCCGTCTTCGACCAGCCGGTCCACTTCTACCGCGGCACGACGATGGCCGGCATCATCCGCGACGAGGCCAGGCACGATCCCTCGCGCGGCTTCGTCGGCGGCTACGAGCTCGAAACACTCGCGCTCGGCCTGCCCTTCATGGCAGCCTTCCTCAATCCTGGCGGCTGGGGACGCTCCTTCACCTCGGCGCTCGACAAATACGACCACATGGCCGGCATGTGGATCGTCGGCGAGGACATGCCGCAGGAGACCAACCGGATTTCGCTCCATGCCGAGTTGAAGGACAAGTATGGCATGCCGGTTCCGGACGTCGCCTTTACCGACCACCCCAACGACACCGCAATGCGCAACCACGCCTACCAACAGGGCATGGCGCTCTACGATGCGGTCGGCGCGACGCGCACCTTCCCGACGCCGCCCTATCCCTCAACCCACAATCTGGGCACGAACCGGATGAGCGAGAAGCCGGAGGACGGCGTCGTCAACCAGTGGGGCCAGACGCACGACATCGCGAACCTGTTCGTCTCCGACGGCAGCCAGTTCACCACCGGCGCGGCTGAAAATCCGACCCTGACCATCGTCGCGCTCGCCATCCGCCAGGCCGACCACATCGCCAAGGAAATGTCGTCGGGCACGATCTGATCCCATCATCCCCCGCGGACTCGGGCGATATCGCATGTCGATATCGCCCTTTTTTTGTGCAGAAAATTCGCCACCTCGCAAGCGCACAACAATTAATCACGATAGCGAGATCAATGCGCAGATAATCCTCAACACGCGCTGCACGCCGATATCGGCTCCGCCAATACCGGCGCAGAAAAATGCCGTAAGCGCATGAAAACGTTGAGAAGAATTCAGCCATCTTCATCATGGCCGAAGCTTGGCATGCCGGTTGCAACCGATATTGCGGTGCAAACAAGAATGCCACTGGAGGCAATCATGAGGGGAATTCGTCAAACGCTAGCCGCGGCCGTCGCCAGCGGTCTTCTGATGTCGGCTGCCGCCGCGCAGGACGGCCCGATCAAGGTCGGCGTCCTCCATTCGCTGTCGGGCACAATGGCGATTTCGGAGACGACCTTGAAGGACGTCATGCTGATGCTCATCGAGGAGCAGAACAAGAAGGGCGGTCTGCTTGGCCGCCAGCTCGAGCCGGTCGTCATCGATATCGCGTCCGACTGGCCGCTCGCCGCGGAAAAGGCGCGCGAGATGTATGAGGTCAACGGCGTCGACGCCGTCTTCGGCTGCTGGACCTCGGTCTGCCGCAAGTCCGTCCTGCCGGTCTTCGAGGAACTGAACGGCCTCCTGTTCTACCCCGTCCAGTATGAGGGCGAGGAAAGCCAGCGCAACGTCTTCTATACCGGCGCCTCGCCGAACCAGCAGGCAATCCCCGCCGTCGACTACCTGATGAACGACGAGGGCGTCGAGCGCTGGGTGCTCGCCGGCACCGACTATGTCTACCCGCAGACCACCAACAAGATCCTCGAGGCCTATCTCAAGGACAAGGGCGTGGCCGCGGAGGACATCATGATCAACTACACGCCGTTCGGTCATTCCGACTGGCAGACGATCGTGTCCGACATCAAGGCGTTCGGCTCCTCGGGCAAGAAAACCGCTGTCGTGTCGACGATCAATGGCGACGCGAACGTTCCGTTCTATCGCGAACTCGGCAATCAGGGCGTCGCTGCCGAGGACATCCCGGTCGTCGCCTTCTCGGTCGGCGAAGAGGAACTCGCCGGTCTCGACACCGCCCCGCTCGTCGGCCATCTGGCCGCCTGGAACTACTTCATGTCTGTCGACACGCCGGAGAACGCCGAGTTCATCGAGACCTGGCACGCCTTCATCGGCGATGAGGAACGCGTCACCAACGACCCGATGGAAGCCCACTATATCGGCTTCAACATGTGGGTCGCCGCCGTCGAAAAGGCCGGCTCCACCGAAGCCGACGCTGTCATCGACGCCATCGTCGGCGTCGAGGTTCCGAATCTGACCGGTGGCACCGCGGTAATGCTGCCCAACCACCACGTCACCAAACCGGTGCTGATCGGCGAAATCCAGGACGACGGCCAGTTCGACGTCGTCTGGGAAACCGAAGACCTCGTCCCCGGCGACGCCTGGTCCGACTTCCTTCCCGAGTCGGCGGTGCTCGAAGCCGACTGGACCGACCCGGTCAACTGCGGAAACTTCAACACCGAGACCGAAACCTGCGGCGGTGCGCAGGCTGCGGCGAACTGATCTTTTCGCATCATCGAGAGGCCGACGAGTGCGGCCTCTCAACTCCCAAGCAGATCACCGGTTTCGCTGATGCCCTACGTTGCCCCCCTCTGGCCTACCGGCCATCTCCCCCGCAAGGGGGGAGATCAGCCAATCGCCAGCCTCGACGCTCGTGATCTCCTCTTTTGTCACGGAAAGCGGTTGATTGCACGCGTCGACGCGCGTGATCTCCCCCCTTGCGGGGGAGATGGCCGGCAGGCCAGAGGGGGGCGCGCCAAAGCACTGAGCGTTCAGTTTCTGCGTTGGTTCCTGGCCATCCTTCTCACCCTCACCGCACTCCCCGCCCACGCCCAATCCCTCGAAGACCTCGCCCGCCAGCTCCCCGAAGGCAACTTTGCCGACCGCGCTCAAACCGTCTCCGCCATCGCCGCAACCGCCGACCCCCGCGCCGTCCCGCTCCTCGAAGCGCTCGCCGCCGGCGACCTCAACGTCGTCGAGCCCACCGGCCAGATCGTCACGCTCTCCAGCCGCGGCGACCCCGTCGAAGCCACCGACGCGATAACCGGCGACCCCGTCGGCGAAGTCGCCAAGGCCTCCGTCGAACGCATCCGCGTCAACAATTCGCTGCGCCGCGCCGTCCGAACCGCCATCGGCCAACTCACCCTCATGAGCCCGGACGCCAACACCCGCCTGACGGCCGCGCGCGCCATGTTCCAGGCCGGCGATCCCGACAATGTCGAACTTCTCGACGAGGCCATCGCGGAGGAACAAAACCCCGCCGTTCTGCAAGTCATGGCCGAAGCCCGCGCCGTCGCGATCCTGCGTTCCGATGCCGAGCCCGTCGCCTTCGCCGAAGCCGTCGACACGATCGCAGCGCGCGGCGACCGACAGGCGCTCGGCATCCTGCAGGCGGCGCTTTCCAGCGCCGATGCCGACGTGACGCCCACCATCGAACGCGGCATCGCGGACATCCAGAGCCGCCTCGCACTGCTCGATGTCGGCCAGAACGTCTGGTACGGCATCTCGCTCGGCGCCGTGCTGCTTCTCGCCGCCATCGGTCTTGCCATCACCTTTGGCGTCATGGGCGTCATCAACATGGCGCATGGCGAGATGGTCATGCTCGGCGCCTACACGACCTTCCTCGTCCAGAATTTCATCCGCGCATCCTTTCCGGACCTCTTTGACTGGTCGCTCGCCTTCGCCCTTCCGGCCGCTTTCCTCGTCACCGGCCTGATCGGCGTCGCCATCGAGCGCGGCGTCATCCGGTTTCTCTATGGCCGTCCGCTGGAAACGCTGCTCGCCACGTGGGGCCTGTCGCTGATCATCCAGCAATCGGTCCGCACGATCTTCGGCGCGTCGAACCGCGAGGTCGGAAATCCCGGCTGGATGTCGGGCTCGTTCGATTTCTACGGCATCGCCATCACCTGGAACCGCTTTTTCATCGTCATCTTCGCGCTCATCGTGTTCGCCGCACTGCTGCTGGTCCTCAAGCGCACCGCGCTCGGCCTCCAGATGCGCGCGGTGACGCAAAACCGTCGCATGGCCTCGTCCATGGGCATCCGAACGCCCTGGGTCGACGCGATGACCTTCGGCCTCGGCTCCGGCATCGCCGGTCTGGCGGGCGTCGCGCTGTCGCAGATCGACAACGTCTCGCCCAATCTGGGGCAGGGCTACATCATCGACAGCTTCATGGTCGTGGTCTTCGGCGGCGTCGGAAATCTCTGGGGCACGCTCGTCGGCGCGCTGACGCTCGGCGTCCTCAACAAGTTCCTCGAGCCCTATGCCGGCGCGGTGCTGGCGAAGATCCTGCTCCTCGTCTTCATCATCCTGTTCATCCAGAAGCGCCCGCGCGGCCTCTTCGCGCAAAAAGGAAGGGCGGTGGAAGCATGATCACCCAATTCTTCTACCGCGCACTCGGCGCGAAGCTCTACTGGGTCGTCGGTCTGCTCCTGTTGGCCGCCATCCTCGTTCCGGCGTCGAACCTCCTCCTTCCCGTCGGCCATCCGCTGCGCGTCCCGAACTACATGGTCGCGTTGATGGGCAAGTACCTGACCTACGCCATGCTGGCGCTCGCGCTCGATCTCGTCTGGGGCTATGTCGGCATCCTCTCGCTCGGCCATGGCGCTTTCTTCGCGCTCGGCGGCTATGCGATGGGCATGTACCTGATGCGCCAGATTGGTTCGCGCGGGGTCTACGGCAACGCTGAGCTTCCAGACTTCATGGTCTTCCTGAACTGGTCGGAACTGCCCTGGTACTGGTGGGGCTTCGACCAGTTCTGGTTCGCCATGCTGATGGTCATGGTCGTGCCCGGCCTGCTGGCCTTCGTCTTCGGCTGGTTCGCCTTCCGCAGCCGCGTCACCGGCGTCTATCTGTCGATCATCACGCAGGCCATGACCTATGCGCTGATGCTCGCCTTCTTCCGCAACGACATGGGCTTCGGCGGCAACAACGGCCTGACCGATTTTCGCGAGATCGTCGGCTATTCGATCCAGGCGCCCGGCACGCGCGCCGCGCTGTTCGCCGCGACGGCTATTGCCCTCGCGCTGTCCTTCATCATCTGCAGCGCGATCACCCGTTCCAAGCTTGGCAAGATCATGGTCGCAGTCCGCGATGCCGAAAGCCGCACGCGCTTCATTGGCTACCGCCCGGAATATGTGAAGCTCTTCGCCTTCGTCGTCTCCGCCATCATCGCCGGCATCGCCGGCGCGCTCTACGTGCCGCAGGTCGGCATCATCAATCCGGGCGAATTCGCCCCGGCAAACTCGATCGAGATCGTCGTGTGGGCGGCCGTCGGCGGGCGAGGCACGCTGGTCGGACCGATCATCGGTGCGATCCTCGTCAACTACGCCAAGACATGGTTCACCGCCGCCTATCCCGACCTCTGGCTCTTCGCGCTCGGCGGCCTCTTCGTTGCGGTCACGCTCTTTCTGCCCAAGGGCATCGTCGGCACGATCGGCGGCTATATCGACAATCGCCGCGAGTTGAAGGCCGCCCGCGCGGCGGAAACACCACCTGATCTCCCCAACGTGCGCCCCGAAAAGCCTCCCGTCCGCCGTCCGCCGGCGGCCGATGCCAGCCCGCAACCGGCCGAGTAACCGCCATGTCGAAGACCAACACGATCCTCTATCTCGACGGCGTCTCCGTCTCCTTCGACGGCTTCCGGGCAATCAACAACCTCTCCCTCGTGCTCGACAAAGGCGAAATGCGCGCCATCATCGGCCCGAACGGCGCCGGCAAGACGACGATGATGGACATCATCACCGGCAAGACGCGCCCCGACAGCGGCGACGTCTATTTCGACGGCGAGATCGACCTGACACGCCACGACGAAGCCGACATCGCCATCATGGGCATCGGCCGCAAGTTCCAGAAGCCTACCGTCTTCGAAAGCCATTCGGTCGAGGACAATCTGCTCCTGGCGCTCAAAGGCCCGCGCTCGATCTTCCCGACCCTGTTCTGGCGCGAGACGGCCGAGGCGAAGCGCAAGCTCGACGACATCCTCGAAACCGTGCGCCTCTCCGCCCGCCGCAACGACCTCGCCGCCAATCTCTCCCATGGCCAAAAGCAATGGCTCGAGATCGGCATGCTGTTGGCGCAGGACCCGAAGCTTCTCCTCGTCGACGAGCCGGTCGCCGGCATGACCGACGCCGAAACCGAGGAAACCGCGCGTCTCCTGCGCGACATCTCCAAGACCCATTCCGTCATCGTCGTCGAGCACGATATGCACTTCGTCCGCGAACTCGGCGTCAAGGTCACCTGCCTGCACGAAGGCTCGGTCCTGTCGGAAGGCTCCCTCGACCACGTCAGCGCCGACCCGCGTGTCGTCGAAGTCTATCTGGGAAGGTGAGGGGGATGATCGTTCAGCGTTATACTCGGTCACGCCCCCCTCTGCCCTGCCGGGCATATCCCCCGCAAGGAGGGAGATCACGCAGCGTCGGCGACGAGAATGATCTCCCCACCTGCGGGGGAGATGTCCGGCAGGACAGAGGGGGGCAACGTAGAGCATCAACCGGACCGAAATCATGCTGACCGTCACCAACGCCACCCTCCACTATGGCGCCGCCCAGGCGCTGCGCGGCGTCTCGCTCACTGCGCAGCCCGCCCGCATCACCTGCGTCCTCGGCCGCAATGGCGTCGGCAAGACCAGCCTGCTGCGCGCCATCGTCGGCCACCACCGTCTCTCCACCGGCCAGATCTCTTTCGAGGGGAAGGTGCTCGACCGGAGCGCGCCGTCAGAGCGCGCCCGGTCGGGCATCGCCTTCGTACCGCAGGGCCGTGAAATCTTCCCGCTTCTGACCGTCCGCGAAAACCTCGAGACGGGCTTCGCGCCGCTGAAGCGGTCCGAGCGTCACATTCCCGATCACGTCTTCGAGCTTTTCCCGGTTTTGAAAGACATGCTGGGCCGGCGCGGCGGCGATCTGTCCGGCGGCCAGCAGCAGCAACTCGCTATCGGCCGCGCCTTGGTCCTGCGCCCCAAGCTCCTCGTGCTGGACGAGCCGACCGAGGGCATCCAGCCCTCGATCATCAAGGATATCGGTCGCGCGATCCGCTTCCTGCGGGAGTCGGCCGGCATCGCCGTGCTTCTGGTCGAGCAATATCTCGATTTCTGCCGCGAACTTGCCGACGACATCCACATCATGGATCGCGGCCGGATCGTCCATTCCGGCGAGGCGCACGATCTGGACGATCCCGACGTGCGCCGCTACCTCACCGTCTGACGAGACCAAAGCCGAAGCGCTGCAACCTTCACCCGCTCGCCGGCGTTTTTGTCGGCGAGGGCTTGCGGCTTTGCCGCCTTCGTCCTACCCAACCATTCGGTCCGAGAACCGGCCTACCCATCCGCTTCGCCCGACATCCTCAAACTCCATTCGAACACCCATGGAGGCGCCGATGACTGCCAACGACAACGAAACCGGCGGCGGCGAAGAGGTGCGGGCCGAAATCTACAATGAAGATGGCGCGATCCGGCAGGACTTCATTGCGCGCATCACCGACGCGATCGAAGGCCAGGACGCGGACACGCTGAAAAGCGAAGTCTCGGTTCTCCACCAGTCCGAAATCGGCGATCTTCTCGAAGCGCTGCCGGCCGAGGCACGCCGCAGCCTCGTCGTCCTCATGGGCGACGAGTTCGACTTTGCCGCCCTGACCGAGGTCGACGAGGCGATCCGCCTCGACATCGTCGAGCATCTGCCCAACGCGCAGATCGCGCAGGCCGTCCAAGAACTCGATTCGGACGACGCGGTCTACATTCTGGAGGATCTCGACCGCGAGGATCAGGACGAGATTCTCGAGCAGCTTCCATTCACCGAGCGGATCAGGCTGCGCCGCTCGCTCGACTATCCGGAAGAGACCGCCGGCCGGCGCATGCAGACCGAGTTCGTCGCCGTGCCGCCGTTCTGGACGGTCGGCCAGACGATCGACTATCTGCGCGAGGACAAGAATCTTCCGGATTCGTTTCCGCAGATCTTCGTCGTCGACCCCACCTTCCGGCTGATGGGCGCCGTCGACCTCGACCGCATCCTGCGCTCCCAGCGCACGGTCCGGATCGAGGACGTGATGCACGAGACGCGTCACGCGATCCCCGCGACGATGGATCAGGAAGAGGCAGCGCAGGAATTCGAGCAGTACGATCTTCTCTCCGCTGCCGTCGTCGACGAGAACGAACGCCTCGTCGGCGTCCTGACCATCGACGACGTCGTCGACGTCATCCAGGAAGAGGCCGAGGAAGATCTGTTGCGCATGGGCGGCGTCGGCGACGAGGAACTCTCCGATTCCGTGCGCACCACCTCGCGCTCGCGCGTGCCCTGGCTCCTGATCAACCTCGTCATGGCCTTCCTCGCCGCCTCGGTCATCGGCCTCTTCGACGCCACCATCCAGGAAATCGTCGCGCTCGCCATCCTGATGCCGATCGTCGCCGGCATGGGCGGCAATGCCGCCTCGCAGACCATGACCGTCACCGTGCGCGCGCTCGCGACGCGCGACCTCGACATCTACAATGCCGGCCGCATCATCCGCCGCGAAATGGGCGTCGGCCTCATCAACGGCCTTTTGTTCGCCGTGCTGGTCGGCGGCATCGCCGCATTCTGGTTTTCGAACGACATCGGCCTCGTCATCGCGACCGCGATGCTGATCAACCTCTTCACCGCCGCCGTTGCGGGCATTCTCGTGCCGCTGCTGCTCGACAAGGTCGGTGCCGATCCGGCCGTCGCCTCGGCCGTGTTCGTCACCACCATCACCGACGTCGTCGGCTTCTTCGCCTTCCTCGGGCTTGCAACGTGGTGGTTCGGGCTACTCTAGCCGTCTCGCCCAGGCCGATGCTGCCGAATGCGCGCCTTGTCGATGAGCGGGCGCAATTGACTTTTACGTAAATGCCGTGGCAATCTCGCACAGGTTTCAAGTGCTTGATCGGATGGGCGAATGCGGGAATTCTATACGATCACCGAACTCACGCGGGAGTTCGGCGTATCGACCCGCACCTTGCGGTTCTACGAGGATGAGGGGCTGGTGCTCCCGGTGCGGCGCGGCCGCACGCGCCTCTTCCGCCCCGCCGACCGCCATCTCATCAAGCAGATCATGCGCGGCAAGCGCCTCGGCTTCTCCATCAACGAGATCCGCGAAATCATCCAGATGTACCGCGAGCCGCCCGGCGAGGTTGGCCAACTGAAATTGATGATCAAGCGCATCGAGGAGAAGCGCGAGGATTTGCGCCAGAAGCGCCGCGACCTCGAAGAGACGCTGTCGGAACTCGACGGCGCCGAGGAAGCCTGCGTCGAGCGCCTCGCCGAGCTCGGCGTCAATACCTGATCAGAACCAGCGCCGAACGCGCTTCGCATAATCGCGATAGGCCTTGCCGAAACGCCGATCGAGATGCCGCTCCTCAGGGCGGATCGCGATAAGGCTGATCGCCATTCCTGCCGCGAACCCCGCCAGAATGAACCACGCATTGTGCGTGACCAGCGCGAGCCCGATGAGGATCGTCACGCCGCCCAGATAGATCGGGTTGCGGCTGATCGCAAACGGCCCGTCCGTCACCAGCCGCTGCGCCGCATGCGTCGGCGCGACGGGCGTGCCGACCTTGCGAAACCGCGTCACGGCGAGGATCGCCAGCGTCGCGCCGCCGACGACGATCAGCGCGCCAACGCCGGCGAGAAATTCCGCGAACGGCCCGCGCAGCCACGGCATCGGCACGCTCGTTCCGAGGATGATCGCGATCGCCGCAGCCGATATGATGATGACCGGCGGCCAGGGAAAGCGCATTGGCGGCTGATCGATCGTCGTCATTCGGCTTCTCCCGGCATGTCCATATCCGTCGCGATCGAGCACTGCGTTGCGATTTCTGACAGCCACGCCGTCGCGTCCTGGCTCGGTGCGCCAGTGTAAATCTCCCCCGCGCGCGCGTCGCCATCGATTTCAGCGATGACGCAACCGCAATAGGCTTCACAGAACGCCCCGTCGCGCGTGTCAACGCACTGCGCCTCGCATGCCCGCTGGAAGCCGACGCGCGGCTCCTCGGCCTGAGGCGGCACGACCAGCGAGGCGAGGAAGATCAAGCCGATGAGCACCGGCTGGTGCAGAAGATAGACGGCAAGGCTGTGCTGTCCGGCAAACTGCAGAGGCCGCGTCCAGCCGGGCAGGGGCTTGCCCGCCGCCCGTTCCGTCCAGCCGGAAGCGCGCGCGATCTTCGCCGCCGCCATGCCGAGGAGAACGGCGCCGAACCACGGAAACAGCGGCACGAAATCGTTGGAGCGCGGATTGACCGCCGCAAGCCCCGTCCAGGCGAGCGCCATGCCGTTGAACATATCGCTGCGCCACAGCGCCGGCAGCGCGATCGCGCCGACGGCGATCAGCACGAGCGCCACCGCCGGCAGCCGCAGGAACACGAGCCCGACGAGGCTCGCCAGTGCGATATGGTGAAGGATGCCGAAGAAGATGAAGGCGTCCGGCGTCGCGAAATAGGTGACGATCGTGATCGCCGCCGCCGCCCCGCCCACCTGCACCATCCGCCACCAGAATGGCCGCCAGCGCACCCCGCGCACATGCGCGAGCAACAGGCTGAACCCGACGAGGAACAGGAAGGACGAGGCGATCGACCGCGCGAAGAGCCGCCACCCGCCGACCGCCGTCATGCCCGGCGTCGCATAGCCGAAGAATTCGAGGTCCCACGCGAAATGATAGATCGCCATCGCGATCAGTGCGCCACCGCGCGAAGCGTCGATCAGTTCGATGCGGGATTTGTTTTTGGGCGGGCTGTGCACTAGTTCGGTCATTGAAGAATCTCGGTGTTACAAGTCGGTAGCATGAAATCGACTGGCACGGCCAAGCATAAGGATGGACGACGAAGTGCACAAAATCGAAGCGAACGGCGCGCGCATCCCGGCACTCGGTCTCGGCACCTGGACATTGAAAGGCGAGGACTGCGCCGATCTCGTCGCCCACGCGCTCGACATCGGCTACCGCCATCTCGACACCGCTGCCAGCTACGGCAACGAGGCGGATGTGGGCGAGGGACTGCGTCGCTCGGGCCTCGCGCGCGACGAAATCTTCGTCACCACCAAGGTCTGGTGGACCGATCTGGCGCCCGCCGATTTCCGCCGCTCGGCTGAAGAGAGCCTCGAAAGGCTGAAGCTCGACCAGGTCGACCTCCTCCTCATCCACTGGCCCAACCCGAAGGTCCCGCTCGCCGAGACGATCAAAGCGCTGAACCGAGCCCGCGCCGACGGGCTTACACGCCATATCGGCGTCTCCAATTTCCCGACCGCCCAACTCGCCGAGGCGCTTTCCTTCTCCGATGCACCGCTCGTCGCCAACCAGGTCGAGAATCACCCCTATCTCGACCAGTCGAAGGTCCACGCCGCCTGCCGCAAAGCGGGCATGGCGATGACCTCCTACTGCCCGCTGGCGCGCGGCGGCGATCTCTTCGCCGAGCCTGCCGTCACGGTCGCGGCAAAGGCGCATGGCAAGACACCGGGCCAGATCGTCCTCCGCTGGCACGTCCAGCATTACGGCGTCGTCGCCATACCGCGCACGACGCGAAAGGAGCGGCTTGCCGAGAATTTCGACATCTTCGACTTCGCACTGACCGATGCCGAGATGACTGCCATCTCCGCGCTCGGCGTCAAGAATGCCCGCATCTGCGACTTCGATTTCTCGCCGAAATGGGACGCCGCCTGAGCCGGCTCGAACCCGGTCTTTGGTCCAGACGAAATTGCGTCACGCCATGACGATTTCCTCATAACCGGACGGTCTGCGCCGCCGCATAGCTCATCCTCCATCAGGGAGGCAGCGAATGGTCGCGCAGGTCCGTCATCCGATCTGGCTTCCGGCAGCGCGCGCGCCCGGCGCGCGCACCTTCGCGATCCTGTTCACGTTGGAATCCTTCGCCCGCGCCTCCGTCGCCAGCGTCATCCCCATCCAGGCCTATGATCTCCTGCGCAGCGAGCAGGCCGTCTCGCTGACCTATACGCTTGTCGCGCTTCTGGGACTGTCGGCGACGATCCTGATGCCGCTGGCGATCCAGCGTTTTGCGCGCCGCCGCGTCTACACGGCCGGCGTTCTGCTCCTCGGCCTCGGCTCGCTCTGCCTCGTCACGGGCACGCTGGCGGGCCAGCTTGGCGGCATGCTCGCGCGCGTCATCGGCGCGTCGGCGCTGTCAATCACGCTCAACCTCTACATCATGGACCACATCCGCAAGACGCAGTTCATCCAGTCGGAATCCCTGCGCATGGCCTGGTCCACCATCGCCTGGATGTGCGGGCCGACGCTCGGCGTCACGCTTTATGCGCAGTTCGGCCTCTGGGCCGCCCATGGCGCCGTCGCGCTCTTCGCCGCCGTACTGCTCTGCTTCTTCTGGTATTTCCGCTTGTCGGACAACGTCGCCATCCGCCCCGGCAAGACGAAACCGGCCAATCCGCTCGCCAATATCGGCCGCTTCGTCGCCCAGCCGCGGCTGCGGCTCGCCTGGTTCATCGCGTTCGGCCGTTCGTGCTTCTGGACGAGCTTCTTCGTCTACGCGCCGCTCCTGATGGTCGTCACGGGGCAGGGCAGCCTTGCCGGCGGGCTGATCGTCTCGGCCGGCAATGCGCTCCTGTTCACCGCTCTCTTCTGGGGCCGGCTTGGTGCACGCTTCGGCGCTCGCCGCACCATGGCCGTGGCATTTGCCGGCATGGCGGCGGGGCTCGCCGTTGCAGCGGCCGCGGGGGAAACCTCGCCCTGGGTCGCCGGCGCCTTCCTGCTCGTCACGGCATTCTTCGGCGTCGCGCTCGACGCACTCGGCTCCGTGGTCTTCATGCGCGCCGTGCGCACGCACGAGCGCGCCCAGATGACGGCGGTCTACCGCACCTATCTCGACCTTTCGGAGCTGATGCCGCCGCTGGTCTATTCCATCGTGCTCATTTTCTTCGGGCTCGGCGGCGTCTTCTGCTCTCTTGCCATTCTGATGGCCGTCTGCGCGGTGGTGACGTGGCATTACCTGCCACGCCGGATTTGATCATCTCCCGCGGATACGCGGATCGAGTGCGTCGCGAATGCCGTCGCCGATATAGTTCACCGAAAGCACCGTCAGCGAGATCGCCAGTCCCGGCCAGACGACGCGCGACGGGTTGATCTGCATGAAATTGACGCCATCGAACAGCAGCCGCCCCCAGGTCGGATAATCCGACGGGAAGCCGAGGCCGAGGAAGCTCAGCGCGGATTCCGTGATGATCGCGGTCGCGATGCCCAGCGTCGCCGACACCATGATCGGCGAGAGCACATTGGGTAGGATGTGGCGCGTGATGATCCGCCGCTCGCGCGTGCCGATGCTCTTGGCCGCCAGCACGAACTCCTGTTCCTTCACCGACAGCACCGCACCGCGCACGATGCGCGCCGTCTGCATCCAGCTCGTTATGCCGATGACGAAGACGATCAACATGAAGATGCCCGTCTCCGGTCCGAATGAGCGTCGCAGCGTGTCGCGGAAGAGCATGATGATGACGAGCAGCAGCGGGAGCAGCGGAAGCGCGAGGAAAAGGTCCGTCAGCCGCATCAGCGGGCCTTCGAGCTTCTTGAAATAGCCTGCCAGCACACCGATCGTCGTGCCGAGCAGAAGCGACAGCATCATCGCCGTCACCCCGACAGAGAGCGACGTGCGCCCCCCGGCCAAAATCTGCGCGAAGGTGTCGCGGCCCAGATTGTCGGTCCCCATCGGATGCGACAGCGATATGCCCGCATTGCGCTCGCGCACGTTGAGCGCTGACGGGTCGACGCCGTGGATATACGGGCCGAACACCACGAGAAAGACGATCGTCAGGAACACGATCGCGCCGATCACACCGCCCTTGTGCTGGCGGAACTGCCGCCAGACATCGGCCGTCAGCGTACGCTGCTTGCGCGGTTCGGCGGCGACGGGCGAGCCCGGTGCCGGCGGAATGACCCTCTCGGGCGCCATCGAGACCTGATCAGTCATAGCGAATCCTCGGGTCCAGAATGCCGTAAAGGATGTCGGCAATCAGATTGCACAGGATGATCAGCACGGCGAAGATGAAGGTCAGCGTCTGAACGAGCGGAATGTCGGCACCCTGGATCGCGATGATCAGGAGCTGGCCGAGCCCGTTCACCCGGAAGATCTGCTCGGTGATGATCGCGCCCGAAAAGATCGTCGGAATGCCGAGCGCGATGACGGTGACGACCGGGATCAGACTGTTGCGCAGCACGTGGACGAGAAGGACGACCTTTTCCTTCATGCCCTTGGCGCGCGCCGTGCGCACATAGTCCTGGTTCAGATTGTCCAGCATCGACGCGCGCACGAAACGGCTGAGCTGCGCGGCGTTGTAGAGCGCAAGCACCATCACCGGCAGCACCATCTGGCGCACCTGTATCCAGAAGCTGTTCCAGTCCGTCACGCGATGCGTCGTGTCGTAGATCGAGGGAAACCAGCCGAGATAGACCGAGAAGACGACGATCAGCACCACGCCGGTGAAGAAGGTCGGAACCGAGAAGCCCACCATCGAGACGAAAGTGCCGATCTGGTCGAACCAGGAATACTGGCGGTAGGCGGAGATGATGCCGACCGGCAAAGCGATCAGGATACCGACGACATAGGACATGCCGACGACCCAGAGCGTCTGCGGCATACGTTGAATGATGAGGTCAACGACGGGGCTGCGCGTCGCCCAGGAACGTATGCGCAGGCGATCTTCCGAGTTGCCAATCTCGATGCCGAACATCCGCTCGATCAGGTTGAGCGGCTCGGCGATGAAGAACTGCTGCAGCCACTTCAGGTAGCGGATGTGGAACGGCTCGCCGAGGCCGAGCGACATGCGGATCTGCTCGCGCACTTCCGGCGGGATCGTCAGCGGCAGATTGCCGGTCGGATCATTGGGCGCCAGGTCGAGCAGCGCGAAGATGATGAAGCTGATGACGAACAATGTCGGCACCGCGAACATCAGGCGCCTCAGCGTGTAGTGAAACATATGACCGAACTCCGGCCGTCGCGGTCAGCCGCGCGGCTTTGCCCCATGCCCGCGAACGGGCATCCGCATGGGTCACATGCGAATGCCCAGTTCGTAAGGTTTACTCAGCGCGGGTCCAGTCGGCCGCGTTCCAGAGTTCCGAGTCCCACGAATTCATCAGGACGCCGTTCAGCGTCGTCGACTTCGCGGAAACGTCGCCACGGTGGACGAGCGGCAGATGCGCACCCTCATTGGTGAGGATGTCGTTCATCTGGATGGCGAGGGCCTGACGCTCCTCGAGCGGAGCGGTCTCGCCCATCTTCTTGACCAGCGCGTCATATTCCTCCGAGCAGAAGCGGGGAATGTTGGCGCCGAGCCAGCCGTTCTGCGGCTTCGGAGCGTCGTCGCAAAGCCACTCGGCCATGTATTTCTCCGGGTCGGTCCCGTCGAAATTGTTGGTGTACATCAGGACATCCGCATAGAACTTCTGGAACGTGTCGGGGCTGGCCGGATCGCCGCCGAAGAACACGGCCGCGTCGACGTTGCGAAGTTCGGATTCGACGCCGATCTGCTGCCACATGTCCTTGACCAGCGCCTGCGTCGCCTGACGCACGGAATTGGTCGAGGTCGAGTAGAGGATCGACAGGCGAACGCCGTCCTTTTCGCGAATGCCGTCGCCGCCCGGCATCCAGCCGGCCTCGTCGAGCAGGCGGTTGGCCTCCTCGATGTCCTGCGTCAGGCACCAGTCGACATTCGTCGACGCATAGGCTTCCGGTGCCGGCAGGATGTTGCAGGTCGGACGCCCCGTTTCGCCGTAGCCCGCTTCGACAATCAGTTCGCGGTCGAGCGAGATCGACAGAGCGCGGCGCACGGCCGGATCGGACAGGAACGGATGCGGCCCCGCCTCGACGGTCGAACGGTCGGCGCCCTTGTCCGGGCTCGGATCGGTCATGTTGAGGTTGATACGCTCGACCGACGTGCCGAAGGAGGAGATGAGCTCGCCGCGGCCGGCGGCTTCCATCTGCGCCAGGATTTCCGGCTCGACCTGCAGATTCCAGGCATAGTCGAACTCGCCGGTCTCGAGCACCGCGCGTGCCGCCGAGGCCGCGTCGCCGCCGCCCTTCAGCGTCACGGTCGCAAAGGCGGGCTTGGCCGCATCGCGGTAGTTCGGGTTGGCTTCAAGTTCGATCACGTCGTTGGCGGCAAAACGCGTCACGACGAACGGGCCAGTGCCGATCGGACCAAAATTGGCCTCGGTGCATTCGGGCGCGCGCGCGCCGACGCAGTTTTCAAACTGCGCCTTCTGGATGATCGGCGACTGCGCACCGACGAACGGGCCGTAAGGGTAGGGCTTGGCGATCGAGAAATTGACCTTGACGGTGCGCTCGTCGACGGCCTCGACGCTCTCGACGTCGGTAAAGTTCGCGACCTGCTGGCAGCCGCCATCTTCGGCCATGCAATATTCGGCGGTGAACTTGACGTCTTCCGCGGTCACCGGCGTGCCGTCGGACCACATCAGCCCTTCCGAAAGCACCCATGTGACCGACTTCAGGTCTTCGGACACGCCGCCATTGTCGACCGTCGGAATCTCGTCGACGAGGGCAGGGACCATTTCGCCCGCCTCGTTGAACTTCGCCAGCGGCTCGATGACCAGCGAGGAGCCCTCGACATCCTTCGTGCCGCCCGAAAGGAACGGGTTGAGGATCGAGACCGCCTGCCAGTAGAGAATGTTGAGATGGCCGTCGCTTCCGCGCTCTGCCTGGGCAGCGCCAGCCGTCATGGCAATGGCCGCTGCCGTTCCCGTCAGGAACGTCGTCAGTTTCTTCATTGCATTTCCCCTTGCGATATTATTGATTTTGCTCGGTTTTCGCATCCGCTTTGGCTCCCACCCGCCACGGTGCGACATGCTGAATTTCCTACGTCGCGCTCGACGCTTCTCCTCCTTCGACTCGATGACATGCAGCAAAGCGGCCCGGCTGCACCTCGCGCCAGGCCGGTTCCTCGACCCGGCAGCGGTCGAAGACCTCCGGGCAGCGTGTGCAGAAGCGGCATCCGGCCGGCGGGTTCGCCGGATCGGGGATGTCTCCGGTCAGGATGATCCGGCGCCGGTTCGCCTCGATCTTCGGATCGGGCACCGGCACGGCCGACAGCAGCGCCTTCGTGTAGGGGTGCTTCGGCGACGCGAACAATGTCTCTACATCGGCCAGTTCCACGATCTTGCCGAGATACATGACGGCGACGCGGTCGGCGATGTGCTTGACCATGGAAAGGTCGTGGCTAATGAACAGATAGGTCAGACCGAGCTTGGCCTGCAAATCCTCGAGCAGGTTTACCACCTGCGCCTGGATCGACACGTCCAGCGCCGCGATCGGCTCGTCGCAGACGATGAATTCCGGATCGAGCGCAAGCGCTCGCGCGATGCCGATGCGCTGGCGCTGCCCACCGGAAAATTCATGCGGATACCGGTTGACGTAATCGGGGTTGAGGCCGACCGCATCCAGCAGTTCGCGCACCCGTGCCTTGCGTCCCTTGGCATCCATCACGCCATGCTCGATCAGCGGTTCGGCGATGATCGAGCCGACCGTCATGCGCGGGTTGAGCGAAGCCTGCGGGTCCTGGAAGATCATCTGCATGCGCGGCCGCTGCCTTCGCAGTGCGTCACCCTCGAGCGAGGCGATGTCGGTGCCGTCGAAGATGATCCTGCCATCGCTCGCGCGGTAGAGCCGCAGCAGCGCCCGCCCGGTCGTCGACTTGCCGCAGCCGGATTCACCGACTAGCCCCAGCGTCTCGCCCTTCTTGATCTCGAATGTCAGCCCGTCGACTGCCCGTACCGCGCCGGCCTTGCGCCGCAGTATGCCCTTGTGGATCGGAAAGTGGACCTTGAGATTGTCGATCGAAACCAGCGTCTCGTCGCTCGGAACATGATGCGTCGGGCGTGCCATCGCGGTATCAAGCGACATCGCGCGGGCCTCCGGTTCCAGGGTCCCACCAGCAGGCCGCGCGGTGGTCCCCATCGACCGCGATCAGCGGCGGATTTTGCCTCAGACACTTGTCGAACACATGCTTGCAACGCGCGGAAAACGGACAGAACTCCGGCTGGCTTAGTAGGAGCGGCGGTTGGCCGGCGATGGACCGCAACTTCTCATGCGCCTCGTGCCGGCCGGGCAGGGAATCGAGCAGCGCGCGCGTATAGGGGTGCTGCGGATCGTCGAAGAGGTCATCGACATGGGCATGCTCGACGATCTGCCCGCCATACATGACGACGATCCGATCCGCGATGCCGGCGGCGACGCCAAGGTCGTGCGTGATCCAGATGATCGCCATGCCGAGTTTCTGGCGTAGCTCCTTGATCAGCTCAAGAATTTGCGCCTGCACCGTCACGTCGAGCGCCGTGGTCGGCTCGTCCGCGATCAGCACCTTCGGATCGCAGGCCAGCGCGATGGCGATGACCACGCGCTGGCGCATGCCGCCGGAGAACTGGTGCGGATAATCGTCGATGCGCTGGCGGGCAGCCGGAATGCCGACCAATTCCAGAAGCTCGATCGCCCGTTGCCGCGCCTGCTTCTTCGACAGGCCCATATGCTCGCGCAACGGCTCCATGATCTGGTAGCCGACGGTGAACACCGGGTTGAGCGATGTCATCGGGTCCTGGAAGACGAACCCGATGCGCGAGCCGCGCACTTGGCGGATCTGCGAAGCCTTGAGCTTGACGAGGTCCTGGCCCTGGAAGTTCACGCGGCCGGATGCGATCTCGGCCGGCGGCATCGGCAGGAGTTGCATCAGCGACATCATCGCCACGCTCTTGCCCGAGCCGCTTTCGCCGACCACCGCGAGCAGTTCGCCTTCGTCCAGATGGAAGCTGATGCCGTTGACGGCGTGGACCACACCGTCCTGGGTGTGGAAGTGAGTACGCAAATCGCGAACTTCGAGGACCTGGCTTATCGTATCTACTCACGAAACGGGCTGCGGCGAGCAGCGGCTGCGGGCAATCGAAAAGTCGTCTTGCCCGCATGTGAGCATCGCGGCCGGCGCATTTCAAGCCGCTATTTGAGCAATTTCGCCGGTTGCGCGAATTTTGATCAACAACGTTGATTTATCATACGGTTACCGGCTGTCTTACACGTTCCTTTCCACCGAATACGCGCAGATAGCGCTCGATTTCAGCCGGGTCGCCGGTCGCCTTTTCGGGATTGTCCGAAAGCTTGACGGCCGGCCGGCCGTTGACGGACGTCACCTTGCAGACCAGCGAGATCGCCTTCAGCGCCTCGTTGCGCTCTGGCGCGCAGTCATGGAAATCGTTGGTCAGGTTCGTGCCCCAGCCGAAGGCCATGCGCACGCGGCCGTTGAAATGCAGATACGCCCGCTCGATCGTGTCGACGTCGAGACCGTCCGAAAAGATGATCAGCCGCTCCTTCGGATCGATGCCATGCTCCTCCCACCAGCGGATGATGCGCTCGCCGCCCTCGATCGCCGGCGCGCTGTCGGGACGAAAACCGGTCCACTGGCCGACCCAGTCCGGCGCCCCGCGCAGGAAGGATTCCGTCCCGAACGCATCGGGCAGGACGATCAGCAGATTGCCGCCATAATAGCTCTGCCAGTCCTGCAGCACGCGGTAGGGCGCGGTCTTCAGTTCGGCGTCGGAATTCGCCATCGCCGCCAGCACCATCGGCAGTTCATGCGCGTTGGTGCCGAGCGCCTCGAGGTCCGTGTCCATCGCCAGAAGCACGTTCGACGTGCCGGTGAAGGAGGGGCCGATGCCTTCCTTCAACGCTTCCACGCACCAGCGCTGCCACAGATGCGAGTGCCGCCGCCGCGTGCCGAAATCGGAGATCCGAAGGTCCGGATAGGCGCGTAGCCGCTCGACCTTTCCCCACACCCGCGCCTTGGCGCGCGCATAGGTCACGTCGAGCGCGAACCGGCCCATCGATTTCAGCGCAGCGCGCGAGCGCAACTCGTTGATGATCGCGAGTGCCGGGATTTCCCACATCGTCGTGTCGTGCCAGCGGCCGTGGAAAGTCAGTTCGAACTGCCCGTCCTTGCGCGTCAGTTCGTATTCCGGCAGCCGGAAGTCGGCCAGCCAGCGCAGGAAGTCGTGCCGGAAGATCTGGCTCTTGCCGTAGAAAGTGTTGCCGCCGAGCCAGATCATCTCCTTCTTGGAAAAGCGCAGTGAGCGCGCATGGTCGAGCTGCGCGCGCAGTTCGCCCTCGTCGATCTCGTCGGCAAGGCGCACGGACTTGGTCCGGTTGATCAGCGTGAAGGTCGCATCGACATCCGGATAGACGCCCCGGATCATCTGCAGCATCAGGAGCTTGTAGAAGTCCGTGTCGAGCAGGCTGCGGATGATGGGATCGAGCTTCCAGGTGTGGTTGTAGACCCGGCGCGCGATGTCGGTTTTGATCATGATGCGTGTCTTCTTCCCTCAGCGCCTTTCGCGCTTCCGGGGAAGGCCAGCACGAAAGCTGGCCAAACTCAAGTTACCCCTTTTGGCCCAGATGGCGGTGCGCCGCATAAAGCGAGATCGCCGCCGCATTCGACACGTTGAGCGAGCGGATCGCGCCGGGCATGTCCAGCCGGGCGAGCGCGGAAACCGTCTCGCGCGTCTTCTGGCGCAGTCCCTTGCCCTCGGCGCCCAGCACCAGCGCGATGCGTTCCCCGGCGAAAGTCTCTTCCAGCACCGCCGGCCCGTCCGAATCAAGCCCGATTGTCTGGAATCCGAGTTCGGCCAGTTCTCCGAGCGCATCGGCGAGGTTTCGCACCTCGATATGGTCGACATGCTCCAGCGCGCCGGAAGCCGATTTCGCCAGCACGCCCGATTCCTGCGGGCTGTGCCGCCCGGTGGTGATCAGCGCGCCGGCCGAGAACGCGACGGCCGAACGCATGATGGCGCCGACATTGTGCGGGTCGGTCACCTGATCCAGCACCAGAAGCAGGCGCGTGTCCTTGAGGTCGCCGAGCCGCTTCGGTTTCAGCGGCATTGCTTCCAGCAGCGCGCCCTGGTGTACGGCGTCGGAGCCGACCAGCTTGTCGATCTCCCGCGGCTCGACGATCTCGGTCGGGTAGGGCAGGTCGAGCGGTTCGGCGAGTTCCAGCCGCGCCAGCGCATTGCGCGTCACCATCAGGCGGGTGATCTTGCGCCGCGGATTGTCGAGCGCCGCGCGAACGGTGTGAATGCCATAAAGCCGCACGGAGCCGTCTTCGGGCTGCGCACCGGCCTCGATCGGCGCGCGCGGCCGGAAGACCGGACCGCCGGCCTTCTCGTCGCGAAACTTGCGGCGCAGCTTTGCGTAATGGGTGTCCCGCGCCGTGCCGGCGGGAGGCGTCTTCTTCTCGCTCATGGCCCTCTATAGCGAGCGCGACGGGCCTTGGACATGGGGCGACGCAAGGTCATTGCGAATTTCTGGACAATTGGCGCGGCCGCGGTTGACAGCATTTCGCGCTGCCGCCATAAGGCCCATCGCGGATTTGGCTTGGATTTCGGTCCAGGCAGGGTCTGCAAGCCAAGCCTCGTTGCACGGCTCCGATGTGGTCTGACGGAGGGGTGTCCGAGTGGTTAAAGGAGACGGACTGTAAATCCGTTCGCTATGCGTACGCTGGTTCGAATCCAGCCCCCTCCACCACCGGCCCACATCGAAAGTTGAACCTGCACGTGAGGCGGGTATAGCTCAATGGTAGAGCAGCAGCCTTCCAAGCTGAATACGCGGGTTCGATTCCCGCTACCCGCTCCAGATTCTATCCTCTAGTGGGATACGATCCCGCCACACTCGCCCAACCTGCCCAGCCGGTCGTCGACTGCCGCAAGCCCACGCGCCAGCTTCAGGCGAAGGGCCTGCAATTGACGGCGCGCTTCGTCGGAAGGCTCGTTGATCAGCAAGACAAGGGCGTTTTCGATCAAGCTGTCGAGCGGCATCCCCGATAATCTGTTTTCACGAAACTGGGCATCGAGGACGCTCTCTTCGAGCCCGTCGGGGCAGGGGAAGACGACCCCATCGGGATGACAGAGGATCGAAATGGTCAGTTCGGAAAACACTGCCGTCTGCAGCGCGGCGCGGCAGACGCGATAGCTTTCGCTCGTGCCGGCGTTGCTATGCAGGCCCAGCAGTGAAAGCGACTTGCCCGGAGGCGTCTGCAGATCGGCCACCCAAGTGGTCACGTCGCGATTCGATTGCCTCATCGAACTCTTCCGAACGGTAACAATTGCGGCGACTATCAAATGTTGGTCGCAGAAGGGCAAGAGGCGACTTGCAAAGCAGGGGGCTGCACGATCACTTTTGGTGTCGTTTCGCCTCTGCGAAATTCGGGGCCAACCCCTTGATTGCAGGGCCGGGACGCTCCTGGCTGCTGACAACGCACCCATCCTGAATCTTGATCCAGGCCGAATTGTTGAGAACCATGCCGCAACGCGCCAGTTGCGGGGCGCAGGGAATGTCGAGGCAGACGATCTGGCCTTGGCCGAAAACCAGCCCGTTCGCGTGGCATGTGGGACCGGTAGAAACAGTCGGTTCGGCTGCGGCACCGACAGTCATCGCTGCAATGAGCAGGGTCTCGAACATGTCTCGATCATAGCACGAAAAATGACGTAGCGTCACGTCACGCGGCGCGGGCCAGGTCCATATCGAGATGGATCACCACCGGCACATGGTCCGACGGCTTTTCCCATGCGCGCACATGCTTTTCGATGTCGGACGAGCGCAGCCGCGCCGCGGCCTCGGGCGAAAGCATCTGAAAATCGATGCGGATGCCATTGTTCTTCTGCCAGGCGCCAGCCTGGTAGTCCCAGAAGGAATAGGCATCCCGCGCATCGGAAACGGCCCGAAAGGCGTCGATGAAGCCCAGATTCTCCAGGCGACGAAACGCCTGACGGGACTCGGGCTGGAAAAGCGCGTCGCCCAGCCAGTTTTCCGGATGGCGCGCATCGAAAGGCTCAGGGATGACATTGTAGTCGCCGGCCAGAACCAGCGGCTCCTCGAGCCCCAGTCGCGCCTGCGCCCAGCGTTCGAGCCGTTCCATCCACCCGAGCTTGTAGGGGAATTTCTCGGTGCCGACGGGATTGCCGTTCGGCAGGTAGAGCGAGACGACGCGCAGCGCACCGCGGTCGGTCGAAAACACGCCCTCGATAAATCGCGCCTGCACATCCTCATCGTCGCCGGCAAGGCCGCGATTGACCTCGTCGAAGCGCAGCTTGGAAAGGAGCGCGACGCCGTTGAAACCCTTTTGGCCGTGCGTCTCGACATGATAGCCGAGCGCTTCGATCTCCAGCCGCGGGAAATTCTCGTCGACCGACTTGATCTCCTGCAGGCAGGCGATGTCTGGCTGGCTTTCACCCAGCCAGTGAAGCAGGTTGTCGATCCGCGCCTTGACGCCGTTGATGTTCCAGGTCGCGATCTTCATTCAGATGGCAAAGCTCGTGCCGCACCCGCAGGAAGCAACGGCGTTCGGATTGCGGATCTGGAAGGACTGGCCCATCAAATCGTCCACGAAATCGATCACCGATCCGCCCATATAGACGAGGGAGATCTCGTCGATCAGCACCTTGCCGCCCTCGCGTTCGATGACGACATCGTCGTCGTTCTGGCCGTCGACGAGATCGAACGTGTAGGAAAAGCCCGAGCAGCCCCCGCCTTCGACCGCGACGCGCAGCGCCGTCTTGCCCGGCTCGTCGCGCAGGATCGCAGCCACGCGTGCGATTGCCGCATCGCTCACTTCGACGGATTTCATGTCGGTCTTGGCGTCCATGCCCATGGCGTCACCTTGCGTTCGCATTCGCACCATAGGTATGAAGCCGGCGGGGACAAGTCAACGAAGCGGCAACGGGTGACGGCAAGGTGAACACGACCGAGATCGGTTTCGGCTACCGGCCGCGCGCAGCCTATGCGAGCGATCCGGCGCAAACGCGCGGGCGCCTCGTGTCGGAGCCCGAAAGCGCGACGCGCACCCCGTTCCAGCGCGACCGCGACCGCATCATCCACTCCACCGCCTTTCGCCGTCTCAAGCACAAGACGCAGGTCTTCATCGCCCATGAGGGCGACCATTTCCGCACGCGGCTGACCCATTCGATCGAAGTCGCCCAGATCGCGCGGGCATTGGCGCGCGCGCTGCGGCTCGACGAGGACCTCGCTGAAGCCGTCGCGCTCGTCCACGATTTCGGCCACACGCCCTTCGGCCATACGGGTGAGGACGCGCTCGACGAGAAGATGCGCCCCTGGGGCGGTTTCGACCACAATGCGCAGTCGCTGCGCATCGTCACTGAACTCGAGCGTCGCTACGCCGATTTCGACGGCCTCAACCTGTCGTGGGAAACGCTGGAAGGCCTCGTCAAGCACAACGGCCCGCTGACCGGCGACATCCCGCCCGCCATCACCGAATACAACCGCCGCCACGACCTCGAACTCGACCGACACGCCGGCCTCGAAGCGCAGGCGGCAGCCATTGCCGACGACATCGCCTACGATACGCACGACATCGACGATGGCCTGCGCGCCGGGCTGATCTCGCTCGATATGCTGGAGGACGTGCCGCTCTGCGCCGGAATCCTCGCCGGCGTGCGCAGACAGTACCCCGCTCTCGACCCCGTCCGCACCGCCCACGAACTGATGCGGCGCCAGATCACGTTGATGGTCGAGGATGTGATCGCAACCGCAAGCGCCAGGATCGAACGCCTCGCACCCCGATCCGCCTCCGACGTGCATTCCGCGGGCACAACGCTCGTGACCTTCTCCGAACCGATGCGACGCGCCGAAGCGGAATTGAAATCCTTCCTTTACGGCCACTTGTATCGTCATCCTCAAGTGATGCGCGTACGCGCCTCCGCCGACGCCATCGTCCGCGACCTGTTCGATCGCTATATGGCCGACGACACCGCCTTGCCGGACGACTGGCGCGACCCGCGCGCGCTGCTCGACGAGGCCGCGCGAGCCCGCCACGTCGGCGATTTCCTCGCCGGCATGACCGACACCTACGCGCTGCGCGAACACCGCCGCCTGTTTGACCACACCCCCGATTTGGGCTAGGGCCGCGCCATCGCGCGCGGGTCTCGCGCTGCGGAATTCATCTGACGAGATTGGCCTTCGATGAACATCTTCGCCGAATTCAACGCACGGATCGAAAAGATCGTGCAGAGCTTCGACCTGCAGACGGAGACGGGCACGGTCGATCTTTCGCGCGTGACCGTCGAGCCGCCGCGCGATCCAAGCCACGGCGACCTAGCGACCAACGCTGCGATGGTGCTGGCCAAGCCTGCGAAGACCAGCCCCCGCGCGCTGGCCGAACGCCTCGCCGAAGCGCTGAAGGCCGACCCGGACGTCGCCGCGGTCGATGTCGCCGGCCCCGGCTTCGTCAATTTGCGCCTGAACGACACCTTCTGGCAGGCCCGCCTCGGTGAGGTCCTGGACGCGGGCACCGATTACGGGCGGTCCAGCCTCGGCGCCGGCCGCAAGGTCAATGTCGAATACGTCTCGGCAAACCCCACCGGCCCGATGCATGTCGGCCATTGCCGCGGCGCCGTCGTCGGCGATGCGCTGGCCAATCTGCTCGCATTTGCCGGCCATGACGTCACCAAGGAATACTACATCAACGACGCCGGCGCGCAGATCGACGTGCTCGCCCAGTCGGTGATGGTGCGCTATCGCGAGGCGCTCGGCGAGCGCATCGGCGAAATCCCGGCCGGTCTCTATCCCGGCGACTATCTCGTGCCGGTCGGCCAGGCGCTGGCCAAGGAATTCGGCCACAAGCTCCTCGAAATGCCGTCCGAAGAAGCGCTGGCCCTCGTCAAGGACCGCACGATCGACGCCATGATGGCCATGATCCGCGAGGATCTGGCCGCGCTCAACGTCCACCACGACGTGTTCTTCTCCGAACGCAGCCTGCACGGCGCGAACGGCGGCGCGATCCTGTCGGCGATCAACGACCTGACCCTCAAGGGCCACGTCTACAAGGGCAAGCTGCCGCCGCCGAAGGGACAGTTGCCGGACGATTGGGAAGACCGCGAGCAGACCCTGTTCAAATCCACCGGCGTCGGCGACGACATCGACCGTCCGCTGATGAAGTCGGACGGCCAGTTCACCTATTTCGCCGCCGACGTCGCCTACATGAAGGACAAGTACCAGCGCGGCTTCGACGAACTTGTCTTCATCCTCGGCGCGGACCATGGCGGCTACGTCAAGCGGCTGGAAGCGCTCGCCAAGGCGCTCGCCGGCGACAAGCTGGAAGTCACCGTCCTGCTGTGCCAGTTGGTCAAGCTCTTCCGCGACGGCGAGCCTGTGCGCATGTCGAAGCGGGCAGGGGAGTTCGTCACCCTTCGCGACGTCGTCGACGAGGTGGGCCGCGACGCGATCCGCTTCATGATGCTCTACCGCAAGAATTCCGAACCGCTGGACTTCGACTTCGCCAAGGTCACCGAACAATCGAAGGACAATCCGGTCTTCTATGTCCAGTACGCCTCGGCGCGCTGCCATTCGGTCTTCCGCCAGGCCAAGGAGCAGCTCGGCACGGACTGGATCGACGAGGCCGCGATGAAGGCCGCCGCGCATCGCTTGACCGACGAGGGCGAACTGGCCCTCATCCGCAAGCTCGTCGAATATCCACGCCTGATCGAATCGGCGGCCCTTGCTCAGGAGCCGCACCGGCTGGCATTCTATCTTTACGACCTTGCCAGCGCGCTCCACGGCCATTGGAACCGCGGTACGGACAACAATGACTTACGCTTTATTAAGGTTAACGACCCAGAATTGACGCGTGCCAGGCTCGGAATGGTGCAGGCGGTGTCCAACGTTCTTTCGTCGGGGCTCGCGCTGGTCGGGGCGGATGCTCCCTCCGAAATGCGCTGATTGCCTCTAGGGAAAGTGTCACCTTTTGCCCACATTGCCTTGGTAGCGGCCAAGATCCATTGAGACGTCGCCGGCGTCCGACCGAGTGCGAGTGCGGGAAAAAGCATGGCAGACAATCCTTTCAAGCGCCCCGACGAGTCCGGTTTTCTGGACAATGATCCCTTTGCCGAGCTGATGCGCATGGCCGACGCGCCGCGCCCCGCCGCGCAGGAGCCGGCCTTCGCAGCCAATGAAAGCTTCGATATCGATCTGGAGCGCGAGCTGCTCGGCGATTTCGACGAGCCGGATCAGGCTCCGGTCGCAACGACGGTTGCGGATCACTGGTCGCGCGAACCCGCATACGAGCCGGAGCCCGCCGAAGCCGAACCGGCGATCGAGGCGCACGCATTCGATGAACCGTATTTCGATGAGCCTGAGTTCGACCACTCGCAGCTTGATGAGCCCGTCGACCCCTCCGCACTGGAAGATCTCGATATGGCATTCGAGCTCGACATGTCGGACGAGGGGCCGCATCTGCCCCTGTCGGCGGCCGACGCGGCTGCCGAACCCATCGTGTCGTTCGAGGCCGAGGAAGACGTTCCGGAGGACTTCGACGCGCGCTCCCATGCGCTGTTCGCCTCGGTTCCCGAACTCGCGGAAGAGGCAGCGATCGAAGAGCCCGAAGCCGACGATTTCGACCGCGCCTTCGCAGATTTCGACCTGGCCGGTGAACCAGAAGTCGAACTCGGCGGCACCCAGCAGCTTGTTGCCGATCCGATTTCCTTTGACGAGGTGAACGACGATCGCGACCCGTTCCCGGAGCCGTCCGCACCGCACTTCGCGGCGGCCGATCCGGAACTGGACGCCTTCTCCGACGACGATTTCGATTTCGATCCCGATCTGGAAATCGCCCCCGACGCGCCTGCCGTCGCGGACGAGCCGATCATTGGCCACACGGATTCCTGGCCATCCGACGAAGTCTTCGCCTCGACGCCGGTGGACGTGGACACTTCCGGCTACGTCTCGCGCGACGACGCGCTGGCGCAGGACGATCATCCGATCTTCGATGAGCCGGAGGCATCGAACGAAGCCCCGGCATTTTCGCATGACGATGTCCTGCAGGCCGGCCCCGCTGCCGACCATGAAGAACAGTCCGAATACGCCCAGGATCTTGAATTATCACACGACGAGGAACATGCCCCTGCATGGGCGCCCCTCGACCTGCGAACCGAAGGCCCGGTCGAATCCGTTTCGATCCCGACAGCGTCCGAACTGTCCTCGCCTTTCGAGCCGCAGTTGCGGCGCGAGATTGTCGATGACGATGACGTCCTGAACGATATCGAAAGCTGGCTTGGAGCCGAAATCGAGCCGGAGCCGACATCGTCCCAAGCGCATGTTTCGCCTTTCGCCGCGCCTGTCCAGCATGCTGAGATTTCGGCACCTGCGCCCGTTGCGAGTGAACCGGAGCCGCTGAGCCTCGAGGACGAGTTGAGCGCGCTTCTGGGTGGTGACGAGCCCCCGCCGGCTCTTTCCGCCGCGGACGCTGCGCCGAATTGGCAGCAGCCTGACACGGTCGAAGCGCAATCCACGATCGAACCCGATCTCGATTTCGCCACTGACGAAATCGATCTGGCTCTCGACCTCGAGTTCGACGAACCCGAACTGCACGGCGCCGAGGCGGATACGTTCGATCTGAGCGAACTGGAAACCGAAGGCTGGCAGGACGACGACGTTCCAGGCGCCTTCGAGCCGGAGGCGACGGACAGCTTCGATGAGACGCCGGTCGCCGCCTATGCCACATCGGCGAGCAACGAGCCGGTCGTGACGAAAAAGACCGGTCCGCTCGCCATGCTGGCCGCACTTGCTCCTGCCGCCATGGCCCGATTCGGCGGCGGTGATAAATCGTCTTCGTCGCGGCCGGTGGAAGCGCCCCAGCCGGCAACGCCTCTCTTTGGAATGGCGCGGGCCAATCGGCCGGTCGCTCCGGAAATCGAGACCGTCGATGTCGACGACCAGCCGGTAGCGATGGTCGACGACCTGGAAATCCCCGAACTCGCGGAGCAGGAGGAAGTCACGCCTCTGTTCTCGCCCGACGACCTCGAAGCAGAGCTCGACGTGGCGTTCGGCAGCCTTGCGACGGACGACGAAACCCCGACGGCCCAGCCCACCCCGGCCACGTCGGCTGTCCCAGAACAGGTTCCGCTACAGGGCTATTTCGTTGACGGCGACTACGCCTATACGCCCGAACAGAATACGCAGTCCGGCGCGGGTGAATTCGGCGATGTGGATTTCGACGACGATCCGGATGCCGATTTCGAGGTCCAGCAGCCTGCACCCAAGGATGGCCTGCGCCGCAAATACTTCATTCTCGGCGGTGTCGCCGCAGTCGCGATCATCGGCGGTCTTGGCTATTTCGCCGTCGGCGGCCCGATCGGCAACGGCGCGCCCGTCGTCGTCCGCGCCGACTCCGAGCCGGTTCGCGTGCGCCCGGAAAATCGCGGCGGCGCGACGGTTCCCAACCAGAACAGCCAGGCCTATCAGCGCGCAACCGGCGCCACCGGCGTGCCCGGCGGCGGACAGGAGCAACTCGTCACGTCAGCTGAGGAGCCGATGGATGTCCGCGCGGCCGTCACGCCCTCCGAACCGATGAACGATTTCCCGCTCGTCGGCATGGAAGAGATTCCGATGCTCGACGAAGCGGACGCGACGAACATGCTCGCCTCGGTCAAGAACGACGAGCGCCTTGGGAGCGTCGAGGACATTATCGAGGAAGACAGCATCGAGATCGCACCGCGCCGCGTTCGCACCATGGTCGTCCGCCCCGATGGCACGCTCGTTCCCCGCGACGAGGTTCCGGCCGCGGCAACCCGCGCGGAACTCGAGGCCACGACGATCGCTGCCGCAGCCGGGCAGGGGACGGCCGTTCCGCTGGTCCAGGATGCGCAGCCGATCGGCACGATCGTGCCGCCGGGCGAAGTCCTTGCCGACGATCCGGTCATGCCGGACACGGTCGGCGTGGTCCCCTCGCGGCCGCAGGCATCGGCGGCTCCCGCCGCCCAGCCGGCTCCCGTCCAGGTCGCCGCTGCCGCACCCGCGACGCAGGCGCCCGTGGCGCAAAGCGCGTCCGCAGCGCCGGCCGTCGGAGAATGGTCGATGCAGATCGCCTCGCAGCCGACCGCCGAAAGCGCACAGAGCGCCTATCAGGATCTGGCTCGCCGCTACGGCTCGGTGCTCGAAGGCAAGGGCGTCAACATCGTGCGGGCCGACATCGACGGCATGGGCACCTTCTATCGCGTGCGCATTCCCGCCGCGACGCGCGACGAAGCCGTCCGGCTCTGCGAAAGCTTCAAGGGTGCCGGCGGAAACTGCTTCGTCTCGCGATAGACATCCAAGGCCGGGCCGATCGCCCGGCCTTCTGCTTCAAGGGCCGATTGACGGCCGAAAACTCCATGCCATGGTTGAGACATGACCGATTCGAAAGCCCTCATCCTGGGTGCCTCGGGCACCGTTCTGACGCCACAGGAGCGCGCCTTCTTCCAGGGCGAGGCGCCGTGGGCGTTCATCCTGTTCGCGCGCAATCTGTCCGAGCCCGAGCAGATTCGCGATCTCGTCGCCGACCTGCGTGACTGTATCGGCCGCCCCGACGCGGCGGTTTTCATCGATCAGGAAGGCGGCCGGGTCCAGCGCCTGCGCCCGCCACTCGCGGGTCACTATCCTCCGGCCGATGTCCTTGGCCGCATCCATGCGTCCGACCCGCAGGCGGGCATTCGCGCCTCCTGGCTGATGTCGCGCCTCCATGCACTGGACTTGATGCAATACGGCATCAACGCCGATTGCCTTCCCGTCCTCGACGTTCCGATCGAAGGCTCGCACGACGTCATCGGCGATCGCGCCTATTCGCGTGACCCGAAGGCCGTCGCGGTTCTCGGAAAGGCGGCGGCAGATGGGCTCCTGGCGGGCAGCGTGATGCCCGTCATCAAGCACATTCCCGGCCACGGCCGCGCCTTCTCCGACAGTCACCACGCGCTCCCCGTCGTCGATGCGTCGCTGGAAGAGTTGCGCATTCATGATTTCCTGCCCTTCAAGGCATTGAAGGACGCGCCCGCCGCGATGACGGCCCATGTCGTCTACACGGCGATCGACGCCGACAATCCCGCAACGACATCGCCCCGCGCGATTCGCGACTTCATCCGCGGTGAGATCGGCTTCGACGGCCTCCTGATGAGCGACGACCTCTCCATGAAGGCGCTTTCTGGGGATTTCGCCACCCGCACCCGCGCATCGCTTGCCGCGGGCTGCGATGTCGTTCTTCACTGCAACGGCGTGATGGACGAAATGGCGCCGGTCGCCGCCGCTGCGCCCGTTCTTTCGGGAGAGGCGAAGCAGCGCGCGACACGCGCCATGGCGGCCATCGCCAATGGCGGTGACGACGACAGGATTGCATTGCGCCGCGAGTTCGAGGATTTGATCGCGGCCTAGAAGGATTGGGATTGGCCAAGGATACGCCCGCCGTCACCCCGACGCTCCCCCTGGAAGAATTCTGGGACGAGAACGGTCGCGCCGCGTCGGACCCCGCGCTGGTCGTCGACGTCGACGGCTTCGAAGGCCCGCTCGATCTCCTGCTGCACCTTGCCCGCAGCCAGAAGGTCGATCTCGCCCGCATTTCGGTGCTGGCGCTCGCCGAGCAATATCTGACCTTCGTCGAGCGCGCGCGGCACCTGCGCATCGAGCTTGCCGCCGACTATCTCGTCATGGCCGCCTGGCTCGCCTTCCTGAAATCCAAGCTCCTGATTCCGCACAAGGAATCCGACGAAGGCCAGAGCGGCGACGAGCTGGCCGCCGTGCTGCAATTTCGCCTGCGCCGGCTCGAAGCCATGCGCGAGGCCGGCAATCGCTTGATGAATCGCGACCATCTCGGCCGCGAAATCTTCGCCCGCGGCATGCCCGAACCGATCGCGATCCGCCGCGAAAACACCTACACCGCCTCGCTCTACGACCTCCTGACCGCCTACGCCTCCAAGCGCCAGCGCGCGGCAGTGACCAATGTGCGAATCGCCAAGCGCGGCGTCTGGTCTTTGAAGGACGCGCGCGAACTCCTGACGCGCCTGATCGGAAACTTCACCGAGTGGACAGCACTCGACCGCTTCCTGATCGACTACGTCGTCTCGCCCGAGGAACGGGCGAGCGCGATTGCGAGTTCGTTCGCCGCGACGCTCGAACTCGTTCGCGAAGGACAGTTTCAGGTTCGTCAGGACGGTGCCTTCGCGCCGCTCTATCTGAAGTCGAGAAGCGCCTGAGATGGACCCGAACACCGGAAAAATCATCGCATTCTCGGGACAAACGAGCTCGAAATCGGCCGATTCGGCACTTTTTGAAGCCATTCGGATGGCCGAAGCGCTCATTTTCGCCTCGTCCGAGCCGGTTTCAGCCCGTCATTTGAGGGATAAACTCCCAAATGACGTCGATATCGGCACCGTCCTGACGGAACTCCAGAAGCTCTATTCGGTCCGTGGCGTGAACCTGATCCGGGTCGGCGAGGGGTGGGCGTTCCGCACCGCCTCGGACCTCTCCTTCCTCCTCGCCCGCGACCAGGTTCAGCAGAAAAAGCTCTCCCGCGCCGCCCTCGAAGTCCTCGCCATCATCGCCTACCACCAGCCGGTCACCCGCGCCGAAATGGAGGATATAAGGGGCGTCGAGACCGCCAAGGGAACACTGGACACGCTGCTCGAAACGGGCTGGGTGCGGATGCGCGGCCGCCGCAAGACGCCAGGCCGGCCGGTCACCTACGGCACCAGCGAAGCCTTCCTCGACCATTTCGGCTTGAGCGAAATCCGCGATCTGCCGGGCATGGACGAGTTGCGCGGAGCGGGGCTCCTGTCGGCACGTCTGCCGGCCAATCTCCACATTCCCCAGCCGCCCGCCGATCCCGGCCTCTACGGCGATGACGAGGAGCCGCTGACCGACATCGACCTCGAGGAACTCGGCCTGTTGACACCCAAGGTCGAGGATGATTGACCCGGAACGCCGCGGGATGCGGCGTCGGAGGTCACGTGGCTGAAACGATCGAACGCAGGCAGGACGGGCGCGTCACCGCGGGCGTGACCTTTGCGTCGCGCCTCGCCTTCGAGAACGTCTCCCATTCCTTCAATTCGCACGCCCAGACCCTGCGCAATGTTTCGCTGACGGCCGAGCCTGGCGAAGTCCTGTGCCTGCTCGGCCCTTCCGGGTCCGGCAAGACGACACTGCTGCGGATCGCCGCGGGCATCGAAACCCAGACGAGCGGGCGCGTTCTTCTCAACGACCGCGAGATTTCCGGGCCTGACCTGTTCGTTCCCCCGGAAAAACGCTCGGTCGGGCTCGTCTTCCAGGATTTCGCCCTCTTTCCGCATCTGACGATCCTCGAAAACGTGAAATTCGGGCTGACTGCCCTGTCGCGCGTCGAAGCGAAACGGGAAGCGTTGATCTCGCTCGAGCGCGTCGGCCTCGAATCCTATGCCGACGCCTATCCGCACGTGCTTTCGGGCGGGGAGCAGCAGCGCGTGGCGCTTGCCCGCGCCATCGCGCCGCGGCCCGGCGTCCTGTTGATGGACGAGCCGTTCTCCGGCCTCGATTCGCGTCTGAAGGACCAGGTTCGCGCCGAAACGCTCGGCATCCTGCGCCAGAGCCGCTCGACGGCGATCGTCGTCACGCATGATGCGGAGGAGGCGATGCGGATGGGTGATCGGATTGCGCTACTCAAGGACGGCGAGCTCGTCCAGACCGGCACCGCCGAGCAACTCTTCAACGCCCCCGTCAATCTTTTTGCGGCGGGTTTCTTTTCGGAACTGAATATTTTCGACGGCCGCGCGTTGTCAGGACGCGTCGAGACGCCGATCGGTATTTTCGACGCAAACGGGTTTCAAGATGGCGTCGGCGTTGCGGTCGCCACACGGCTTTCGGCATTCGATGTGACGGAAAGCGTTGGCGAAATCCCGGCGCGGGTGATATCACGCCGTTTCCTCGGGGTGGTGGAATTGCTGGAACTTGCGGTTCAAGGGGCTGAGCGACACGTGCGGGCACGCATCCGCTGCGGCGCGTTGCCCCGGTCGAGCCGGGACGTCTGGCTAAACGTCAGAAAGTCTGATGTTCTCGTGTTTGAAAGCCGTTCCGAAAACGCATAAGTCAAGAACGAACGAATTGTTCGAAAGAGAGTGATCATGGGTAGCTTCTCGATCTGGCACTGGCTCATCGTGCTCGTCGTCGTCCTTCTTCTTTTTGGCCGGGGCAAGATTCCCGAGCTGATGGGCGACATGGCCAAGGGCATCAAGAGCTTCAAGAAGGGCATGGCCGACGACGAGGATGTCGGGACCAAGACGCTCGACCACCGCGCCGACGAGCCGATGGCGCCGACCGGCAAGGACAAGGTCGGAAAGACGTCGTCCTGATCGCGAGAAGGCCGCAACGCCTGACGCGGACATGAATGATGATCGATCTTAGCTGGTCCGAAATCCTCGTCATCGCGATCGTACTGATCGTGGTCGTGGGTCCGAAGGATTTGCCGCGCCTTCTGCGCTCCTTCGGCAAGACGATGTCGACGGTGCGCTCGATGGCGGGCGATTTCCGCAAGCAATTCGACGAGGCGATCAAGGAAGCCGACCTTCAGGATCTGAAGTCGCTGGCCGATGACGCACGCAAGCTCAATCCGGCGTCGGAGATCAAGAAGGCGCTGAACCCGATGGAGCAGGCGGCCAAGGATGTGCGATCCGGGCTCGACAAGGCGATGAAGCCTTCGACGCCCATCTCCGCCGAAAAGCCCGCCTCGACGCCGCAGCCGGCAGAGCCGCTGAAGACCGGCGCGACGGCAATGCCCGAGGCGATGACGAATGCACCGTCTGTGACGAAACCTGCTCCGGGTGCGGCAAAGGCACCGGTCAAGGCCGCGCGACCCGCAAAGACCCCGGTTGCCAAGGCTGCCGCGAAGGGCAATGGCGCGGCCGCGCCGACGAAGGTGGCAGCGGTCAAGCCTGCCGCCGCAAAGGCAAAACCGGCGGCGAAAGCAGCCAAGACGATCACGGCCAAGGCGAAGGCGGACAAGTGACCACCAAAGACGACGACCTCGAGTCGAGTTCGGCACCGCTGCTAGACCATCTGATCGAGCTGCGCTCGCGGCTGATCCGGGCGCTGATCGGTTTTTTCGTCGCCTTCCTGATCTGCTTCTTCTTCGCCCGCGAACTCTTCAACCTGCTCGTCATTCCGTTCCAGTGGGCGACCGAGTGGGCAGGGCTCGACCCGAAGAGCGTCGACCTGATCTACACCGCGCCGCAGGAATTCTTCTTCACCCAGATCAAGCTGGGCATGTTCGGCGGTATGGTTCTGGCGTTTCCCCTGATCGCCAATCAGGTCTACAAATTCGTCGCGCCGGGCCTCTACAAGAACGAGCGCGCCGCGTTCCTTCCGTTCCTGATCGCATCGCCCATCCTGTTCCTGATGGGCGCCGCGCTGGTCTATTTCTTCTTCACGCCGATGGTGATGTGGTTCTTCCTGTCGATGCAGCAGGTGGGTCCGGACCAGGAAATCCAGATTTCGCTCCTGCCGCGCGTTTCGGAATATCTTAGCCTCATCATGACGCTGATCTTCGCATTCGGGCTGGTGTTCCAGCTTCCCGTCGTGACGACGCTGATGGCGCGTGTGGGCATGGTCACCGCCGCGGGGCTGGCCGACAAACGCAAGTACATGATCGTCGCCGCCTTCGTCGTCGCGGCCGTCATCACGCCGCCCGATCCGGTCAGCCAGATCGGTCTTGCGCTGCCTACGATCCTTCTCTACGAGGTCTCCATCTGGATTGCCCGCAGGCTCGAACGCAAGCGCGAACTGGAGCGCATCGCCCGCGAAAAGGCGGAAGCTGCATCCTCCGAGGTCTAGGCGCTCGCCGGACCCGTCATCGTTCGGCCACGGCCACTCCCTGACATATACCGGGACGCTCTGCCAATGCTCGACATCAAATGGATTCGCGAAAAGCCCGAAGCGCTTTCCGCCGCTCTCGAAAAGCGCGGCTGGACGAAGGACGAGGCCGCCGCAAAGGTCGAGGAGATCATCGGCCATGACGAGGCGCGCCGCACCCATCTCGTCGCCCTCCAGGAAAAGCAGGAACGCCGCAACGCCGCGTCCAAGGAGATCGGCAATGCCATGCGCTCCGGCGACATGGAGCTCGCCGAGCGGCTGAAGGCCGAAGTCGCCGACATCAAGGCCTTCGTCCAGAATGGCGAGGCGACCGAGCGTGATCTCGACCGCGCCATGAGCGACGCGCTCGCCATCCTGCCCAACATCCCGCTCGACGACGTTCCGCTCGGCAAGGACGAGAACGACAATGTCGAGGTCCGCCGGATCGGCGAGCCGAAGCCGAAGACCAACTGGACGCGCGAGCATTTCGAGATCGGCGAAGCGCTCGGCGAAATGGACTTCGAGCGCGCGGCGAAGCTTTCGGGTTCGCGCTTTACGGTTCTGTCGGGCCAGATCGCGCGGCTTGAACGCGCGCTCGGCCAGTTCATGCTCGACCTGCACACGAGCGAGCATGGTTACACCGAGATGCAGGTGCCGCTGCTGGTGCGCGACGAGGCGCTGTTCGGCACCAACCAGCTTCCGAAATTCGAGGAAGACTTGTTCTTCGCCAAGCATGGCGAAGGTCGGCTCGGCCTTATTCCAACAGCCGAAGTCTCGCTGACCAACATGGTTCGCGAGGAAATACTGGCCAACGACCGCTTGCCGCTGCGCATGACGGCGCTGACGCCCTGCTTCCGCTCGGAAGCCGGCTCGGCCGGGCGCGACACGCGCGGCATGCTGCGCCAGCACCAGTTCTACAAGGTCGAGCTCGTCTCGATCACCGCGCCGGACGAATCGATCGCCGAGCACGAGCGGATGACGGCCTGCGCCGAGGAGGTGCTGAAGCGTCTCGACCTGCCGTTCCGCACCGTGACGCTCTGCACCGGCGATATGGGCTTCGGCGCGCGCAAGACCTACGACATCGAGGTTTGGCTGCCGGGTCAGAACGCCTATCGCGAGATTTCGTCCTGCTCGGTCTGTGGCGACTTCCAAGCGCGGCGTATGAATGCACGCTTCCGCCGCGCGGACGGTAAGGGGACAGGCTTCGTCCACACGCTGAACGGCTCGGGCACCGCCGTCGGCCGCGCTTTGATCGCGGTCATGGAAAATTACCAGAACGAGGACGGAAGCGTCACCGTCCCGCAAGCCTTGCGGTCCTATATGGGCGGGCTCGAAAAGATCGGCGTCAAATAGGAGAAGTCACCTTGCGCATTCTGCTCACCAATGATGACGGCATCCATGCCGAAGGATTGCAGGTTCTAGAGCGGATCGCGCGGGAACTCTCCGACGACGTCTGGGTGGTGGCGCCGGAAACCGACCAGTCGGGCTTCGCACACTCGCTCTCGCTGTCCGAGCCGCTGCGGATGCGCAAGATTTCGGATCGGCATTTCGCCGTGCGCGGCACGCCGACCGACTGCGTCATCATGGGCGTACGCGAAATCCTGCCCGAGCCACCGGATTTGATCCTGTCCGGCGTCAATTCCGGCTCCAACGTCGCCGACGATGTCACCTATTCGGGCACGGTCGCGGGCGCGATGGAGGGTACGCTTCTCGGCGTTCCGTCGATCGCGCTGAGCCAGGGCTACAACGTGACCGAGGAAGGCCGCACGCTGCACTGGGAGACGGCCGAAACGCACGCGCCCGCCATCCTGCGCCGCATGCTCGACGCGTCGCTTCCGGCGGGCATCTTCCTCAACATCAACTTCCCGAACTGTCCGCCCGGCGATGTGAAGGGCGCGGTCGTCACCGGCCAGGGCAAGCGCATCCACGGCCTTTGGCTCGACAAGCGGCGCGATGGTCGTGGCTTTCCCTATTACTGGCTGCGATTCGGCCGCGAGCCGTCCGAAATCCGCGAAGGCACGGATCTGGCCGCGCTGCGCGACAATCATATCTCGGTGACGCCGCTGCATCTCGACCTGACCGCCCACGAGGTCAAGGATCAGCTCGCAAAGGCGCTCGCGTCATGACGGACACGGTCGAGCGCGAAGGCTTTGCCGCATTCCTGCTGCGTGCCCGCGCGCTGGGCATCACCGGCCGCGAACTGATCGCGGCGATCGAGGCGACGCCGAGGCAAGGCTTCGTCCCCAGCCAGTGGCAGACCGACGCTTGGTCGCGACGCTTCCTGCCGATCGAATGCGGCGAGGCGATCGAAGGCATCGATCTGCAGGCGCAATGTCTTGGCGCGCTCCAGGTCCAGCCCGGGCTGCGCGTCTGCGAAATCGGGACGGGCTCGGGCTACACGGCGGCGATCCTCGGCCGGATCGCGGGCAGGGTGCTCTCGCTGGAGCGCTACAAGACGCTGGCCGAACAGGCGCAGGCGCGAATTGAATCGCTCGGTCTGCAAAATGTCATCGTGCGACATGCCGACGGCCTTTCCGGCGTTGCCGCCGAAGGTCCGTTCGACCGCATCATCGCCTGGTGTGCCTTCGACGCGCTGCCGCGCCATTTCGTCGACCAGTTGTCGAGCAACGGCATCATGATCGCCGCGATCGGCCCCGCCGAGGACGAACAGGCATTGACGCGGCTGACTAAGGTCGGCAGCCGTTTCGAGCGCGAGGACATCGGCCGCGTCCGTTTCCAGCCGATCGTCAAAGGCGTGGCCGCGGTCATCTGATTTCCCTTGAAATGCCACGAATAAGCCGTCGAATTTAACCGGCCAGTAACATTAACGCGCTTTAATCCAGATCAGTTGGTATCGGGTAATTGCGGGTTCTGCCATGTGCTTCGGCCTTTCTCATCAGACGCGACGGATTCTCCTGCGCAGCGCCGCAATTGCGGTGGTTGGCGGCCTGGCTGCCGGTTGCAGCTCCAATGTCCAGCGCTTCCAAGATTCACTCTTCACCGGGACGTCGAACAGCGCGGCTGCCGTCGCGCCGGTCTCGCAGCCCTATCCGGGCAATCAGCAGGTTGCCGGCGTCGACCAGACCTACACCGGTTCGGTCACGCGCAACGGCCAGCGCGGTGCTCCGGTCCCGGCGGCGACAGTAGGCGGCGGACAGCCGGTCTACGCAACCCAGCAGCAGCCGGTCTACCAGCAGTCGCAGCCGGTTTATGCGAACCAGGGCGTTGCCGCTTCCCCCGTTGGTCGCGCCACGCTGGCGCCGCCTTCCGGCGCGCAGATGGCTGCCGCTCCGCAGGTCAACCAGCCGGCACCCATTCAGCCGGCGTCGAACGCCCTTCCGTCTCCGACGCAGCCGCAGCAGCCGGGCCAGACGCAGGTTGCCGTGCTGCCGCAGACGCCGACCGTTGGCGGCGCGGGCGCGCAGCCCCAGCCGCAGGCCGCGCCGGCTCCCGGTGCCGCAGGTGGATCGAGCTACACGGTCGCCTCCGGTGACACGCTGTCCGCAATCTCGCGGCGCACCGGCGTCTCCGCCGATGCCATCAAGCGGGCGAACAATCTCGACAGCGGGCTCATCCGCATCGGCCAGACGCTGACCATTCCGGGCGGCTCGGCGCAGGCGACGACGCAGGTTGCAGCCGCGCCGCCGCGCGATCCCGTCGTCACCAACGCCACCCCGGCGCCGCAGCAGCCAGCGCAGCCGCCGCGTGCGCAGGAGGCAGCATACGCGCCGTCATCCTCGGCTCAGGCGTCTGTCGAATCGGCCGTCAAGGACGGTGCGGCGGTCGCGCCCGACTCGACCGGCGTCGGCAAGATGCGCTGGCCGGTCCGCGGCCGCGTGATCTCGAATTTCGGCTCCGCGCAGAGCGGCGACGGCATCGACATCTCGGTCCCGAACGGAACGCCGGTCATGGCCGCCGAAAATGGCGTCGTCATCTATGCGGGCGACGGGCTCAAGGAATTCGGCAACACGGTTCTGGTGCGCCACGACAACGGCCTCGTCACCGTCTACGGACATGCGAGCGACCTCAAAGTGGCGCGCGGCGAGAAGGTCACGCGCGGCCAGCAGATCGCGACGTCCGGCATGAGCGGCAATGCCGAGGCGCCCAAGCTGCGCTTCGAGGTCCGCAAGGACTCCGCCCCCGTCAACCCGGCCGGCTATCTCGAATAGGCGGGCAATGATTTGGCCACATTTGTGCGGTGCGAGGTATCGACGCCTCGCCGCACGAAGTGGCCGGCGTTCGACGCTGCCTGTTTAGTCTCCAGTCCAGGATCGCGTCTGCCCGTCCCGCTTGCGGGGCGGGCAATTTGCGTTGCGCGTCAAAGGCTGCGCCCGAGCCGTCCCGCCAGATCTTGCGTGAACTGCCAGGCGACCCGGCCCGAACGCGCGCCGCGCGTCGTGGCCCATTCCAGCGCGTCGCGATGCAACTCCTCACGCGGTACGTCGAGCGAAAAATGCGCGGCGTACCCGTCGATCATCGCCAGGTAGTCGTCCTGCGAGCATTTGTGGAAGCCGAGCCAGAGGCCGAAGCGGTCGGACAGCGACACCTTCTCCTCGACCGCCTCCGACGGATTGATCGCCGTCGAGCGCTCATTGTCGATCATGTCGCGGGGCAGGAGATGGCGCCGGTTGGAGGTCGCGTAGAAGACGACACTATCCGGCCGGCCCTCGACCCCGCCTTCGAGCGCCGCCTTGAGCGATTTGTAGGACGTGTCGTCGTGATCGAAGGACAGGTCATCGCAGAACAGGATGAAGCGGTACGGCGTGTCTTTCAGATGGCCGAGCAGCCGGGGCAGGGTGTCGATGTCCTCACGATGAATCTCGATCAGCTTGAGGGCCGGGGACGTGGCCGCAGCTTCGGCGTGCGCGGCCTTGACCAGTGACGACTTGCCCATGCCGCGCGCACCCCAAAGCAGGACGTTGTTGGCGGAATGGCCAATAGCGAAGCGCTGCGTATTCTCAAGCAGAATGTCGCGGACGCGATCGACGCCCTTGATCAGGCCGATTGCGACGCGGCTGACCTTCCTGACCGGATCGAGCGACAGCTCCTCGGCATTCCAGACGAAGCAATCCGCCGCATCGAAATCGGGCGTCGCAACCAACCGCGGCCCCATGCGTTCGAGGGCTTCGACGATGCGGTCGAGTTGCGTCATCAGGCGGGCGACGTCAGGGCGATCCAACTTGCTCTTCCTCCAGCTTGTACGATGCTGCGGCTCTATCACGCAGGCCCGCATGCGCAAAGCGGTGTAACGGGCGGCAACAAGAGTTGCATTGATGGGCTTAGCGACTATATTCGCGCCGATTTCACGGGACCGCCGCATGCGGTCCCTTCGCGTATTTTCACCAGGAGCAATCGATGTTCGTGACCCCCGCATATGCGCAGGCAGCCGGCGGCGCCCCTGACATTTTCGTCAGCATTCTGCCCTTCCTCCTGATCTTCGTGATCATGTACTTCCTGATCATCCGCCCGCAGCGGACCCAGTTGAAGAAGCGCACCGAAATGCTCACCGCCATTCGTCGCGGCGATACGGTCGTCACCGGCGGCGGCCTGATCGGCAAGGTCACCAAGGTGATCGACGACAACGAGCTCGAGATCGACCTCGGCAACGGTCTCAAGGTGACGTCGCTTCGCGCGATGATCGCGGATGTCCGCGTCAAGGGCGAGCCGGTCGCCAACCAGAACGCCAAGAAGTAGTCGCAATTTGGGATCATCGAGCTTCGATGGTCCCGAGCGCCGCGCACCGATGCGGCCGGTCTGCGCCGGATTTGCTTCGATTGAGCCGATAAGTCGATAATGTGTGGCGCGGGGCGGCAAAGCCCTGTTGCGAAACTGCCCTTACGAGGCCCAATGCTTTACTTTTCCCGCTGGAAGACGATCTCGATCTGGCTCTTGGTGCTCCTGGGCGTCCTCTTCGCCCTGCCGAACATGGCGTCGCAATCGACGCTGTCGGCTCTGCCGGATTGGCTGCCCAAGCGTCAGATGACGCTCGGCCTCGATCTTCAGGGCGGCTCGCACATGCTGCTCCAGATCGACCGGCAGGGCCTCGCGAACGATCGTCTCGAGACCGTGCGGGACGATGTGCGAACCTCGCTTCGCGACGCGGGCGTCGGGTATACGGGCCTGACCGAAAGCGGCAGCACCGTCCAGGTTCGCGTTCGCGACGAAGCCCAGATCGAAACGGCACGCACGGCGCTGCAGGCGCTGGCCGAGCCCGTATCTTCCGGGCTGTTCGGCACCGGCGTCGTGACCGAAGTCGATCTGGCCGAAACGGAACCGGGCCTTTTCCGTCTGTCGCTGAGCACGGAGGGCATCGCATACCGGCTCAATTCAGCGCTCAACCAGTCGATCGAGGTGGTGGGCCGGCGCGTCAACGAACTGGGCACGACGGAACCGATCATCCAGCGCCAGGGCGAGGACCGAATTCTCGTTCAGGTTCCCGGCCTTCAGGACCCCGAACGGCTGAAGGAGATTCTAGGCCAGACGGCGCAGCTCACGTTCCAGATGGTCGACCAGACCAACTCCGTCGACGATGCGATCAACGGACGGCCGCCGGCCGGCACGCGAGTCCTCTACTCGACGGACGAGCCGCGCGTTCCCTATCTCATCGAGAACCGCGTCATCGTTTCGGGCGAAAACCTCGTCGACGCGCAGGCGACCTTCGACCAGCGGACGAACGAACCCGTCGTCTCGTTCCGCTTCGACAATCAGGGCGCGACGCGCTTCGGCCAGGCGACCCAGCAGAATGTCGGCCGTCCCTTCGCGATCATTCTCGACGACGAAGTCATTTCCGCCCCTCGCATCAATGAACCGATCCTCGGTGGTTCGGGTCAGATTTCCGGCAGCTTCACCGTGCAGGGTGCGAACGACCTCGCCGTTCTGTTGCGGGCCGGTGCCTTGCCGGCCGATCTGACGATCATCGAAGAACGCACCGTCGGCCCGAGCCTCGGCCAGGACTCGATCGAAGCCGGCCAGATTGCCTCGCTGCTGGCAGGCTTCCTCGTCTTCGCCTTCATGATCGTCGCTTATGGCAAGCTCGGCATCATCGCCAACATCGCGCTTCTCGCCAACCTCGCGATGATCGTCGCGATCCTGTCGACGCTCGGCGCGACACTGACGCTGCCCGGCATCGCCGGCATCGTGCTGACGATGGGCATGGCCGTCGATTCGAACGTCATCATCTTCGAGCGCGTGCGTGAAGAGCGCCGCCAGGGACGATCGATCGTCCAGGCACTCGATTCGGGCTTCCAGCGCGCGCTGTCGACCGTCATCGACGCCAATCTGACCACGTTCATCGCGGCGGCGATCCTGTTCTTCCTCGGCTCTGGCCCGGTTCGTGGCTTCGCCGTCACCCTCGCCATCGGCATCATCACGACGGTCTTCACCGCCTACACCCTGACGCGCTGGCTCATTGCCTGGTGGCTTCGCAGGCAGCGCCCGACCGAAATGCCCGCCGGCGCCGTCAGCTACATCCCGTTCGACACCAAGATCCCGTTTATGAAGGTCCGCAACTGGGGCTTCCTCATCTCGAGTGCCCTGACGGTTGCCGCGATCGCACTGTTCTTCACCGTGAACATGAATTACGGCATCGACTTCCGTGGCGGCTCGAGCATCGAGGTCCAGTCGCGGGAAGGGCCTGCGGATGCGGGCGACGTACGCAGCCGCTTGACCGATCTCAACCTCGGCGAAGTGCAGGTGCAGGAGTTCGGCAGCCCGAACGAGCTCTTGATCCGCATCGGCACGCAGGATGCTGAAAGCGACACCGCAGAACAGGCGGCGGTTCAGCAGGTTCGCAGCGTGCTCGAAGCGGACTACGAATTCCGCCGGGTCGAAATCGTCGGCCCGACCATCTCGAGCGAACTCGCCCGAAACGGCACGATCGCGGTCATCGTCGCGATGCTGGCGATGCTGGTCTATATCTGGTTGCGCTTCGAATGGCAGTTCGCCATCGGCGCCATCGTCTCGACCCTGCACGACGTGATCATGCTGATCGGGTTCTACGTCCTGCTGGGCATCGAGTTCAACCTGACGAGTATCGCCGCGGTGCTGACGGTGGTCGGCTATTCGATCAACGATACGGTCGTCGTCTACGATCGCGTGCGCGAAAATCTCAGGCGATTCAAGAAGATGCCGATCGCAGACATTCTCGATCTGTCCTTGAACCAGACCCTGTCGCGGACGATCCTGACCGGCGTGACGACGTTGCTCGCTCTGTTCGCGCTCTATCTGTTCGGCGGCGAGGTCATCGCGTCGTTCACGATCGCGATGATCATCGGCATCCTGGTCGGCACCTATTCGTCGGTGTTCGTTGCCGGCCCGTTGCTGATCCTGTTCAATCTTCGCCCGGCGAAGGTCGAGAAGGACGAGACGGCCGACGCTCCGCCGGTTCAGCCCAGCCAGGCCTGATCCGATGGGGCACGGCCTGATCATTCGGGACGCTCACTTTCCCGGCCGGGCGCCGATTGACGCGTATGGCAATGGCGGGTTCCGCTTTGCCGACATGTCGCATCGCGGATCGATTCTCTGCCTGCCCTCCGGCATTCATGGCTGGACGCCGGCGGACCCGGCGGCGCTGATGATCGACGATTTCGAACCGCTTCTGGCCGAAAGCGACGCGATCGAAATCCTGCTCGTCGGGATGGGACCGGATTTGCGCCCCTTGCCGGCCGATCTTCGCAAGCGCTTGCGTGAAGCCGGCATCTCCGCTGACCCGATGTCGACGGGCGCGGCCGTTCGTACGTTCAACGTACTCCTCGCCGAGGAGCGCGCCGTCGCCGCGGCCCTGATCGCGGTCGAGTGATGGATAGCGCGGTCTTCGTCCGGGATTTCGTTCGCCAGAACGATCCGGACCGGTTTTTCGCCAGCCTCTTCGCGCCTCAAGACAAGCGGAACGCACTTCTGGCGCTGGCCGCGTTCGACGCCGAGATCGCCTCGCTGCGCGGCAAGGTGCGCGAGCCGATGGCCGGCGAAATCCGCATCCGCTGGTGGCAGGATCGGATCGATGCCGAAGGGGACAGTGCAACGGGCAATCCGCTCGCCGATGAACTTGCAACGGTGATCCAAACCTACGACCTGCCGAAGACGGCCTTTTCGACCTATCTCGAGGCCCGCCTTTTCGATCTCTACGATGACGGTTTTCCGACGCGCGGTGATCTCGAAGCCTATTGCGGCGAGACGAGCGGGATCATGCTCCAGCTTGCCGCGATGGTCCTCGACCGCGACACGGCGAGCCGCGCTGCCGACGCCTGCGGCCATGGCGGCTGTATGGCGACCATCACGCAGGCCTTGCGGTGGCGGAACCAGCCGGCGCGGCTGCGGCCCTACCTGCCGGGCGACCTGTTGGCTGCGATCAAGCTCGATCGCCAGCATTTTGGCGAAGCGGGACATGAGGAGCGATCCGGCGCTGCGGTCGAGGGTCTGCAGGCCATCGCGCGCGAGCATCGCAGCGCCTTTCTTGCAGCCACCGCCGCGCTTTCCAACACGGTGCGCCCGGCCTTCATCGCCCTGGCACCGTCGGCGGCTGCCGTGCGCCACGGGGGGCGTCTTGCCGGGCCGCTTGGGCGCCGGTGGCAGATGCTGAAGGTTGGCGTTGGAGGCTGGCCGGCGCGTTGACGCAAACGTCAATGCTGCTACGCTTGCCTCCTGCAAAGTCCGGATCGGGAGGAGATCCAGGTATGAGCCTTGTCCTGCTCACATCGATCGTCGTCGTCGGCATCGCGGTCGTGGTTCTGGCAGTCCACTATTCGGGCGGCAGCCGTTTGGGCCAGTTCGAGACCGTGTTCGACGCCATCGCCGCCTATCGTGGCGACTATCCGGAAACCGAAGTGCTCGACGGGCGTCTGACGCAAACTCGCGATGTCGCGTTCCTGCGCCTTTCGACGCCGGGCCGCGTCGGCTACGTCCAGATTTTCGGTCAGCATTTCCTGACGCGGGAAATCGGCGCATCCGACCTAGCCGCCAGCGTCGTCGCCGATCACGCCGCCATCACCGTTTCACCGCGCGATTTCACTTGGAGGGGCGGGCGCTACGTCTTCGACGACACGGCCGTCGCGGCGGAAGTCGCCGGCTGGTTCCCGCAGGCCGCCCTCGACGTACCGCGCTATCACATCGGGTCCGTCCGGCATGGATGACTATCAGTTTCCATCGGTGACGCAGCTTGCGATCCCGTTCTTCGTCCTCGCCATGCTGATCGAGCTTTGGCTGGTGCGGACGGGGAGGGCAAAGGGAGATTTCTCGACCCGCGACACGCTGACGAGCCTTCTCATGGGCACCGGCAACGTCGTGGCCGGCATCCTGCTCGGCGTCGTGTCGTTCGCCGCGCTGTTGTGGGTCTGGCAGTTCCGGCTGTTCGACCTCGGCCTCGGCTGGTGGGTGTTCCTCACCGCCTTCCTGCTCGACGATTTGCGCTACTATGCCTACCACCGCATCGCGCATCGGGTGCGCTGGGTGTGGGCGGAGCACGTCAATCATCACTCCAGCCAGCACTACAATCTGTCGACTGCGCTGCGGCAAAGCTGGACCGGGCTCTTCACCGGCATGTTCGTGCTGCAGGTGCCTCTGGTGCTGCTCGGCTTCCACCCGGCGGTGATCGCCTTCGTCTTCGGCTTCAACCTCGTCTGGCAGTTCTGGATTCACACCGAGACGGTGGGCAAGATGTGGCGGCCGATCGAGTTCATCATGAACACGCCATCGCACCACCGCGTCCATCACGCGACCAACCCGCGCTATCTCGACGCCAACTATGCCGGCACCCTGATCGTCTGGGACCGGATGTTCGGGACATTCGTCGAGGAGTTGCAGGAGGATGCGCCGCGCTACGGCATCGTGAGGAACATCGGCACGTACAATCCGGTGAAGGTGGCGTTCCACGAATGGGTCGGCATGTTCAAGGACGCCGCGCAGCCGGGGCTGACGATTTCCGAGCGGCTGAACTATCTGTTCCAGCCGCCGGGCTGGAGCCATGACGGGTCGCGCGAGACCTCGCAGACGATCAAGGCCGCCTATGTGAAGCGCCATCCGGGCGAGGCCGGCAAGCCCGGCTTGCCGGCGGCGGAGTAGCTATTCCGCCGCTTCGCGCGCGGGCGCGACGCCGAGCCATTCGCGCGCATCAACGAGCGCGCGCGCGGTGATGGCGCGGCGCTTGGCGTTGGTCTTTTCCTTGCCGCGCAAGCGCTTGCCTTCCGACTTCGGCGCTTCGATCGGCGGGAAGAGGCCGAAATTGACGTTCATCGGCTGGAAGGAGCGCTTGCCCGGCTCCTCGTCGCTGACGATGTGGCCGCCGGTGATGTGGTTCAGCAGCGCGCCGAACGCGGTCGTCAGCGGCGGCACGGGCAGGGGTTGCCCCAGACGCTCGGCAGCGGCGAAGCGGCCGGCGAGAAGGCCGATGGCCGCGCTCTCGACATAGCCTTCACAGCCGGTGATCTGGCCCGCAAAGCGCAGTCCCGGTCGCGACTTCAGTTGAAGCGAGCCGTCGAGCAGCGTCGGCGAATTGAGATAGGTGTTGCGGTGGAGCCCGCCGAGCCGCGCGAACTCTGCATTTTCCAGGCCCGGGATCATCTTGAAGATGCGGGTCTGCTCGGCATATTTCAGCTTCGTCTGGAAGCCGACCATGTTGTAAAGCGTGCCGAGCGCATTGTCCTGACGAAGCTGGACGACGGCATAGGCCTTGACCTCGGGATTGTGCGCGTTGGTCAGGCCCATCGGCTTCATCGGGCCGTGCCGCAGCGTCTCGACACCGCGCTCGGCCATGATCTCGATCGGCAGGCAGCCGTCGAAATAGGGCGTGCCTTCCCATTCCTTGAACTCGGTCTTGCCGCCGTCGATCAGCGCCTGGACGAAGGCGAGGTACTGGTCCTTGTCCATCGGGCAGTTGATGTAGTCCTTGCCGGTGCCGCCGGGACCGACCTTGTCGTAACGCGACTGGAACCAGGCGACGTCGAGGTCGATGGAATCGAAATGGACGATCGGCGCGATGGCGTCGAAGAAGGCGAGGGCATCGGCACCTGTGGCTTCCGCGATCGCCGCTGCCAGCGAGGGCGCGGTGAGGGGGCCGGTGGCGATGATCGTCTTGTCCCATTCCGCGGGCGGCAGGCCGTCGACCTCCTCGCGCCGAATAGTGATCAACGGATGGGCTTCGAGCTTGGCCGTCACGGCGTCGGAAAAGCCGTCGCGGTCGACCGCGAGCGCACCGCCTGCCGGCACCTGGTTGGCGTCGCCGCAGGACATGATCAGCGAATTGGCAAGGCGCATCTCGGCATGGAGAAGCCCGACCGCGTTGGTCTCGGCGTCGTCGGAACGGAACGAGTTCGAACAGACGAGTTCGGCAAGACCTTCGGTCTTGTGCGCGTCGGTGCCGCGAACGGGGCGCATCTCGTGCAGGATGACGGGAACGCCGGCTTGGGCGAGTTGCCAGGAGGCTTCGGAACCGGCAAGGCCGCCGCCGATGACGTGTACAGGTTGTGTGCTCATTGCGGCGAGATAATCCACAGCGCGCGCCTTTGCAAATCAAAGCTCCGTTGCGATGCGGGAGGCGGATGCTACGAAGACGGATGACCCTGTCGTCGCGATTCGCTCTCCTCACGGCCCTCGCAGCAATAGCGGCCGGCTGCACCTCCGTTTCGTCCAACTACAATGACGACATCGCGAACGTGTCGACCGGCCGGATCACGGTCTGCCACGGCTTCGACTGCCGCAACCAGACGGCACTGACCTTCTCGGCGGACGACCAGAAACGCCTTCGCGCCCTGTTCGCAGCAAATGCGGATGCCGCGGCAGAGCGCGATGCGATCCGCAAGGCGGTGCAGGTCTTCGAGAATGCGGCGACGGCACGGCTGGGCGTCGCGGACAAGCCGAAATCCGACCTGTCGCAAACCGGCCAGCACGGCCAGATGGACTGCATCGACGAATCCACCAACACCCGCACCTTCCTGCGTTATCTCGAATCGAACGGTTTGCTGAAGCACCACACAGTGCAGACCAACGTGACGCGCGGGGTCATCTTCGATGGACGCTATTTCCACGCGACCGCCGTCATTCGCGACAAGGGCGGGCAGCGCTGGGCCGTGGATAGCTGGTACGAGCCCGCGGGCGGGCCACCGGATGTCATGCGTCTGGAGGAATGGCTGGGGCGCGGCCGGATGGGCCGCAGATAAGAAAACGGCGCTCACCGGGGGAGGACCGGGAGCGCCGCTGATGTGGACCGACGATCGGGAGGAGGATAATCGCCGGTCTTTCGCGCTCGAGCCCCGGGGAGGAGACGGGACGAGCGGAACTGATTGTATCGTTAGACGGCCTTGCGGGCGACGAACGGAATGTCCCCACGGGCGATGCCGAGGTCGTTGAGTTCGCGGGTCGACAGGCGGCTCAGTTCGTTGACGGTGTCGCGGTAACGGCGCCAGTTGCGGTAGTTGCGGATCAGGTTCATGGTCGGTCTCGTTTCGTGTTTGCTGTTGTTCTTGCGGTATGACGTGCAGATAATCCCGGCACCTGCATATTTGAAGTGCAGTTTCTGCATGCCTGCGATGCAATTTGTGCATTGCACCATTAATGGCTGTTAGGAGCTGTGTCGAAAGTGGGCAGGCGCCACGATTCGGGCGCAGTCGTAAGGCGTCATATCCCCGCCAGGGCAGGGGTTTGAAGGGAATTTGCATGACGCGACGCAACCGCTTTGTGCAGCGCGAAATCGAAGACTGGAAAAAGCGCGGGTTGATCGATGCCGAACTGGCTGAGCGCCTTCGTCACGACGTCGCCACGCGAAACGGGGGATTTGCCGTTTCCGGCGTCCTGATCGTGATGTCGGCGCTGCTCTTTTCGGCCGCACTCCTGATCTTCATCGCCGCGAACTGGGAAGCGATGCCGCGTCTGGCGCGTGTCGGGCTGATCGCGACCATTATCCTCGCGGCGAACGGCCTTGGCGCATGGGCCTCCATGCTGGGCAGACGCTATCTTGCCGACGCGCTGTGGCTGATCGGCTCGGCGGCGTTTGCGGCCGGCATGGCTCTGGTCGGCCAGATGTACCATCTGTCGGGCAGCGAGAGCGGGCTTTACCTCGTCTGGTGGCTGTCGGCGATCGGTTCGGCGGTCGCGCTGCGCTCGCGCGCGCTAACGATGGCCTCGATCCTGCTCGCCGTGGTCTGGCTCATAGCCGGCCTCGGAGACTGGGGCGGGATCGAAGCGAACCTGCCTTTGTCGGCGCATCTCTTCCCGCTGATGCTGGCAGCCGGCTGGATCGTTTCACTCCATACGCGCGTCGCCCTGGCGCGCGATCTGGCGCTTCTAGCCTTCGGCGCCTATGTGACCGTGCTCTTCATCGCCTGGGGCGTCGCGGTGCCGATCGTCACCATGGCGCTGGCCGCGCTCGGCTTCGCCGCCGCGACACGTCTCGACTGGCGCGGCGAGAGGAGTGCCGCACCCCATCTCGGCCTCGAACTGTCGATGCTGCAATATTTCGTTCTCGCCGGCGTGCTTCTCCATGTCGAGTGGCACGAGGGCCCGGGACTGGTGGTCGTTGCAAGCCTGATGTTCGCCGGACTGACGGCAGCGCTTCTGCTTGGCGGGAAGGAGAGCAGCGGCGTCCGGCGGCTGGTCTATGTCGCCTTCGCCGGCGAACTCATCTTCATCTATGTCCAGACCGTCGGCACGATGCTCGGTACATTCGGCTTCCTGACGCTCGCCGCGATCGCGCTCGCCATTTTCGCCCGGCTGGTGACGCGCTTCGAGCGACGGATGGCACCTCCGGCGCAGGAAGGCGCATCGACATGAGACGCCCAGCCAGGATTTTCGCCATCGCCCTTGGTCTTGCAGCGGTCCAGATCGGCTTCCTCGGCTCGATGATCCTCTGCCGCGCGGGCATCCTGCGCGAGGGAACCGAAATCCGCCTCGCCGTCGAGCCGGTCGACCCGCGCGATCTCCTGCGCGGCGACTATGTCGTCCTCGGCTATCCGATTTCCCGCATCGACCGGTCGCTGATCGGGGAGACGGACGGGCGCGACCTGAAAGGCCGCTGGGTCTACGTGCGCCTGTCGCGCGACGATGACGGCTCGTTTGCACCCGTTGCAGCATTGCTCGACGAACCACCCGCTGCCGAACGGCTCGAAAACGAGATCGATCTGCGCGGCATTGTCACCAGCGAGCCCGGCTCGGGCGAGGCGACGGTTCAGGTCGCCTACGGCATCGAGCGCTACTACGTGCCGGAGGGCGAGGGCAGGGCGATCGAGGACGCTATGCGGCAGGATCGCTTCGAGATCGTGGCGGCCGTCGATGAGGACGGCACGGCCCAGATCAAGGCGCTTCTCCACGATGGCCGCGCCATCTATCGCGAACCGCTCTTCTAGATGTCTCGAGCGACCAGAAAAAAGCCCGTTTTCGGGGCAATTTTCCTTTGATCGATCATGAGCCGGTGATATAGAACCAGCCGATTTCAAGGGCTGACTGCTCGTGAAGCGGGTGTGGCGGAATTGGCAGACGCACTTGGTTTAGGTCCAAGCGCTGAAAAGCGTGGGGGTTCAAGTCCCTCCACCCGCACCAACGGCCACCCGGGGAAATGAAATTGAGCGTCGGCCCGGTTCGGATGGGGCTGAGACGTTCAAGCCACAAGAATTCAGCAGGCTGGGCGGCGCGCCGTCGCGACAGCAGCATGCGATAGCAAAGGTTGTAAGATGCAGGTTACCGAAACGCTCAATTCCGGGCTGAAGCGCCAGATCAAGGTGTCCGTGCCGGCCAAGGACATGGAAGCCAAGCTCATGGAGCGGCTGTCCGACGCCAAGGGCAAGGTGCGCCTGAACGGGTTCCGTCCTGGCAAGGTTCCGGTCCAGCACCTGCGCAAGATGTACGGCCGCTCCTTCATGGCCGAAGTCGTCAACGAGATCATCTCGTCCTCGCCGCGCAACATTCTCGCCGACCGCGGCGAGAAGGCCGCGATGCAGCCCGAGGTCACCATGACCGAGGACGAGAAGGAAGCCGAGAAGATCCTCTCCGGTGGCCAGGATTTCGAGTTCTCGATCGACTACGAAGTTATCCCGGCGATCGAGACCAAGGACCTTTCGTCCGTCAAGATCACCCGTCAGGTCTATGACGTGCCGGAAGAGGAGATCGAGGAGCAGGTCAAGAAGGTCGCCGAATCCGCGCGCACCTACGAGACCAAGAAGGGCAAGGCTGCCGAAGGCGACCGCGTCACGATCGATTTCGTCGGTAAGATCGACGGCGAAGCCTTCGACGGCGGCGCTGCCGAAGACGCCAATCTCGTGCTCGGTTCCAACCAGTTCATCCCCGGCTTCGAGGACCAGGTCGTCGGCATGAAGGCCGGCGACGAGAAGACGATCAACGTGACCTTCCCGGCCGATTACGGCGCGCAGAACCTCGCGGGCAAGGAAGCGACCTTCGACGTCACGGTCAAGGAAGTCGCCAAGCCGGGCGACCTCGAGGTCACCGACGAAGTCGCCCAGCAGCTCGGTCTCGAATCGGCCGAGAAGCTGCGCGAGATCATCAAGGGCCAGATCGAGACCCAGTTCGGCGCGCTGACCCGCCAGAAGGCCAAGCGCCAGCTCCTCGACGCGCTCGACGAAGAGTACAAGTTCGAAGCTCCGTCCAAGCTGGTCGAGGCCGAGTTCACCAATATCTGGACGCAGGTCACCCGCGATCTCGAACAGGCCGGCCGCTCCTTCGAGGACGAAGAGACGACGGAAGACGAAGCACGCGCCGAGTATCAGCGCCTTGCCGAACGCCGCGTGCGCCTCGGCCTCGTCCTCGCCGAGATCGGCGAGAAGGCCGGCGTTCAGGTCACCGACGACGAGCTGCAGCGCGCGCTCTTCGAACAGATCCGCCGCGTCCCGCAGCACCAGCAGCAGGAAGTCTACGACTTCTACCGCAACAACCCGGCCGCGCTCGCCAATGTCCGCGCCCCGCTCTTCGAGGAAAAGGTCGTCGACCACCTTCTGAACGAGGTGAAGGTGACCGACGTCAAGGTGACCCGCGAGGAGCTTCTGGCCGAGGACGAGGACGAAGCGGCCGACGCCAAGAAGGCGGAAAAGAAGGCTGCGCCGAAGAAGAAGGCCGCCGAAAAGAAGGCCGACGCCGACGACAAGGCTGAAAAGGCCGAGAAGAAGGCTGCGCCGAAGAAGAAGGCCGCTGCCAAGGACAAGGACGCCGAATAAGGCGTTGGTTCGGCTTGAATAAGGGAAGGGGTCCGCAAGGGCCCCTTTCTGCATTCGGGGCCTTCCATTTTGCACAATCGGACACGACATTGCCCGCGAAACGACAAGGGGATTCGCGATGCGCCGACTGATCTTGGCTTTGACGATGGCAGCGACGGTGCTCGGGCCCGCGCATGCGCAGGAAGAGCGCAATCGCAGCCTGCTCGACATGTTCGGCTTCGGCAATGAGCGCACCGAGCGGCCCGCTGAGGCGCCGGCAGGCGAGCGCCCGGCTCAACGCCGGCTACCGTTCAGCCAGAGCGAGGTTCAGCTTTCCTACGCGCCGCTGGTCGCCGAGGCCGGACCCGCCGTCGTCAATGTCTACGCCTCGCAGCAGGTGCAGGCGCGCTCGCCCTTCATGGGCGATCCCTTCTTCGAGCAGTTCTTCAACCGGCAGATGCCGCCGCGCGTGCAATCCTCGCTCGGCTCGGGCGTGATGGTCGATCCATCCGGCTATGTAGTCACCAACAACCACGTCATCCGCGATGCCGACGAAGTGCGCGTGGCGCTGCCCGACGGGCGCGAATTCACCTCGCAAATCCTTCTGAAGGACGAGTCGCTCGACCTCGCGATCCTGAAGATCGAGGCCGACGAGGAGTTCGCGTCCATCGCGCTCGGCGATTCGGACGCGCTGGAAGTCGGCGACCTCGTGCTCGCCATCGGCAATCCGTTCGGCGTCGGCCAGACCACCACGAGCGGCATCGTCTCCGCGCTCGCCCGATCGCATATCGGTATTTCCGATTTCGGCTTCTTCATCCAGACGGATGCAGCGATCAATCCGGGCAATTCGGGCGGCGCGCTGGTCAATATGAGCGGCGAGGTGGTCGGCATCAACACGGCGATCTTCAGCCAGTCGGGCGGGTCGATCGGCATCGGCTTTGCGATCCCGTCCAACATGGTCCGCGCCGTCGTCGACGCCGCCAAGGTCGGCTCGGACTATTTCGAACGACCCTATCTTGGCGCGACCTTCGAGGCGGTGACGCCGCAGATCGCCGAGGCGCTCGGCATGAACCGGCCGCGCGGTGCGCTGGTCGCAAGCGTCGCGGCGGAAGGGCCAGCAGCCAACGCGGGCCTGCGCCCGGGCGACGTCGTGCTGGCGCTGAACGATCGTGCGATCGAGCATCCCGACGCCCTCGGTTATCGCCTCGCGACGCTCGCCATCGGCTCGACCGCAAGGCTCGGCGTTCTGAGCCAAGCGCAGGAGCGCGACCTGGACATCACGCTCGTGCGCGCGCCGGAGGGGGCTGCGGGTGGAGCGGTGAAGATCTCCGGTTCGAGCCCGTTCGCAGGCGCGACGGTGGAGAATTTGTCGCCGCGCCTCGCGCAGCGGCTGCGCCTGCCCGAACAGGCGCGCGGCGTCGCGATCGTCGAGATCGACCGCTCGTCCCCTGCTGCCAGCCTCGGCCTTCGGCCCGGTGACATCGTGCATGAGGTCAATGGCGACGAGATCGACAGCCCGGCCGCGCTCGAAACGGCTGCATCGGCGCAGACTCGCTGGTGGCGCTTTACACTGGAGCGCGAGGGGCGTTTGCTGCGCCAGGCGCTGCGTTTTTGACGGACGGACCCCTTGGCCGATCTCTTCTCGACAGGTGACGATCAGGATGACCGGCGGCCGGTGGGCCAGCCGCTCGCCGACCGACTGCGCCCGCAAAACCTCGCCGACGTCGTCGGACAGGAGCATCTGACCGGCGAGGGCGGGGCACTGACGCGCATGCTGCGCTCCGGCACGCTCGGCTCGATGATCTTCTGGGGACCGCCGGGGACCGGCAAGACGACCGTCGCACGGCTTCTGGCCGGCGAGACGGGCCTCGCCTTCGAGCAGATATCGGCGATCTTCTCCGGCGTCGCGGACCTGAAGAAGGTGTTCGAGACGGCGCGGCTGCGGCGCGCTCAGGGGCGGCAGACGCTTCTCTTCGTCGACGAGATTCATCGTTTCAATCGCGCACAGCAGGATTCCTTCCTGCCGGTGATGGAAGACGGCACCGTCATTCTCGTCGGCGCGACGACGGAGAACCCGTCCTTCGAGCTCAACGCCGCTCTTCTGTCGCGGGCGCGGGTGCTGACGTTCCATCCGCTGGACGGCGAGAGCATCGAGCGGCTTCTGGTCCGCGCCGAGGAGAACGAACAAAAGCCGCTACCGCTCGATGAAGAAGCGCGCGCGGTGCTCCTGCGCATGGCGGACGGCGACGGGCGCGCGTCGCTGACGCTCGCCGAGGAAATCTGGCGGGCGGCGGCCGGCGACGAGGTGTTCGACGCGCAAGGCCTGCAGCGCATCGTCCAGCGTCGGGCACCTGTCTACGACAAAGGACAGGACGGGCATTACAATCTGATTTCCGCCCTGCATAAATCGGTGCGCGGCTCGGACCCGGATGCCGCGCTTTACTATCTGGCGCGCATGCTGGATGCGGGCGAGGACCCGCTCTATCTCGGCCGCCGCCTCGTGCGCATGGCCTCGGAGGATATCGGCCTTGCCGACCCGCAGGCGCTGGCGATCACGCTCGCGGCCAAGGACGCCTACGACTATCTCGGGTCCCCGGAAGGCGAGCTGGCGCTGGCGGAGGCATGCGTTTATCTGGCCACCGCGCCGAAGTCGAACGGCGTCTACGTCGCCTACAAGGCGGCGATGCGCGCGGCCAAGGAGAACGGCTCGCTGCTGCCGCCCAAGCACATCCTCAATGCACCGACCAAGCTGATGAAGTCGGAAGGCTACGGCACCGGCTATTTCTACGACCACGACGCGCCCGACGCGTTCTCTGGTCAGGACTATTTCCCCGAGGCGCTCGGTCGCCAAAAATTCTACGACCCGCCGGACCGCGGCTTCGAGCGCGAGATCAAGAAGCGCCTCGACTATTGGCAGAAGCTGCGCGTGGAGCGTCAATCGGGCCGATAGGCCGCTGGATTGCAGTTTTCGACGCCTTGAACCTCGCGCCTGCGTGTTTGGGGTGCTATGGGCGCTCTTCATACGCGAAAAGAGAATAAGAATGGCAGGCGTTGAACAGATCGCAGTGGCAAAGGACGAGGCAGGAATGCGCCTCGACCGCTGGTTCAAGGTGCATTTCCCCGGGCTCGGCTTCGGCCCCTTACAAAAGCTGCTGCGTTCCGGCCAGGTCCGCGTCGACGGCGGACGGGTCAAGTCCGACACGCGTCTCGAGGAGGGCCAGAAGGTTCGGGTTCCACCGTTGGCGGTCGATCGCAAGGCCGGCCCGGTTACGGCGCGGACCATGCGCGGCGAGGAAGACGGCGACGTGCTCGCCAAGATGACGCTCTACGAAGACAAGAAGGTCATCGTCTTCGACAAGCCGGCCGGTCTGGCTGTGCAGGGCGGATCGGGCATCACGCGAAGCGTCGATTCCATGCTCGAGGCGTTGCGCAGCCAGAAGGGCGAGAAGCCACGCCTGGTTCACCGGCTCGACCGCGACACCTCGGGCGTCCTCGTCGTCGCCCGCACGCGCCTTGCGGCGATGAAGCTTGCCGAGGCGTTCCGCCACCGCGAGACCAAGAAGACGTACTGGGCGCTGGTCAAGGGCGTGCCACCCAAGCGCGAGGACAAGATTTCGACCTGGATGGTCAAGGAATCCACCATCGATGGCGACCGGATGCGCGTCGCCGACCATGGCGAGAAGGGCGCGGACCATGCCGTCTCCTTTTACCGCATCGTCGAACAGGCCGCGCAGACGATGTCATGGCTCGAGATGGAGCCCTATACCGGCCGCACGCACCAGCTTCGCGTCCACGCCGCGCATATCGGCTGCCCAATTCTAGGCGATCCGAAATATTTCGAGGCCGACAGGAATTACGATTTCCCCGGAGGCATGCAGAAGCGCCTGCACCTTCACGCGCGCCGGATCATCATTCCGCATCCTGATGGCGGCAAGATCGACGTCACAGCGCAATTGCCGCCCCATATGAAGCAGAGCTGGAACCTCCTCGGCTTCGACGAGAATTCGGCGGACGACTGAATGAGCGAGGCAGGAACGGCGATTGACCGACGCGCGGCGATCGACGGATTCGCCGTTGCCATGATGATCATGCTGACCTTTTCCTGGGGCCTGAATCAGGTCGCCATCAAGGTTGCCAATACCGGCTACAGCCCCATCTTCCTGACGCTTGCCCGCTCGGGCATCGCGGCGGTTCTGGTCTATGGCTGGTGCGTCTGGCGCGGCATCCGCCTGTTCGAGCGTGATGGGACGCTGTGGCCGGGACTCCTTGCCGGCGCTCTGTTTGCCATCGAGTTCATGCTGATCTTCTTCGGCCTCGATTACACGACAGCAGCGCGCGGGGCGCTCATGATCAACACCATGCCGTTCTGGGTTCTGATCGGGGCGCACTTCCTTCTCGGCGAGCGGATCACTTCGACCAAGTTCCTCGGGCTGGCGATGGCGTTCGTCGGAGTGGCGCTCGTCTTCGTCGATCAGCTCAGCCTGCCCGACGCCTCGGCCCTGCGCGGTGATCTCATGTGTCTTGCCGCCGGCATCCTTTGGGGCGCGACGACGCTCGTCATCAAGAAATCCAAACTGTCGGACGCGACGGCGGAAAAGACGCTGATGTACCAGCTCGTCGTTTCCGTCATCTTTGCCATCCCGCTTCTGCCTTTCGGCGGCGCGATCCTGCGGGATGTGTCGACTCTGGCGACCGGCGCGCTGCTGTTTCAGGCGATCTTCGTGGTCGCTTTCACCTACATCCTCTGGTTCTGGATGATCCGGACCTATCCGGCGACCGGACTTGCCAGCTTCGCCTTCCTGACGCCTGCCTTCGGCGTTCTATGCGGCGGCTTCCTGTTGAACGAGCCGCTTTCGATGAACATATTCGCGGCACTGACGCTCATCGCCGCCGGGCTTTTCGTCGTCAACCGCCCGGTGCGCAGACGCATTCCGCCCGGCTGAACATTCGAGGACCAACCATGCGCGATATCCTGAGCGATCTCGACACCCCGTTCGTTTCGGACGAAAACCCGATGAAGCGGGCCCAAAAGCAGATGCGTACGCCGCTTCCCAAGCGCTTCTACAAGGCGGCTTCGGTCCGGCAGGACGCCGCCAGCGGCACGTTCGCAGTGGAACTTGATGGCAAGCAGGTCCGAACGCCCGGACGCGCCGTGCTTGCGCTGCCGACCGAGGCCGCCGCGCGGCTCGTCGCCGATGAGTTCGACGCGCAGGCCGACGAAATCAATCCATTCGACATGCCGGTTCTGCGCATTGCCAACACCGCCATCGATGGCGTTTCGACAGACGCGCAGGCCGTACTCGAAGACATCCTTCGTTACTCCTCGACCGACCTGGTCTGCTACCGCGCCGACGGGCCGGAATCGCTGGTCGAGCGCCAAAGCGAAGCCTGGGACGGAATCATCGACTGGGCGCGCGACGGCCTTGGCGCGCGGTTCGTTCTCGCGGAGGGCGTCAAGCATGTCGACCAGCCGCGCGAGGCCATAGGCGCCATCGGCATTCACCTGAAGATGCGCGAAGAACCGTTCCGCCTGTCGGCGCTGCACGTCATGACGTCGCTCACCGGTTCGGCGCTGATCGCGCTCGCGGTCGATGCGGGGGAGCTTTCGCCGGAAGAGGGCTGGGCGGCTGCCCATGTCGACGAGGACTGGAACACCGCGCAGTGGGGCGAGGATGGCGAGGCTGCACGGATGCGCGCCGCCAAGAAGCGTGACATGCTCGCGGCCGCCGCGCTGATCGATGCTTTGAAGGCTACGACCGCGGCGTGAGGAACGCCTGGATGGCGCGCGCAATCTCGCTTTCGAGCGGGAAGGACAGCATGCCCATCACCGAATAGCCGAGCAACCACGGCATCACGTAGAATCGGAACAGGAAGAAGAACCACGCGACGTAGAGCGGGATCAGCGGTTCGAGCAGGAAGCTTGGCGTGATCGGCCGGAATACGCGCAGGATCGAATTCGTCGAGCGCACGAAGAAGCGCATGAAGAAGAAGTTCGAATCTTCCGACAGGAAGACGTTCATCGCCGCCCGCCCGATTAGCGTCCACATGATGACGCCGAGCACGTAGTCGACGACGATCACCCAGAGCGGGAAACTTCCAAGTACCTGTTCCATCGACCGAATCGTTCATTGAGAAAAAGGGCAGGGGCGGGACGATGTCCCGCCCCTGCGGCGTTTGCAACTGGGCCTTAGTGCGGGTCCAGGATCGGCTTACCCGTCGGAATGCGGGTTTCGTCGACCATGCGCTGGATTTCCGCATCGGGCTCCGGCGTCATCAAGGTGACGGTAACCATCGCGACGAGGCTGAAGGCCATGCCGATGATGCCGAACCGCAGATCGTCGAGACCCATGATCGGCGCTCCACCCGTATAGACGTACCACAGGTAGATCGTGCCGGAGATGAAGCCCGCTGCCATGCCGGCGATCGCGCCTTGCGTATTCGCCCGCTTCCACCACACGCCGAGAACGAGCGGGAAGAAGAGGCCCGAACAGGCAAAGCAGAAGGCCCATGCAACCGCGCCGAGAATGCCGGTTAGCTGCATCGCAGCCATGAAGGCACCTGCGGCACCGATGATCACCAGAAGAACGCGCGCGACGATCAGGCGGTGCTTCGTGTCGGCCTTCGGATCGATGACCTTGTAGTAAAGGTCGTGGCTGAGCGCGTTGGCGATGGCGAGCAGCAGACCGTCTGCCGTCGACATTGCAGCCGCCATGCCGCCTGCGGCAACGAGGCCGGAGATGACGTAGGGCAGGCCCGCGATTTCCGGCGTTGCCAGGACGACGATGTCTTCACGCATGAAGAACTCGTTGAGCTGGAGAATGCCGTCGCCATTGTGGTCGATGATCGCCAGGAAGTTGACGCTGCTCCAGTTCTGGACCCAGGCAAGGGCCTGAACTTCCTCAATCGTCTTGCCGATGATGGCCGTCGGCAGCGACGGATCCAGAAGCTGCAGCTTCGTCAGCGTGGCCAGAGCCGGCGCCGTGAAGTACAGCAGGAAAATGAAGAGCAGCGACCATGCGACCGACTTGCGGGCGGACCGCACGGAAGGCGTGGTGAAGTAGCGCATCAGGATGTGCGGCAGCGATGCCGTACCTGCCATCATGCAGATGGCCAAGGTGATGAAGCGCCATTCGGCCAATGCGCCTGTCGGCTCGACATGCGGTGTGACCAGCGCCTTCATGCCCGCAACGCCCTCAGGCGGTGCCGTCAGCCCATACTGAGCCTCGAGCTCCGTGATGGTCTGGACCGCTTCGCCATAGGAGAAGTGCGGAATGATGCCGAAGCCCTGGACGTTCGACATCCAGATGACCGGCACCAGGTAGGCGATGATCAGCACGATGTACTGCGCGACCTGCGTCCATGTGACGGCGCGCATACCGCCGAGCATGGAGCAGACCAGGATGCCGAAGAGGCCGAACCATACGCCCCAGGAGAACGGAATGTGCAGTGCGCGCGCGGCGATCGTGCCGGTTGCGGTGATCTGCGCCGTCACATAGGTGAAGGATGCGGCGACCAGGATGACGACGGCCAAAATGCGCGCGAAGTTGCCGCCATAGCGCGTGCCGATGTAGTCCGGCACCGTGTAGCAGCCGAACTTGCGCAGGTAGGGCGCCATCAGCGAGTTCACGAGGATGTAGCCGCCGGTCCAGCCGACGACGAAGGCGAGGTAGCTGTAGCCGCCGAAATAGATACCGCCGGCCATCGCCACGAAGGACGCACCGGACATCCAGTCCGCCGCAGTCGCCATGCCGTTGTAGACGGCGGGCACCTGACGACCGGCGACGTAATAGGCTTCCACTTCCATCGTGCGCGACATCCAGCCGATGGCCGCGTAGATGAAAATGGTGAAGGCGACGAAGAGAATGCCGATCGTATCGGCGCCGACGCCCATCTGTTCAAGGACGGCCATCAGCAGGATGAAGACGAGAAATCCGCCTGTGTAGAGGCCGTAGACCCGGCCGAGATTGTCGAGAAAACTCCCGTTCATTGCGTCATTCCCCCCTTAATCGCCGACGCCGAATTCGTCGTCGATCTGGTCCTGCCGCCAGTTCTGGAAGAACACGAGCAGGACGAACGCAATGAGCGAACCTTGGCAGATCATGTAGAAGCCAAGCGGAAAGCCCATAAACGTGATTTCATTGAGTGGCCGCACCATCAGCGGGACCACGATGGAAAAGATGAACCAGAGAATCAAAATGACGACCGTCAGATTCCTGGTCTTTGCCCAGTAGCGATCTCTCACGTCCTGGGGGATTTCCCTATTGTCAGCGGACATGGTGTCCTCCTCCCTCAAATTGTGTTAGCGACCTCTCCGCCAACAGCCCGATTGCCGCCTCCCGGCGATGGAATCGCAATCGTGACGGCAAAGTGTCGGTCAAGTGTCCGGCGAATGGAATTGAGACATTGGTCGTACCCACAGGGAGGTGAGGACTTGGCAATACTGGAAAAAGCACAGGAGGCCGGCCGCGTTCTGGCGGGCATGTTCGGCTTCAATGCGCGCGCACGGAAGCTGGACGATGTCGAGACCTTCGAGCACTTCGTTTCTGCGCGCTCGGCCTTCGTCGCGCAGAAGAAGCTCTACGGCTACCTGAAGACACGTATGGGAACGCGCTATCCCTCGATGTTCGAGGACGACCAGTTCATCGCCTCGATCAACATCGCAAAGGCACACATCTTCGCGTCCTGTCTGTCCGACATGACGATCTTCGCCGTCGCCGATGTCGGGGCGCAGGGTCGACTGTCGCGCGAACAGAAGAACATGCTTGCGCACGAGTGCCACGAGGCGGGCCTGCGCGGCAATGCCGAACAACTCGCCCACGCCGGCGCCGAGCAGGACTGGCGCACCGCGTTCGGTGCCCGGATCGACGGCATCCATTGGGACAATGTCGCCGCCGGTGCGAACGTCTTCGACACGAGCCCGGCAACGCTCGTCGAATGGGCGCCGATCGCCCCCCAGCTCAAGGCCTACGACCGCGAAATCGTCGAGAATTCGCTGAAGTTCGCATGGATCGAAATCCGGCGCGACTACCGCAGGATGATCGACCGCGACGCAGTCGCCGCCGATTTTCGCAACCGGACATGAAAAAGGGGCGCCGCAGCGCCCCTTCGTCGTCCTATGTGCCGCTGATCAGCGCTTGGCGATCGGCACGTAGTCGCGTTCGGCATGGCCGGTGTAGAGCTGGCGCGGGCGGCCGATCTTCTGGTTCGGGTCCTCGATCATCTCCTTCCACTGCGCGACCCAGCCGACCGTGCGCGCGAGCGCGAACAGAACGGTGAACATGGTCGTGGGGAAGCCGAGCGCCTTCAGCGTGATGCCCGAATAGAAGTCGATGTTCGGGTAGAGCTTCTTCTCGATGAAATACTCGTCGGTGAGCGCGATGCGCTCGAGCTCCATCGCAACGTCCAGAAGCGGATCGTCCTTGATGCCGAGCTCGCCGAGGACTTCATGCGTGGTCTTCTGCATGATCTTGGCGCGCGGATCGTAGTTTTTGTAGACCCGATGGCCGAATCCCATCAGGCGGAACGGGTCGTTCTTGTCCTTGGCGCGGGCGATGAATTCGGGAATTTTGTCGACCGAGCCGATCTCCGAAAGCATGTTGAGCGCAGCCTCATTGGCGCCGCCATGTGCAGGGCCCCACAGGCACGCGATGCCGGCCGCGATGCAGGCGAACGGATTGGCGCCCGACGACCCGGCGAGTCGAACGGTCGAGGTCGACGCGTTCTGCTCGTGGTCGGCGTGCAGGATGAAGATGCGCTCCATGGCGCGCGCCAGCACCGGGTTGACCTTGTAGTCCTCGCACGGCACGGCGAAGCACATGTGCAGGAAGTTGGCGGCGAAGGAGAGCTCGTTCTTCGGATAAACGAAGGGCTGGCCGATATGGTACTTGAACGCCATCGCGGCGATCGTCGGCATCTTCGCGATCAGCCGGATCGAGGCGACCATGCGGTGATGCGGGTCCGAGATGTCGGTCGAGTCGTGGTAGAAGGCCGACAGCGCGCCGACGACGCCGCACATGACGGCCATCGGGTGGGCGTCGCGGCGAAAGCCGGTGAAGAAGCGCGAAAGCTGCTCGTGCACCATGGTGTGGTGCGTGACGCGATAGTCGAAATCCTCCTTCTGCGCCTTGGTCGGCAGTTCGCCGTAGAGCAGCAGGTAGCAGGTTTCGAGGAAATCGCCATGCTCGGCGAGCTGGTCGATCGGGTAACCGCGATGAAGGAGAATACCTTCGTCGCCGTCGATATAGGTGATTTCCGATTCGCAGCTCGCGGTCGAGGTGAAGCCGGGATCGTAGGTGAAGGCACCGGTGTTCTTGTAGAGCGTCGCGATGTCGATGACGTCCGGACCGACAGAGCCTTTCCGCACCTTGAATTCGTGGGAATCGCCACCGAATTCGAGTTTCGCCGTCCCTTCAGTCATATCAACACCTCATTCATGCGGAAGACTTTCTTTGGCAGTGCATCATTGTCATGAAACATAACCGACGACCCGCCGTGCGCGCTCTAGCTAGCGCATTTGCATTGCCGTGCCAAGTTCACCGACAGTTACATGCTGCGCTGCGAAAAGCTCTTCACTTTTCGGCCTGATCGCGAAGCCGGCCGAGACTTTCCTCACGACCCAGAACGGCCAGAACGTCGAAAACGCCAGGCGAAACGGAGCGGCCGGTCAAGGCTGCGCGCAGGGGTTGTGCCGCCTTGCCCAGCTTCAATCCGGTCTCCTCCGCATAATTGCGAACCGCGGCTTCCGTCTCGGATGCGCTCCATTCGCCGACGGCTTCCAGCCGGGGCAGGAGGTCGCGAACGACGTCGCGGCCGCCATCGGCGAGAATCTGCTCAGCCTTCTCTTCCATCGGCAGGGGCCGCTCAGCGAACAGGAAAGCCGCGCCGTCCTTCAGCTCGACAAGCGTCTTGGCGCGATCCTTGAGACCGGACATCGCCGCCAGAAGCTGCGCGCGACGCTGAGGCGTCAAGGCCGCGACCATCTCGGCGCCTCCGGGAAGGTAGGGCAGGGTCGCCTCGAATGCGCCGAGAAGCTCGGCATCGTCGCTCTGGCGCATATGGACGCCGTTGAGCGCCTCCAGCTTAGCGAAGTCGAAGCGGGCCGCACCCTTGTTGACGTCCTCGATTTCGAACCATTCGATCATCTGGTCGAGCGTCATGATCTCGTCGTCGCCATGGCTCCAGCCAAGACGGACGAGATAGTTGCGCAGTGCCGCCGGCAGGTAGCCCATCTCGCGATAGGCCTCGACGCCGAGCGCACCATGGCGCTTGGACAGCTTCGCGCCATCTGCACCATGGATCAGCGGGATGTGGGCCATGACCGGAACGTCCCAGCCCATCGCCTGGTAGATGATGGTCTGTCGCGCCGCGTTGGTCAGGTGGTCGTCGCCGCGAATGATGTGGGTGACGCCCATGTCGTGGTCGTCGACCACGACGGCGTGCATGTAGGTCGGGTTGCCGTCCGAGCGCAGGATGATGAAATCGTCCAGGTCCTTGTTGGGAAAGCGAACCTCGCCCTGAACCTTGTCGGCGACGATGGTGAAGCCCTCCTGCGGCGCCTTGATGCGAACGACAGGCTTGACGCCGGCGGGCGCCTCGGACGGATCGCGGTCGCGCCAGCGCCCGTCATAGCGCGGCGGCTTGCCCTCGGCACGCGCCTTCTCCCGCATCTCGGTCAGTTCCTCGGGAGAGGCATAGCAGTAATACGCCTTGCCGCTCTTCACCAACTCCTCGCCGATCTCGCGATGGCGGTCGGCGCGCTCGAACTGCGAGACAGGCTCGCCGTCCCAGTCCAGCCCGAGCCATTTCAGCCCGTCGAGGATCGCGGCGGTCGCGGCGTCGGTGGAACGCTCACGGTCGGTATCCTCGATCCGCAGCAACATCTCGCCGCCCGTGTGCTTGGCATAGAGCCAGTTGAAAAGCGCGGTGCGCGCGCCGCCGATGTGCAGATAGCCGGTCGGCGAGGGGGCAAAGCGGGTGACGACCTTGGAGGACATGATTGCTCCTGGAGAACTTGGGGAGGCGCACGGCTCGGCCGCGTCGCGGGCGCTGTGGCCATTCGTGGTGGCTCATGTAGCATAGGCGGCTTGAGGCGCAAGCGGGCGGGCAGGGGATATGGCCGGGGACACGCGTCAGGACGAAGAATGGCGCGCCTTCGTTCCGCCCGGCGAGGCGGACGTGGACGGCATGATCCTTGTTCACACCGAAACCGCCACGCCGCTCGATGCGGCCCCGGTCACACGACGAGAAGTTTCAGCGCGAACCCTCCCGATTGGCGCGGCAGCGGCCCGCGCGGTCTCCGACGAGCGCGATCGCGGTACGGGCTTCATCCTTTTGCCGGTCGCTATGGCGGTTGGCGTTGTGGTTTACGGCGCGCTGCCGTTCGAGCCCTCGCTTTGGCTCGTAGTGTCGGCGCTGGCAGCGCTCTTGCTGCTGGCGTCTCTTTGCCGTGCCTGGCCCGCGATATCGTTCATCGTTCTCGCCCTTTTCGCCACCATGGCAGGCGTCGGGCTCGCTGGACTGGAGACATGGCGGACCGGCACGGCGATGATGGGATCGGAGATCGGAACCGAGGTGACGGGGCGCGTGGTACGCATCGAGCATCAGGCGACCGGTCGCACGCGCCTGACACTGGATGTCGCATCGACGGCGCGGCCCGAACTGCGCTACGCGCCCGACCGGGTTCGTCTCTCCGCACGGAACGTGCCGGCCGAGCTGCAACTCGGCATGACGATCGTCGGCATCGCCCGCCTGATGCCACCTTCCGGCCCGGTGCGGCCAGGCGGCTATGATTTCGCCTATAACAGCTATTTCGACGGCATCGGCGCAATCGGATTCTTCCTGCGCGATCCCGAGCTCGCCGCCTCTTCGCCGCCGCCCGACCTGCGCGAGACGCTGGTCCTGCGGCTCGAAGCCGTACGCCTCGCCATCGCCGCTCGGGTGCGTGCCGTTCTCTCGGGAGCGGAAGGCGAAATTGCAGCCACGCTTACTGCCGGCGTGCGTGCGGGAATACCCGAAACGGTCAACGAGGACCTGCGCAAGACAGGGCTTGCCCACATCCTGTCTATCTCCGGATTGCACATGGCGCTCGTCGCCGGCACGGTGCTCGTGGCCATAAGGGGCGGTCTGGCGCTCTTTCCGGTGTTTGCGTCACGTCGCCCGGTCAAAAAATACGCCGCCATCGTCGCGCTGATTGCCGCCACGCTCTATCTGGGAATTTCCGGAGGCGCCGTTGCCGCGCAACGCAGCTACATCATGCTGGCGGTGATGCTCGTCGCGATTCTCTTCGACCGGGCGGCCATCACGATGCGCAATCTGGCGATTTCCGCGATTATCGTCATCGCGATATCGCCGCACGAAGTCGTCGGACCGAGCTTCCAGATGTCGTTTGCCGCGACGGCGGCACTCATCGGCGCCTATGGCTGGTGGAGCGAACCGCGCCGCGTGCCCGACGCGCCGCGAGCCGAACGCGGCGCGATCGGTCGCCTTGCCGCAGGCGCGTTCAAGTTCATGCTTGGTCTTGCCGCGACTTCGGTGATCGCCGGGCTCGCGACGACGCTTTATGGGGCCTACCACTTTCACCGCGTCTCGCCTCACGCGCTCTGGGTCAATCTCAGCGCCATGCCGATCGTCTCGGCGATCATCATGCCTTTCGCGGTGCTCTCGGCCCTCATGATGCCGTTCGGCCTCGAGGCGCTGCCCCTGCGCGTCATGGGCGCAGCAATCGGGGTGGTTACCGATATCGCCGCGTGGTTTGCGGCGCGCTCGCCGATCGATGCCGTCGGTTCGCTGCCCGTCGCTGCCGTCGCGGTGCTCACGGTCGGTCTCGTCGCCATGACCGCGCTGTCGGGCAAGTTGCGCCTGATCGCGCTGCCATTCCTGATCCTGGGGACCGGCCTCATCGCAAATCGCGACCTGCCGGATGTCCTTGTCTCGGAGGATGGACGGCTCGTCGCCATCGCCGGCCAGGGGCGGACGCTTCACGTCAATCGATCCCGGCCGAACGGCTTCACGATCCAGAACTGGCTGCATGGAATGGATGCGGACCGCGTCCAACCGCCTGCCGATGCGGCGACGCCGGCCGAAGCGATTGACCAGGCCTCGACCGTGCCGGGCTTTTCCTGCGCGGCCAAGACATGCGTCGCGCAGGACGAGCAAGGGCGCCTAGTGGCTCATGTACCGGACGCGATCGCCGCTTTCGCATTCTGTACCAGCGCCGCGCTGATCGTGATCGATGATGCGACTGCGGGCAATGTCTGTCGGACGGGAGAGGCGGCGATCGTGACGAAGCAGGACCTGGCACGGCGGGGCAGTGCGGAAATCCAACTGGGCAACGCAGGTGCCCTGCCAAACATCATCCACGCCATTCGCGAGCCTTACCGGCCGTGGCACAGCCACCGCCAATTCTCCCGCGAGGCGCGCGGAATGCCGCCCTATCGCCGCGATTGATCCCGCCGCCGCTCAGTACTTGCGGAGCAGCCCGACCAGCTTGCCCTGAACCTTGACGCGCTCGGACCCGTAGATCTTCGTCTCGTAGGCCGGATTGGCGGCTTCGAGGGCGATCGACGCGCCCTTGCGGCGGAAGCGCTTCAAGGTCGCCTCCTGATCGTCCACCAGCGCAACGACGATTTCGCCCGGCGTCGCGGACTGACCCGCCCGGATGATCACCGTGTCGCCATCGAGGATGCCGGCCTCGATCATCGAATCGCCATGGACGTCGAGCGCGTAGTGTTCACCGCCCGCCAGCATCTCCGGCGGCACGGCGACCGCGCGGGTCGCATGCTGGATCGCGTCGATCGGGACGCCGGCGGCGATCCGGCCCATGACGGGAATCTCGACCGGCGCCCGTGTCACCGGAATCGGCTGCGCCTTCTCGGCTCTGGCCGCCGGCTTTTCCGACAGGCTGCCCTGGATGACGCTCGGCTGGAACCGCCGCGGCTGTTGGGAGATCGATTCGGGCAGCTTGATCACCTCGAGCGCGCGTGCCCGGTTCGGCAGGCGACGCAGGAAGCCGCGCTCCTCGAGTGCCGTGATGAGACGATGGATGCCGGACTTGGAAGCCAGACCGAGCGCCTCCTTCATTTCGTCGAAGGACGGCGGCACGCCGCTCTCCTTCAGCCGCTGATGGATGAAGAGCAGGAGTTCGTGTTGCTTGCGCGTGAGCATGGCAGTCCTTACAAGGAGAATCGCCGAAAAACAAAACCAGAACAAACTTAACCGTTCTTCATGTGTTCTGCAACAGGCGCGTGAAAGTCGAGCAATCTGGACGAAACATGGCCCATACCAACCGAATTCTTTTCTGCCTCGGCGCGCTTTGCGGCGCCTGCGGTGTCGCACTTTCGGCGGTCGCCGCGCACCGAGAGGGCACGCTCGGCACCGCGGCCAACATGCTGTTGTTCCATGCACCGGCGCTGATGGTGCTGGCAGGTCTTCAATTCGGCCGGCTCCAGCTTGCCGGCACCTGGATTCTCGCGGTCGGGCTCGCGCTCTTCTGCGGGGACATTGCTGCCCGCGCATTTCTCGGCGACCGGCTGTTCCCGATGGCCGCACCTGCCGGCGGCATGCTGTTGATCGCCGGCTGGGCCGTCGTCGCGGCTTCTGCGCTGTTCAGCCGGCGCGGATCAGCCTGATCGCGTCGTCGCGTCCGAAGAGATAGAGAAGCGTGCGGATCGCCCGCCCGCGCGGCGTGGCGAGGTCGGGGTCGCGCTGGAGGAAGAGCCGCGCATCGTCGCGCGCGACCGACAACAGGTCGGCGTGGTGTTCCAGGCGGGCAAGCTGAAAGCCGGGTGTGCCCGACTGGCGCGTGCCGAGGAGTTCGCCTTCGCCGCGCAGTTTCAGATCTTCCTCAGCGATGCGGAAGCCGTCTTCCGTGTCGCGCATCACGGTCAGCCGCTGCTTAGCGACCTCGCCGAGTGGCGACTGGTAGAGGAGGACGCAGCTCGACGCCGCCTGTCCGCGCCCGACCCGGCCGCGCAACTGGTGAAGCTGGGCGAGGCCGAAACGCTCGGCATGCTCGATGACGATGATCGTGGCGTCGGGCACGTCGACGCCGACTTCGATGACGGTCGTACCGACAAGGATGCGCGTGCGCCCGGCCTTGAAATCGGCCATCGCCTCGTCCTTTGCTACGCCCGACATTCGACCGTGGACGAGCCCGACGTCTGGGCCGAAAATGTCTGCAAGCGCCTTGTGGCGGTCGGCGGCCGACATGACGTCCATGCCTTCGGCTTCCTCGACCAGCGGGCATATCCAGTAGATCTTCTGCCCCTCGTCCACGGCGCGGCGCATCCGTGCGATCAGGTCCGACAGGCGCTCGAGCGGCAGGGTTACCGTCTGGATCGGCTGGCGGCCGGCCGGCTTCTCGTCGAGGCGCGAGACGTCCATGTCGCCGAAGGCCGTGAGTACCAGCGTGCGCGGGATCGGCGTCGCGGTCATGACGAGAATGTCGGGCGCCACACCCTTGGCACCGATGGCGAGCCGCTGATGGACGCCGAACCGGTGCTGCTCGTCGATGACGGCGAAGGCGAGGTCGTGAAAAGTGACGCTCTCCTGGAAGATGGCGTGGGTGCCGATGACGATGTCGATCGTCCCGTCGGCGATGGAGGCAAGTGTCTCCGAGCGCTCACGGCCTTTTTCGCGACCAGTAAGGATCGCGGCGCGAAGCCCGGCCTGTTCCACCAGCGGCGCGATCGTAGCAAAATGCTGGCGCGCAAGGATTTCGGTCGGCGCCATCAGCGCGGACTGGCCGCCGGCCTCGGCGATCCGCGCCATGGAGAGAAGCGCGACCACGGTCTTGCCCGAGCCGACATCGCCCTGCAGGAGCCGCAACATGCGGTCCGGCTTGGCGAGGTCGGCCTCGATTTCGGTGATCGAGCGCTGCTGCGCGCCGGTCAGCGCATAGGGCAGGGCGTCGCGGATCGCCGCGCCCTTGGCGCCATCGCCGAGCCGCGCTTGGCCCGCGACGCGCTTCATGCGCAGCCGCACCAGCGCGAGCGCGATCTGCCCGGCCAGAAGCTCGTCATAGGCGAGCCGCCGCCATGCGGGGCTTGCAATGTCGCAATCGGCGGGCGCTTCGGGCTGGTGAAGATGAAGAAGGGCTTCGCGAAATTCCGGAAAGTCGTGCCGGCCAAGCACGGTCTCGTCCTGCCACTCGGGAAGGATCGGCATCCGCTCCAGCGCGGATGCGACCGCCTTGCGCACCAGTTTGGCCGAAAGCCCGGCCGTCATTGGATAGACCGGCTCGATCGCGGGCAGGGCGCCAGCGTCGGCCTTGGCGACGATGTGGTCGGGATGCACCATGGACGGGCGGCCGTTGAACCACTCGACCTTGCCGGAGACGACGATCTCCCCGCCAACCGGCATCAGCTTTTCCAGCCATTGGCCCTTGGCATGGAAGAAGGTGAGTGCGATCTCGCCGGTCTCGTCAAAGGCGAAGACGCGGTAGGGCATCGCGCCACGGCCACGTGGTGGCGCCTGGTGGCGATCGACGGTCAGGTCGAGCGTCACGATCGACCCTTCGCCCGAAAGCGCGACGCCTGGGCGGCGCGTGCGGTCGATCACCGAATGGGGCGGCACGAAGAGAAGATCGGCCGCGCGCACGTCGCGGCCCGTCGTGTCGGCCGAGACGATGCGGCGCATCAGTTCGGCCGTCTTCTCGCCAATGCCGGCGAGCGAGGTGACGGGCGCGAAGAGGGGATCGAGTTCGGTGGGACGCATGGCGCGGGATACTATCGAGGCAACTTCGTTGCCGAAAGGCTGACATCGCGTTTCCCAGACGCTATATGCGCGGTCCAACCCGGTAGGCCCTTTATGTCCGAAAATCCCGCTGATCTTCTCGATATCCGCAAGCGCAAGGCGCGTTTTCGCGCCTGGCATCGCGGGATGCGCGAGGCCGACCTCGTCATCGGTGGCTTTGCCGATCGTGAACTCGGCAAATTCGACGAAGCGCAGCTCGAACTCTTCGAATCCCTGCTCGGCGAATCCGATGGCGACATCGTCAAGTGGATCACCGGCGAAATGCCGGTGCCGCCGCATCAGGACAACGAAATCGTCCGCCGCATGATTACCGACGCCCGCAGCCTCGCCACTTGACATGACGCTTCTCAATCCCATTCACATCTCCGCCAAGCACACCGGTGAACCGACGGTCGTCGACGGCGTTGCCGATGGCTACGAGGCCTTCGCGCTGGCGGCGATTGCGGCTGCGCAGGATGGCCCGGTCGTCTTCGTCGCGCGCGACGGGCAGAAGATCCCGGCGCTCGCCGACATCCTGCAGTTCGTCGCGCCCGGCCTGCCGGTGCTCGAACTGCCGGCCTGGGATTGCCTCCCCTATGACCGCGTTTCGCCCGGCAGCGACGCGGTTGCGCGTCGTCTGGACGCGATGGCGTCGATCGCGGCGCTCCGCAAAAAACCGCACCGCGCCATTGTCCTCGTCAGCGCCAATGCGGTGCTGCAAAAAATGCCGCCGCTCGATTTCGTCGCCGGCCAGACGCTGAGCGCGAAGCCCGGCAACCAGATCGACATGAACGACCTCGTCGCAAGGCTGGAGACGAGCGGGTTCGAACGCGTGGCGACGGTGCGCGACGTCGGCCAATATGCGGTACGCGGCGGCATCCTCGACCTGCTCGCGCCCGGCGCGGAGGAGGCATTGCGGCTCGATTTCTTCGGCGACACGCTCGAATCGATCCGCGCCTTCGACCCCGCCTCGCAGCGCACGACCGGCCAGCGGCGCGAATTGCGGCTGCAGCCGATGAGTGAGATCGCGCTGACACCCGACACGATCAGCCGCTTTCGCCGCAGCTACATCGAACTTTTCGGCGCGCCATCGCGCGACGACGCGCTCTATGCCTCGATCAGCGAGGGCAAGCGCTTTGCCGGCATGGAGCACTGGTTGCCGCTCTTCTTCGAGACGGTCGAGACAATCTTCGACTATCTGCCGGACGCGCCGGTCGTCTTCGATCATCTCTCGCGCGAGGCGATCGGCGAGCGGCACACGCTGATCCGCGACTATTACGATGCCCGCAAGCGTCAATCGTCGGGCAGCGTCGGCGAAGCGGTTCCGTACAAGCCGCTGCCGCCGGACGCGCTTTACCTTTCAGCCGATGCGGTCAAGACGGCGGGCGAGGGCCGCGACGTCCTCGAATTCACGCCCTTCGCCGCACCGGAAGTCGACCGCCGCCGCATCATCCATGCAGGTGCCGAGGCCGGCCGCTCCTTTGCCGAGGAACGCGCGGACCCGTCGATCAACGTCTTCGACCGCGCCGCGCGCTACATCGCGGACTTGCGTGCCAAGAAGCGCAAGGTCGTCGTAGCAGGCTGGTCGGAAGGTTCGTCCGATCGTCTGGCGCAGATACTTGGTGAACATGAACTGGAAGGCGTTGCCCGCGTCGCCTCGCTGGCCGATCTCGAAAAGCTCGGAACCGACAAGATCGGCCTTGCGATCTTGCCGCTCGAAACCGGCTTCCAGACCGAAAAGCTGGTCGTCGTCGCCGAGCAGGATATCCTCGGCGACCGTCTCGTTCGCCGTTCGAAGAAGCGCAAGAAGGCATCTGATTTCATTGCCGAAGTCGCCGCGCTCAATGCCGGCGACATCGTCGTCCATGCCGACCACGGCATCGGCCGCTTCGTAGGGTTGCAGACGATTACTGCCGCCGGCGCGCCGCATGATTGCCTGGAACTGCGCTATGCCGGCGACGATCGGCTCTTCCTGCCGGTCGAGAACATCGAGCTTCTGTCGCGCTATGGCACCGAGGGCTCCGAGGCCACGCTCGACAAGCTCGGCGGCGGGGCATGGCAGGCGCGCAAGGCGAAGCTGAAGAAGCGCCTACTCGAAATGGCGGGGCACCTGATCCGCATCGCGGCGGAGCGCACCTTGCGGCCCGCGCCGGTGATGGCGCCGCCGGACGGCGTCTACGGCGAGTTCGCCGCGCGTTTTCCCTATGACGAGACGGACGATCAGCAGAACGCCATCGACGCGGTGCTGGATGATCTGGCGCGCGGCCGCCCGATGGATCGCCTGATCTGCGGCGATGTCGGCTTCGGCAAGACGGAAGTGGCGCTGCGCGCGGCCTTCATTGCCGCGCTCGAAGGCTTCCAGGTCGCCGTGGTGGTGCCGACGACACTTCTCGCCCGCCAGCATTTCAAGACGTTTTCGCAGCGGTTCGCCGGGCTTCCGGTCAAGGTCCGGCAGGCATCGCGGCTGGTCGGCTCGAAGGAACTCGCAGAGACCAAGAAGGGCATTTCGGACGGCACGATCGACATCGTCGTCGGCACCCATGCGCTTCTGGGCTCCGGCGTCAGCTTCAACAATCTCGGCCTGCTGATCGTCGACGAGGAGCAGCATTTCGGCGTCAAGCACAAGGAGCGGCTGAAGGAGCTGAAAAGCGACGTCCACGTGCTGACATTGTCTGCCACGCCGATCCCGCGCACGCTGCAACTGGCGCTGACGGGCGTGCGCGAACTCTCGCTCATCACCACGCCGCCGGTCGACCGCATGGCGGTGCGCACGTTCATCGCGCCTTTCGACCCGCTGGTCATCCGCGAGACGCTTTTGCGCGAGCGCTATCGCGGCGGCCAGAGCTTCTACGTCGTGCCGCGCATCTCCGACCTCGGCGAGATCAAGCAGTTTCTCGACGAGCAGGTGCCGGAACTGAAGGTCGCGACCGCTCATGGCCAGATGGCGGCGGGCGAACTCGACGACATCATGAACGCCTTCTACGACGGCCAGTACGACGTTCTCCTGTCGACGACCATCGTCGAATCCGGCCTCGACATCCCGACCGCCAACACGCTGGTCGTCCACCGCGCCGACATGTTCGGCCTCGCGCAGCTCTACCAGATCCGCGGCCGCGTCGGTCGCTCGAAGTCGCGCGCCTATGCGCTCCTGACGCTGCCGGCCAACAAGATGCTGACACAGCAGGCCGACCGCCGGCTGAAGGTGCTGCAATCGCTCGATACGCTCGGCGCCGGCTTCCAGCTCGCCAGCCACGATCTCGATATTCGCGGCGCCGGCAACCTTCTCGGCGAAGAACAGTCCGGCCACATCAAGGAAGTCGGTTTCGAGCTTTACCAGCAAATGCTGGAGGAGGCCGTGGCCGAAACGAAGGGCGATGTCGATGCGGGGTCGGGCGAGTGGTCGCCGCAGATCGCGGTCGGCACGGCCGTCATGATCCCGGAAAGCTACGTGCCGGACCTGCAACTGCGCATGGCGCTCTATCGCCGCCTGGCGGACCTCGACACGCCGCAGGAGATCGACGGCTTCGGCGCCGAACTGATCGACCGCTTCGGCCCGCTGCCGCAGGAAGTCGAGCATCTGATGAAGATTGTCTTCATCAAAGGCCTTTGCAAGCGCGCCAATGTCGAGAAGCTGGACGCCGGGCCGAAGGGCGTCGTCATCCAGTTCCGCAACAAAAGCTTCCCGGAACCGGCTGGACTCGTTCGCTATATCGGCGAGCAGGGGGCAGCGGCGAAGATCCGTCCGGACCATTCGATCGTGCTGGTGCGCGACTGGGCGACGCCCGCCAAGCGCCTGCAGGGCTCGGCCGTGATTATGACGCAACTGGCGAAAATCGCGGACAAGGCCGCTTAGGCGGCAGGTCCAAGTTCACCGCGGGCCTTGGCGGCCGAGATCTGCCGGATCGCATCAGCGAGGACGGCCGGGTCCTGCGCGCCCATCACCGCGTAGCGGCCTTCGAGGAGGTAGCAGGGAACGCCCGTGACACCCATCTGCTGGGCCGTCTCGATCTCGGCGCGGGTCTCAGAGATGTCGGCGTCGCTCGCAAGCAGCGCCTCGACCAGCGCCGCATCCATACCCGCCTCGCGCGCGATCTCGATGAGGACCGCGCGGTCGCCGACATTGCGACCTTCCTCGAAATAGGCCCGCATCAGCCGCTTCTTGACCTCGGTCTGCCGGTTGCCGTCGGCGGAGGCCGCCCAGCGGATGAGCCGGTGCGCGTCGAGCGTGTTCGGCGAAACCTTGATTGCATCGAAGGCGAAGTCGATGCCTGCCGACCGGCCAGACTCGGCGACGCGCGCATGAATTTCGCGAAGCTTCTCCTCGCTACCGAATTTCGCCAGCATGTATTGCCTGCGGTCGCGCCCTTCCGGCGGAATGGTCGAGTCGAGCTGATAGGGCCGCCAGCGCACGTCGACCGGCACCTCTTGGGCCTGAGCCATCGCCGCATCGAGCCGCTTCAGGCCGATATAGCACCAGGGGCAGACGACGTCGGAAACGACGTCGATCGAGATCGGGACCGTGTGCTGCATGAGCTAGTTCCTATTGCGCGCGCCACCATGCAGGCAGGTGGATGCCGTAAAGCGGGACCTTATCAGGGCGCTCGATCCGCGACCAGCGCGCGACCCACAGCTCGGGCTGGTGATAGAGCGGCACGACATAGGCGCCGTTGAGAAGGACGCGGTCATAGGCACGCACCGCGTCGACGAAACTCTCTCGCGTCTTGGCATTCAAGAGATTGCCGATCATCGCATCGACGGCAGGCTCGGCGACGCCGGCATAGTTCATCGTGCCCTGCGGCTCCTTCGCCCGGCTTCCCCAACGCCCGACCTGCTCCACGCCGGGAGAGAGCGACGATGTGTAGGTGTGGAGGATGACGTCATAGTCGTAGGTCAGGAGGCGCTGCTGATACTGCGCATCATCGACCGAGCGCATGGTCAGTTCGATGCCGATGGCGCGAAGCGTGCGCTGCCAGGCGGACGCGATCTCCTCGCCATTGCGCCCGCGCAGCATGATTTCGAAGGCGAGGGGGCGGCCGTTCGGACCGACCATGCGGCCGTCCTGCATCGTGTGGCCGGCCGCCTTGAGCGCCTCGAACCCTCTTCGAAGGAAATCACGGTCGCGTCCGCTTCCATTGGTCTTCGCCGGCTGATGCTCCCCGGCAAGAATCTGCGGCTCGATAGTCTCGGCAAATTCGCCGAGCAGTGCGAGTTCGGCCTCGCTCGCCTGACGGTCGATGGAGGAGAGCTCGGAACGCGCATAGAACGATCCCGTCCGCTCATAGGCATTCGACAGGAGCGTGCGGTTGACCCATTCGAAATCGAAGAGCCCCGCCAGCGCACGCCGCACGGCGACATCCTGGAAGACCGGCCGGCGCGTGTTCATGACGAAGCCCTGCATGCCGGATGGCAGCCCGGTCTCGAATTCGTCCTGTACGACGCCGCCCGACGCGACCGCGGGGAAGTCGTAGCCTGTCGCCCAGCGCTGCGCGTTGGTCTCGAGCTGGATGTCGACGAGACCCTTCTTGAACGCCTCGAACATGGTGTTCGTGTCGCGGTAGTAGGTGATGCGGATTTCGTCGTAATTGTCGATGCCGCGCTTCGAGGGATGATCCTTCGCCCAATAATCCTCGTCGCGCTTCAAGACGATGCGCTCGCCCGGACGAACTTCGGCGATCTCATAGGGTCCGCTGCCGATCATCGGCGTCAGTGTCGAGCGGTCGAATGTCTCGCGGTCGATGGCATGTTCGGGCAGCACCGGCATCAGGCCGAGGATCAGCGGCAGTTCGCGGTCGGGCTCGACGAACTCGAAGCGCACCTTGTCGCCCTCGACGATCGTATCCGCAATCTTGCGCGCCGTCGTCGCGTAGCGCGGATAGCCCTTTTCGGCGAGAAGCTCGACGGTGAAGGCGACGTCCTGCGCCGTGACCGGCTCGCCGTCTGAAAATCTGGCATCTGGGTCGATCGTGAATTCGACGAAGGAGCGCGCATCGTCCGTCTCGACCGACTGCGCGATCAGCGGATAGAGCGAGAACGCCTCGTCATAGGAGCGCTGCATGAGCGTTTCGAAGACGTTGTTGCCCAGTTCGAGGTCGAGGATGCCGCGCGCACCCGAGCCTTGCACGATGAATGGGTTGAGGCTGTCGAAAGATCCTTGCACGGCGTAGTCGATCCGCCCGCCTTTTCGCGCGTCGGGATCGGCATAGGGCAGGTGGGCATAGGCTTCGGCGAGCGCCGGTTCGCCATGCATGGCGATGGCGTGTTGCGGCTCGGCCATTGCGTGCGCGAGCGGCAGCGCCATGACCGCGGCCGCGGCTGCCAAGCCCAGAAGTCCTCGCATCTTAGCCTCTCCGAAAATCGCGCGATGATTCGCGAAAGCCTATTCGATACGCGGCCTCGTTTGAACCGACCCAGCGCCTCACGCGACGATCTGCGCTAGCTTCTTGGCAAAAAGGCGGTGGCTCTGGATTTCGGCCGGCATAAGGTGTAGACGCCCCCGGCAGTCATGCTCTCGCCGCATTTGGTCAACACGACGCCAATCGATGGGCCACGGCCGGTGCCGACACTCAGATCTTACGCGAAAGGATCGCTTCGGATGACGACCCTTACCACCGCATCTACGATTTCCACGATTGCCGCTGGCCTGGTGGGGCTGGCACTTTCGACATCGGGCGCCAGCGCCCAGCAGCAGCCTGAATTGCCGCAGGGCTGGTTCAAGGCCTGCAGCCAGCAGGAAGAGACCAACATCTGCAACGTGCAGAACATCATGGTCTCCGAATCCGGCCAGTTGCTCACGGGCGTCAGCCTGATCCAGATCGAAGGCGGCCAGGCCCGCCGCGTCTTCCAGGTCACCGTTCCGCCCGGCCGTCTTCTGCCCCCCGGCATCGGTATGCAGATCGACGGTGGCGAAACCCAGAAGCTCGACTACGTGATCTGTCTGCCCGACCGCTGCATCGCGGAAGGCCAGTTGACCGACAATCTGGTCGCTTCCTTCAAGCGCGGCTCGAACCTGCGCCTGACGTCGGTGAACTTCCAAAACCAGCCGAATCCGATCCAGGTTTCGCTGTCCGGCTTCACCCAGGCCTTCGACGGAGCGCCGCTGCAGCAGTCCGACATCGAGGACCGCCAGCGCCAGCTTCAGGACTTCGTCAGCCGCAACACGGAAGACTTCAACCGTCGCCTGCGCGAAGAGCAGGAGCGCGCCAAGCAGGGCGGCACCGCCGCTCCGGCCGCCGGTGCGGCAGCCGAAACCGACTAGGCGTCGGGTTCAGGCGAACGAATCGAAACGGGCGGCCATCGGGCCGCCCGTTTTTCGTTTCAGTGGCTTGCGCGGGGCTTCGGCTCGTATCGCCCCTCGCTCAGCGCTCCGAAATACTCGCGAAGCTGCGGGTGGCGTACCGGCTCGCCGGTTTCGTCAGGCAGGAGGTTCTGCTCCGAAACATAGGCGACGTATTCCGTCTGCGCGTTTTCGGCGAGCAGGTGATAAAAGGGCTGATCCTTTCGCGGACGCATGTCGGCGGGAATGGCGCGATACCATTCCTCGGTGTTGGCGAATTCGGGATCGACGTCGAATATCACACCGCGGAACGGGAAGATGCGGTGGCGAACGACCTGGCCAATGGCGAACTTTGCGTTTCTTGTCTCGGGCATGTGTCTGACCTCACATGTCTATTTGGCGCAGGCCACGGGCAAATTCAATCCCGCCCGGGTTGACGCCCGGCCGATCGCTGCGTAAGCGCGGCCATCCGCACCGATTGCAGGCCCCATGTCGGAAATCGTCGCACTCGTTCTGCCCTTCTTCGGCATGATCTTCATCGGCGCCTTCGTCGCCCGGCTGACCAGGCAGCCTGTCGAGGCGCTGGGATGGATGAATTTCTTCATCATCTACCTCGCGCTGCCCGCCCTGTTCATCCAGCTTCTGTCGCGCACCCCGCTCGAGGATCTGGCCAACTGGCGCTTCATCCTCGGCGCCGTAGCGGCGACCTATTGCGTCTTCTTCCTGATGTTCGCGATCGCCTGGGTCAGGACACGCGATCTTCGCGCGACCACGATCCAGTCGCTCGCGGCCTCCTATGGCAACATCGGCTACATGGGTCCCGGCATCGCGCTTCTAGCGTTCGGGCCGGAAGCCGCGGTCCCTGTGGCGCTCATCTTCTGTTTCGAAAATGCCGTCCACTTTGCGATGACGCCGTTCCTGATGGCGGTGGCGGACCGCAACCGGCAGTCTTTCGGCACCGTGGCCGTGGATGTCCTGCGCAAGATCGCGCTGCATCCCTTCATCATCGCCTCGGCAATCGGCGTTGCGCTCGCCTGGCTGCAATACAGCCCGCCGCTTCCGCTCGAAACGCTGATCGACTTCTTCGCCCGCGCCGCCGCACCCTGCGCGCTTTTCGCGATGGGCGTGACGATCGCGCTTCGGCCGCTGAAGCGCGCGCCGGTCGAGCTGTTGCCGATCGCGCTACTGAAGCTCGTCATCCATCCGGCGATCTGCTACGCGATCCTGACTGCGATCGGCGGCTTTCCGCCGATGTGGATCTATACTGCGGTGTTGCTCGCCGCGCTGCCGACGGCCACCAACGTCTTCGTCATCGCACAGCAATATGGGGTGTGGATCGAGCGGGCTTCGGCAAGCGTTCTGGTCACGACGATCGTGTCCATCGCCACGCTGACCCTGATCCTCTACGCCATCAAGTCCGGTCTGCTGCCCGTCGATCCCTGGTCCTGAAAGACAGCATCGAGCGCAGGCCGCTACCCGGGCGCATGCCTTCATGCATGAAGAACGTCCGAAGGGGCGAGAAGGCGCGAAGCGCCTCGAATACCGTGCTGCGCGCGAGCTGGGCAGGAAGCAGGTCGGAGAGCAGCGAACGGTTGAGCAGATTGACCGCATTGGCGCGCATGGCGACATCGGGACGGCGGTGCACTTCGTACTCGGCCAGCGCTACCGACGCGCCCGGGTCCGCCCGGTGGCGGGTGGCGACCGAGACGAGGCTTTCCACGTCGCGGATGCCCAGATTGAGGCCCTGCGCACCGATAGGCGGGAAGACATGGGCCGCTTCCCCGATGAGAGCGATGCGCCTGTCGGCGTAGCGGCGCGGCTGCGAGGTAGACAGCGGATAGGCTTGGGGATCGACGTCGACCGTGACACGCCCGAGCATCGAGCGCATCTGGCGTTCGACGCGGTCGGCGAGTTCGGCCCGGTCCAGCGCGAGAAGCTCGGCGGCATCCTGCGATTTCACCACCCAGACGAGGCTCGACCGGTCGCCGGCAAGCGGAACCTGCGTGAACGGCCCTGATTCGGTGTGGAACTCCGTCGACATGCCCGAATGCGGGCGCGTGTGCGAGAAGGCGAGAACGATCGCCGTTTGCCCCGTCGGGCGCGCATCGACCTCGATGCCGGCGGCAAGGCGGGCAGGGGAACTTCGCCCGTCCGCAGCGACGACCAACCGCGCGGAAAGTTCGGAGCCATCGGACAGCACTGCGCCCACAAGGTGCTCGCCGGTCTCCCACCGTTCCACCAGCCCCTCGTATCGGACGACACCGGGGCGCGCGACGGCGGCACTTTCCAGCGCGGTGTTGAGTTCGCGATTGGCGATGTTGAGACCGAAGGCGGGAAGGTCGATTTCGGGCGCGCGGAACGTCACCGTCGGGCTGCGCACGAGCCGCGACGTCGCATCGACGATGCGCATGGTCTTCAGGGGTTCGCCATGCTGCGCAAGCACCGGCCCCAAAAGCAGCGCGTCGAGATAACGCAGGGCAGGGTCCATGATCGCGGTCGTGCGCCCGTCGCTCGTCGACGCCTTCGGCCCGACGAGCGCCGTCCGGAATCCCGCATCGGCAACGGCCAGCGCCGCGATCAGGCCGACGGGGCCGGTTCCCGCGATCAGGACATCATACTCGACACGTTCCATGGTCTCAGCCTGCTTTCCGTTTGATATGAGCTATATGTTCTCACGCGCGGGATTGATCAACGGGGCGATTTGGCCCATTGCGGAGCCTCGACTTTGATTGGACGGCCGCCCGGCCATCCCTCGCAAGCTGGACTGGCCTCGACGTGAGCAAGGACACCAACCGAAAGCCGCTGTCGCAGCGCATCCCGAAGCCGAAGAAGAAGGTGACGTGGCCCCAGGCCCGCGCCTTCTCGGTCCACCTCCTGACGGCATCGGGATCGTTCCTTGCCTTCCTGTCGCTGGTCGCGGCGGCGGAAAAGCAATGGACCGCCATGTTCCTGTGGCTCGGCCTCGCGCTGTTCGTCGACGGCATCGACGGACCGATCGCCCGCAAGCTCGACGTCAAGGAAGTGCTGCCTACCTGGTCGGGCGAGCTCCTCGACAACATCATCGACTACGTCACCTACGTCCTGATCCCCGCCTTTGCGCTCTATCAGAGCGGATTCATGGGCGAGGGGCTGTCCTTCCTGTCTGCCGCAATCATCGTCGTGTCGAGCGCGATCTACTACGCCGACACCGGCATGAAGACGAAGGAGAACTTCTTCAAGGGGTTCCCTGTCGTCTGGAACATGGTGGTCTTCACGCTCTTCGTCATCGAGCCGGGCGAGTGGATTTCGTTCGCTGTCGTCCTGATCGCGGCGCTGTTGACCTTCCTGCCGCTCAACTTTCTCCATCCGGTGCGCGTCCAGCGCCTGCGCCCGCTCAATCTGGGGGTATTCCTGGGCTGGTGCGCGCTGTCGGCCTATGCGCTTCTGATGGACATGAACCCGTCCGAATTCGTGCAGATCGCCATCGCGATCCTCAGCATCTACCTGTTCTGCGTCGGCATCGTCATGCAGATCTTTCCCACGTTGGGCCTCAAGAAGGGTTGAAGGCGACCGCCGATCACACGGTTGAAACTTGAAGCACTTTCAAATTCAGGCAAGCTTTGCGGGTTTGGACCGCCGGGCATAAGGTCACGTCAGGGAACACAAGAGGCAGGCCGAAAAGGTCGCCGAAATGGGGGTTGAGTGGATCAGTCCGATCCGAGCCAGACCGAAGCCTTGCTCGCGGTTCGCGGGCTGACCAAAATTTTCGGATCGCTCAAGGCCTGCGACAATGTTGACTTGACCATCGGTCGGGGCGAAATCCATGCGCTTCTCGGCGAGAACGGCGCCGGCAAGTCGACGCTGGTCAAGATGCTGTTCGGCTCGCTGGAGCCGGCCTCCGGCACCATCCATTGGAAGGGCGAGCCAGTCCGCATATCCAGCCCCGCCCAGGCGCGCGCGCTCGGCATCGGCATGGTGTTCCAGCACTTCTCGCTGTTCGAGGCGCTGACGGCGGCGGAGAACATCGCGCTGTCCATCGACGACGACACGCCGATCATGAAGATCGCCGAGCGGGCTCGAAACCTCTCCAAGGCCTACGGCCTGCCGCTCGACCCGTTCAGCCATGTCGGCGATTTGTCGGTCGGCGAGCGCCAGCGCATCGAGATCATTCGCTGCCTCTTGCAGGAACCCGAACTCATCATCCTCGACGAGCCAACCTCGGTGCTGACCCCGCAGGAAGCCGACAAGCTGTTCGAGACGCTGGAGCGGCTGAAGGGCGAGGGGAAGTCGATCCTCTACATTTCGCACCGCCTGGAAGAGGTGAAGCGCATCTGCGACCGCGCGACCGTCCTGCGGCACGGCAAAGTGGTCGGCCACTGCGACCCGAAGCAGGAGACCGCCGCTTCGCTGGCGCGCATGATGGTCGGCCTCGAGGTCCAGAACGTCACCCGCGACGTGCCGGCACAGGCGAATGATCACCGGCCGCTGCTCGAGATCGACAAGCTGAGCCGCAAGCCCGCGACGCCCTTTTCAGTTGCGCTGCGCGACATCTCCGTCACCGTCCATGCGGGCGAAGTTCTCGGCATTGCGGGCGTCGCCGGCAACGGCCAGGGTGAGTTCTTCGAGGCCGTTTCCGGCGAGGCGCTGCAGGACCGCGCGGACACGGTTCGCGTCGCAGGCCATACGGTCGGACGCCTCGGCATCACGCAGCGTAGGCTGAAGGGCGCGGCCTTCGTACCCGAGGAACGCCTCGGCCACGGAGCGGCGCCGGCCATGAAGCTTTCCGAAAACCTGTTCCTCTCGCGTTATAGGACCGACGCGCGCGACTATATGGGCGCGGCCGGTACGATACGCACGAGCCGCATCGCGGCTGCCGCGAAACGCATCGTCGAGGCGATGGACGTCAGGAAGAGCGCGGAAGACCCTGAAGCTTCCGCGCTTTCAGGCGGCAACCTTCAAAAGTTCATCATCGGGCGCGAACTCGATCGCGAGCCGAAGGTGATGGTCGTCAACCAGCCGACCTGGGGCGTCGATGCGGGCGCCGCCGCGCGCATCCGCCAGGCGCTGATCGACCTTGCTCGCTCCGGCTCCGCCGTCCTCGTCATCAGCCAGGACCTCGACGAACTGTTCGAAATGTCGGACGCCATCGCCGTCATGCATGACGGGCAATTGTCCGCGCCGATCCCGATAGCCGAGGCGACCTTCGAGAAGGTCGGGCTCCTGATGGGCGGTGCCGATGCGGCGCATCCGCCGCGCCCGTTCGAAGAGGAAGCGGTCTGATGCGGCTCGAACTCGTCAAGCGACCGCAGCAGTCGACGCTGTTCAGCGCGTTGTCACCCTTCATCGCCTTCGGCCTGACAATCGTCGCCGGCGCGATCCTCTTCGCCGCGCTCGGCAAGGACCCGGTCGAAACGCTCTACTACTATTTCATCGATCCGCTGACTGAGACATGGTCGCTGCACGAACTGGCGATCAAGGCCGCGCCCTTGATCCTGATCGCGGTCGGCCTGTCCGTCTGCTTCCTGTCGAGCAACTGGAACATCGGCGCCGAGGGCCAGTTCATCATGGGCGCGATTGCCGGCTCGGTCCTGCCGGTGTTGTTTCCCGACTTCCAGTTCTGGTTCGTCCTGCCACTGATGCTGATCATGGGCATGGCGGGCGGCGCGGCTTATGCTTTCATCCCGGCGCTCCTCAAGGTGCGGTTCAACACCAACGAAATCCTGTCGAGCCTGATGCTGGTCTATGTCGCCCAGCTCTTCCTCGACTGGTTGGTACGCGGCCCATGGCGCAACCCGCAGGGCTTCAACTTCCCCGAAACGCGCAATTTCCACGAATACGCGATCCTGCCGGAAATCTGGTCGGCGTCGGGCCGCGCGCATTGGGGCTTTGTCTTCGCGATCGTCGCGGCGCTCATTCTCTGGTTCATGCTGTCGAAGACCCTCAAGGGTTTCGAGGTCAAGGTTCTCGGACAAAGCCCGCGGGCAGGGCGCTTCGCCGGCTTTTCGGCCGGCCGCATGGTCGTCTTCGCCTTCCTCGTCTCCGGCGCGATGGCCGGCCTTGCCGGCATTTCGGAAGTCTCCGGCGCGATCGGGCAGCTTCGCCCGACCATTTCGCCCGGTTACGGCTTCACCGCAATCATCGTCGCCTTCCTCGGCCGCCTGAACCCGCTCGGCATCGTCGCCGCCGGCCTGATCCTCGCCTTGACCTATCTCGGCGGCGAGGCGGCTCAGATTTCCGTCGGCCTGTCCGACAAGGTGGTTCGTGCCTTCCAGGGCTCGATCCTGTTCTTCGTGCTCGCCTGCGACACGCTGATCCACTACCGCGTACGCCTCGTGCGCCCCGCTCAAAAGGCGGAGGCCGCCCATGTTTGAAGCCATCCTGCTCACCGTCTCGATGGCCGCGACGCCGCTTCTTCTGGCGGCGATCGGTGAACTCGTCGTCGAGCGCTCGGGCGTCCTCAACCTCGGCGTCGAAGGCATGATGATCATGGGCGCGGTGACCGGTTTCGGCGTCGCGCTGATGACCGGCAACCCGTTCCTCGGCGCGCTCGCGGCGATCATCGTCGGCGCGCTCTTCTCGCTGCTCTTCGCCTTCCTGACGCTGACGCTCGTGACCAACCAGGTCGCGACGGGCCTTGCCCTGACACTTCTCGGCCTGGGTCTCTCCGGCATGATCGGCGAAAGCTTCGTCGGCCAGCCAGGCGTGCGCCTGCCACGGCTCGACGTGCCGTTCCTGTCCGAACTGCCCATCGTCGGCCGGCTGGTCTTCAGCCAGGACCTGATCTTCTACGTGTCCGTCTTCCTGACCGTCGGCGTTGCCTGGTTCCTGTTCTACACCAAGGCGGGACTGACGCTGCGTTCGGTCGGCGACAACCACACCTCCGCCCACGCCCTCGGCATCAAGGTTGTGCGCATCCGTTATCTGGCGGTTCTGTTCGGCGGCGCCTGCGCAGGGCTGGCCGGTGCGCACCTTTCGCTCGTCTACGTCCCGCAATGGGTGGAAAACATGACCGCCGGCCGTGGCTGGATCGCGCTGGCGCTGGTCGTCTTCGCGTCATGGCGTCCGCTGCGCGTTCTGGCCGGCGCCTATCTCTTCGGCGCGGTGTCGATCGGGCAGCTCCATGCCCAGGCATTGGGCATCGGAATTCCCTCGCAGCTTCTTTCCGCACTTCCCTATATCGCGACGATTGTCGTACTTGTACTGATCTCTCGAAACCGGCGACTGACTATGGTGAACACACCGGCATCTTTGGGGCGGCCGTTTGTTCCAGATCGCTAGAAATCAAAACACGGGATATGCCCCCTTGGTGACCAACAGAGGACGAACTTTGATGAAAAACACACTTCTTGCTCTGGCAGCTTCCGCTGCCGTGCTCATTCCGGCGGTCGCCTCCGCGCAGGACGATCCGACCAAGGCCTGCTTCATCTATGTCGGCCCGATCGGCGATTTCGGCTGGTCCTACCAGCACCATCAGGGCCTTCTCGAAGCCGAGGAGCATTTCGGCGACAAGCTCGAGACCGCCTACCTCGAAAGCGTGCCGGAAGGCGCCGATGCCGAGCGCGCCATCGAGCGCTTCGCCCGTTCGGGCTGTGACATCATCTTCACGACGTCGTTCGGCTACATGGACCCGACCAACAAGATCGCGGCCCGCTTCCCGGACGTGAAGTTCGAGCACGCGACCGGCTACAAGCGCGAGAGCGAAAACGTCGCGACCTACAATTCCAAATTCCACGAAGGCCGTTACGTGCAGGGCGTGATCGCCGCCAAGATGTCGGAAGCGGGCGTCGCCGGCTACATCGCCTCGTTCCCGATTCCCGAAGTGGTGATGGGCATCAACGCCTTCCTGCTCGGCGCGCAGTCGGTCAATCCCGACTTCCAGGTCAAGGTCGTCTGGGCCAACACCTGGTTCGACCCGGCCAAGGAAGCCGATGCCGCAACCGCGCTGATCGACCAGGGCGTCGACATCATCACCCAGCACACCGACTCGACCGGCCCGATGCAGGTCGCCGCCGACCGCGGCATCAAGGCATTCGGCCAGGCCTCGGACATGATCGAGTTCGGCAAGGAAACCCAGCTCACCTCGATCATCGACGACTGGGGTCCGTATTACATCGAGCGCATCCAGGCAGTCATCGACGGCACCTGGGAGCAACACGACGTCTGGGAAGGCATGGCCGAGGGCCACGTCGTGATGGCGCCCTACACCAACATGCCGGATGACGTGAAGGCGCTGGCCGAAGAGACCGAAGCCAAGATCAAGTCCGGCGAGTTCGACCCCTTCACCGGCCCGATCAAGAAGCAGGACGGCTCCGACTGGCTCGCCGAAGGCGAAGTTGCCGAGGAAGGCGTGCTTCTCGGCCTGAACTTCTACGTCCAGGGCGTCGACGACCAGCTTCCGCAGTAAGCGAAACCTTCGCGACGAATGGAACGGGCGCCTTCGGGCGCCCGTTTTCGTTTCCGGTACATCCTCCTGACAATCCGCTGTCAGGAGCACTCGGGTAGGGTGCGCCATCGATCCAGCGAGGAGACATTCGATGCTGACCTTCTATCACGCGCCCTGGTCCCGCAGTTCCGGCATGCTCTGGCTCATGGAGGAGCTCGGCGTGCCTTACGAAATGGAACTCGTCGACATCCGCAAGGAAGGCGGTGTTGACGAGGCCTATCGGCAGATCCAGCCGAACAAGAAAGTGCCCGCGATCGTCCATGACGGCGTCACCATCACCGAGCGCGCGGCGATCACGGCCTATCTGGCGGATCGCTTTCCGGAAGCAGGCCTCGCGCCGGCGATCGACGATCCACGCCGCGGGCCGTATCTCACCATGCTCGTCTACTGCGATTCCGTCTTCGACCCCGCGCTGGGCGCCCGCGCCCATGGGCTCAGCTATGAAAGCAACGACTATTCGTTCGGCGCGTTCGACGACATGGTGCGCTATGTCGAGCGGCAACTGACGGAACACGACTATGCCGTCGGCAACAGCTTCACGGCCGCCGATACGCAACTGGCATCGGCCATCGGCTACACGATGAGCCACATGAAGGTGCTGCCCGAAAAGCCGGCCTTCCTCGACTACATGGCGCGCGTGGCAGACCGCCCGGCGAACAAGCGCGCCGCGGCGAAGGACTACGAACTCGCGATGGCGACGCCGTTCTTTCAGAAGCAGATGGCGTCGAACCGCTGATCAGACGGCCGTGCCGATCAGATCGTAGGCGGATGCTTGGTCGATCTTGACAGTCACGACATCGCCGACCCGCAGCGGCCGACGCGAGGTGACCGAAACCGATCCGTCGATCTCCGGCGCGTCGTAGCGGGTGCGGCCCTTCGCGGTCAGGCCGGTCGTCTCGTCGATGATGACGGACAAACGCTTGCCAACTTTCTTGGCCAAGAGCTTGGCGGAAACCTTCTGCTGGCGCTCCATGAAGCGATTCCAGCGGATCTGTTTCACTTCGGCCGGCACTTCGGGAAGGTTCATCGCCTCGGACCGCGCACCGCCGACCGGCTCGTATTTGAAGCAGCCGGCACGATCGATCTTCGCTTCGTCGATCCAATCCAGCAGCATCTCGAAATCCTCCTCCGTCTCGCCGGGAAAGCCGACGATGAAGGTGGAGCGCAAGGCGAGGTCCGGGCAGATCTCCCGCCATTTGTGGATGCGGTCGAGCGTCTTTTCCTGATGGGCCGGGCGGCGCATGTTTTTCAGCACCGCTGGCGAAGCGTGCTGGAACGGAATGTCGAGATAGGGCAGCACCTTGCCATCCGCCATGAGCGGGATGACCTCGTCGACATGCGGGTAGGGGTAGACATAGTGCAGGCGCACCCAGGCACCCATGTCACCCAGTTCGCGGCAAAGGTCGAGGAAGCGCGTGCGGACCGCGCGGTCCTTCCACTGGCTCTCCTGATATTTCAGGTCGACGCCATAGGCGCTCGTGTCCTGCGAGATGACCAGAATTTCCTTCACACCCGCCGCGACCAGCTTTTCGGCCTCGCGCAGCACGTCGCCGGCAGGGCGCGAGGCGAGGTCGCCGCGCAGCGACGGGATGATGCAGAAGGTGCAGCGATTGTTGCAACCCTCGGAAATCTTGAGATAGGCATAGTGGCGCGGTGTCAGCTTGACGCCCTGCGCCGGGATCAGGTCGAGGAACGGCTCGTGCGCTGGCGGCACCGCCTCGTGGACGGCGCCCATAACGCTCTCATAGGCCTGCGGGCCGGTGATCGCGAGGACGTTCGGGTGCTTCTGGCGGATCAGTTCCGGCGTCGCGCCCATGCAGCCGGTGACGATGACCTTGCCGTTCTCCTTCATCGCCTGGCCGATCGCCTCGAGCGATTCGTCGCGCGCCGAATCGAGGAAGCCGCAGGTGTTGACCACCACCACGTCCGCGCCGTCATGCTTGCGGGAGATCTCGTAACCCTCGGCGCGCAGCCGCGTGATGATCCGCTCGGAATCCACCAGCGCCTTGGGGCACCCAAGGCTGACGAACGAGACGCGCGGCGCTGACATGATCTGCGGACCTTCCGGATATCTGGCGATTTTGGAGAAGTGGGCGGCGAATAGCACAGAAGTCGCCGTCTGGCACCCCCGCTTTTACTGCAAGGGCAGGTCGCGCTCCGAGCCGATATCCCGGGGCGCAGGAAGCGTGCGCGCAAAGGTCCGCCCACCGAAAATCACCGTCGAAAGGTCGGGTGCCGACATCTCGTGCATTGCCCCGTCGGAACATAGATAGGCCGGCCACCCTGCGGGTTCGCAGGCGACGAAGCTTGTCCAGTTCGTCGTGGCCGACCAAACTTCCATCCGGAACGAACCGCCCGGCATACGCCTGATGGTCGAACCGTCCTGCGCCTCCCAGAAGAAGGGAATCGTACTCGGTCCGGTCTCGATGGTGTCGAGCGCAATCGACACGGGCTTGGCGCCGTGGACGAACCAGTGGAGGCGGGCGCGGGTCATCGCGGCCCCGAAACGCTTGGGAAACGCGACCGGTTGCGACGGCTCGAGAAGCCGGGTGCCTGCGGCCAGAAGTTCGGCCGGCATCAGCACGCTTGCGATCGCCAGAACAATTCTCAGAGAGGCCGCCAACGCGTCTGTCGCTCCCTTCACCCGCATGCAGACCGATACGACATCACGTCGATTTGCGCCAGTTGAAGGGAAACCAAATGGCAAGCGCATGCGTATGGGGATGTCATAGCCACAAAAGCGGGAACTGCCAGATGAATAGCAAAGCCTTGGCCATTGCGCTTGCCGCGTTGATCGTCACGCCCGCAGTCGCCCAGACATTGGGCGGTCCTGAAATCGAAAGCCTGATCGGTGACAAGCGTGTCCTGCTCTCCACGCCTTACGGCCTCGAGCTGCCCCTCCGCTATGGCGCCGGCGGCGAGGTTTCGGGTGATATTTCCGGCTTCACGATGGCGTCCATGTTCACGCCCAGCGAAACCGGGCGGTGGTGGGTCGAGAGCGACCAGCTCTGCCAGCAATTCCCGACATGGTATGACGGCCAGACTTTCTGCTTCGCGATCGAACGGACGGGCGAAAGCTCCATATCTTGGACTAGGAACGACGGTCTTTCCGGAACGGCGAGGATCGAAGGCTGAGCGATCGACAGTTTTAGTCAAACTTTAACCATGCCGGTAACGACACCGCACTGGCCACAATCATGCCCGGTTCCAAACACAATCGATTAATACGCAGCTAAACAATTCGTGCGATCCACAGGATTGCTCGATGGTGGACGCAGGCAACACGTCCAAATAGATTTTGGCTGCGCATATTCGACGCGTTGAGGATCGGGGACATACTCATGGCCGAACTGGGGCGCCGCAAGGCAAAGACGCTTGGCTCGATCCTGGCTCTGACCTGTGGTGCGGCACTTCTCGCCGCCTGCTCATCCGGTCCCTCGCAGGTCGCCAGCGGCAAGCCGAATCGCTCAAAGGAATATTTCGCCGAATCCGAATATGGCGTGAAAGCCAGCCCGCGCGTCTCGCACCTTGCGACGAACCTGCCGCGCGGCGGCGGTCGCGATCAGGTCGGCCGCCCCTATCAGGTGCGTGGCAAGTGGTACACGCCGAAGGAAGACCCAAACTACCGCAGCGCCGGTCTGGCAAGCTGGTATGGCGATGCCTTCCACGGCCGCCTGACGGCCAATGGCGAAGTCTACGACAAGACGCATCTGACCGCGGCCCATCCGACCATGCCGCTGCCAAGCTATGCGCGCGTGACCAACAAGAAGAACGGCAGCTCGGTCATCGTGCGTGTCAACGATCGCGGACCGTTCGCCAAGGGCCGCGTGATCGACCTGTCGCAGCGCGCGGCGGAGATGCTGGACTACAAGAACAGCGGTGTTGCCGAGGTCGCCGTGGAATATGTCGGCCGCGCCCCGCTACACGGCCTCGACGACCAGTACCTGATGGCGTCCTATCGCCCGGGCGGCGCAGCGCCGAGCCCGTCTGATGGTCTGCCAACAGGCGTCATGATCGCCATGAACGGCTCGACGCCGACGTCCCCCGTGACAAGCGCCGCGCCGATGCCGCAGGCAGCACCCTTTCCGGGCCAGTTGACGGCGACGCCGGCAGCCGATGGCCACATCGTCCTTCCCGACATCGTCCCGATCGCGCCTGCGCGTCCGTCGCCGACACTCGCATCGGTCGGTGGTGGGTTCGATGGTCTTCTGGCCTATGCCGAAGAACGAGCAGGCGGCGCAGCCGCGCTTCAAAGTTTCGCGGCGCATCGCCTGAATGCCGAAGCCATCGTCGCCTCTTATGCGAAGTCGACCGCCGGTGGCACCGGCGCTCCCGCCTTCGTCGCCGCCGGCACTTTTGCGTCGAAGGCCGAAGCACTGGCCGTCGCCGCCCAGTTCGCCTCGCTCGCCGATGCCGCGATCGAAGCCGACCCCTCTGATAAGTGGTTCGCGGTCAGCGTCGAAGAGAATGGCGGCGCTTCGCTCGACCAGATCCTTCGCCATGCCTGGACGCACGGCGCCCCGGACGCGATGATCGTCCGCGACTGATCTCACCTCGTTGCAGCCTGGAACGCGTCGTGATCGGGCGCGTTACTGTCTAGTTGCTGGCCGAATCCGAACCAATCCGCACAAGGATTGGGCAGGTTACCCAGCGCGACTGCAAAAGGGGGATCTCCATCATTTCAAGCACTTGCTTTTTCCTGAGCGAAGCTTTCGAATGCGACCACAGGGGAGTTGTCGCGTGGTAGCTTTTGACGAAATGCGCCCGGAGAGCGCCGGGCTCCGCAATCCATATTCCGAGTATGACAACTGGCTGAGCGAGCAGGATACGGCTCGCCTCGGACAGAAGATGAAGGATGCCGAAAACGTCTTTCGTCGGACCGGCATCACCTTCGCCGTCTATGGCGAGCAGAACGCTGCCGAGCGTCTCATCCCCTTCGATATCGTCCCGCGAATTCTTGCCGGTGCCGAATGGCGGCGGTTGACGCAGGGCATCGAGCAGCGCGTGCAAGCCTTGAACGCGTTCCTCGAAGACATCTACCACCGCCAGGAAATCCTGCGGGCAGGGCGCATCCCGCGCGAACTCATCGCCGGCAACGTCGCCTTCCTGCCGGAGATGATCGGCGTGCGTCCGCCGGCCGGCGTCTATACGCACATCATCGGCACGGACATCGTGCGGACCGCCGAAAACGAGTTCTTCGTTCTGGAGGACAATGCACGCACGCCCTCCGGCGTCTCGTACATGATCGAGAACCGCGAGACGATGATGCAGCTCTTTCCCGAGCTCTTCAAACGCATCAAGGTTCGTCCCGTCGAGAACTATCCGCAATTGCTGCGCCAGTCGCTGGCGGCGGTCGCCCCGCGCTCGGCCGACGAGCAGCCGACGATCGCGGTACTGACGCCCGGCAGCTTCAACTCGGCCTATTTCGAGCACGCCTTCCTCGCCGACCACATGGGTGTCGAGCTCGTCGAGGGGCAGGATCTGCGCGTCGTGGATGGCCATGTCGCCATGCGCACGACCGAAGGCTACAAGCGCATCGACGTACTCTACAGGCGCGTCGACGACGATTTCCTCGATCCGCTGACCTTCAATCCGGATTCGGTCCTCGGCGTGCCAGGGATCATGGACGTCTACCGCGCCGGCAACATCACCATCGCCAATGCGCCGGGCACCGGCATCGCCGACGACAAGGCGATCTATTCCTACATGCCCGAAATCGTCGAGTTCTATACCGGCCGAAAGGCGATTCTCGGCAACATCCCGACCTGGCGCTGCTCGGAGGCGGACAGCCTCGCCTACGTGCTGGAGCACCTTGGTGACCTCGTCGTCAAGGAAGTGCACGGCTCGGGCGGCTACGGCATGCTGGTCGGCCCTGCCGCCTCGAAGAAGGAGCGCGAGGCTTTCGCCGAAAAGCTGCGCGCCCGGCCAAGCAACTATATCGCCCAGCCAACGCTCGCGCTGTCGACCTGCCCGATCCTGACGGACGCCGGTCTCGCGCCGCGCCATGTCGATCTGCGCCCGTTCGTTCTGGTGTCGGACCGCATCCGCATCGTTCCCGGTGGGCTGACGCGTGTTGCCCTCAAGCCCGGTTCCCTCGTCGTCAACTCCTCGCAAGGGGGCGGCACGAAGGACACCTGGGTTCTGGACGATTAGAGGGGGCGACGGATGCTGCTGGGACGCACGGCCAATGGCCTCTACTGGATGGCCCGCTACATCGAGCGGGCCGAGAATATGGCGCGCCTCGTCGATGCGGGCCTGCGAATGGCGCTGACGCGCAACGAAGGCGACGTCGAGGAATGGACCTCGGTCATCGTCTCGAGCGGCGTCGAGGCCGGCTACCGGCAGAAGCACTCCGAGTTCAACGCCGCCAATGTCTGCGACTTTCTCCTGCGCGACACCGAGAACGGCTCGAGCGTCCTTTCTTCGATCGAGACCGCGCGCACCAATGCGCGCATGGTGCGAACGGCGCTGACCCGCGAGACCTGGGAGAGCATCAACGACGCCTGGATGTCGTTCCGGCGCATGCTGGCCGCCCCGATCGACGAGCGCGAGGTGCCGAAGGTCCTCGACGCGATCAAGCGCGAGACGGCACAGATCCGCGGCGCGTTCCAGGGCACGATGCTGCGCAACGAGATCTACGACTTCTGCCAGCTCGGCCTCTATGTCGAGCGCGCCGACAACACCGCGCGCATTCTCGACGTCAAATACTACGTGCTCCTGCCGTCGATCTCCTGGGTCGGCTCGTCGATGGACAACTACCAGTGGGAGTCGATCCTGCGCTCGGTCTCGGCGCACCGGTCGTACCGCTGGGTCTATGATGCCGCTTACAAACCGACCAACATCGCCGAATTCCTGATCCTGTCGCGCCGCATGCCGCGTTCGCTCGCCTTTTGCTACCGCATGATCGACGAGAGCCTCGAAGGTCTCGCCAACGACTACGGCAACCGCCACGCCTCGCACGAGATGTGCGAGAACACGCTGGCGCGCATGAAGCGGATGACGATCAAGGACGTGCTGGACGAGGGGCTTCACGAATACCTGACGGATTTCCTCGTCCGCACCAACAATCTGGGCGACCAGGTCGCGCGCGACTACAGGTTCTTCTGAGATGCTGCTCAACATCGTCCACCAGACGACCTATCGTTACGACCAGAGCCTGCCCTACGCGCTGCAGCGCGTGCGGCTGTTCCCCCGAACCGATGCGCTGCAGACGGTCGACCGCTGGGAACTGTCATATGAAGGCGCGCGCGAGGAAGTGCGCTTCGTCGACCATTTCGGCAACCAGTGCCGGCTTTTGAGCACCGAACCGGGCGCGACCCAGATCGTCATCACGGCGAAGGGCATGGTGACGACGCGCGACCAGACCGGCGTCGCCGGGCAGCATGCCGGTTTCGCGCCGCTCTGGCTTTTCGAGCGGGAAACGCCGCTGACCAAACCTTCGCCCGCCATCGCGGCGCTGTCCAAGCCTCTTGGCGGCCCTGAAACGCTTGGTCGCCTACATGAACTGATGGATCTGGTTCTGGAACGTGTCGCCTATGTCTCAGGGTCGACGACGTCGGAAACCACGGCTGATGAGGCGTTGGCGGCCGGGCAGGGCGTCTGCCAGGATCACGCGCACATCTTCATCGCCGCCGTGCGCATGCAGGGCCTCCCGGCGCGTTACGTCAGCGGCTATCTCATGATGGACGACACGACGCAGCAGGTTGCCACCCACGCCTGGGCGGAAGCGCATGTCCCCGGGCTCGGCTGGGTCGGTTTCGACGTTTCCAACGGCATCTGCCCGGACGAGCGCTATGTCCGCGTCGCTTTCGGCCGCGACTACCGCGACGCGATGCCCGTCGCCGGAATCCGTCAGGGACAAGCCCACGAACAGCTTGAAGTGCGTGTGACTGTCGAGCAGTAATCGTCGATACGCACTTTCTCTGGCAGCGATTCGATGACCTATTGCGTTGGCCTCAAGATCGATCGAGGGCTCGTCTTCATGTCCGATACGCGGACGAATGCGGGCATTGACAGCATTTCGACATTTCGCAAGATGACGGTCTGGAAAAAGGAAGGCGAGCGCGTCATCGTCCTTCTCTCGGCCGGAAATCTGGCGACCACGCAATCCGTCGTCAGCCTTCTCGACGAACGCTCCAAGGCGCACGCGGACCGCGCGCCGTCCATCCTCGAAACGCCCTCCATGTTCCAGACGGCGCGTCTCGTCGGCGACACGGTCAAGGAGGTTATCTCGAACTCGGCGCCCGTCGGCCAGCGCGCCGACGCGTTCGGGGCTTCCTTTATTCTGGGCGGGCAGATGAAGGGCTCGGAACCGCGCCTCTTCATGATCTATCCCGAAGGCAACTTCATCGAAGCGTCCGACGACACGCCATTCTTCCAGATCGGCGAGACCAAATACGGCAAGCCGATCCTAGTCCGCGCCTACGACCCACAGATGACGTTCGCCGAGACAGCGAAGCTTCTGATGGTTTCGTTCGATTCCACACTGAAATCGAACCTCTCGGTAGGCCTGCCGCTCGACATGCTGTTTCTCGCCCGCGACACATTCAGGATCGAACTCCAGAAGCGCATCGGCGGTGACGATCCGTATTACCGACAGATTTCGGAAGGTTGGTCCGACGCACTCAGAAACGCGTTCAAGAGCCTTCCCGATTTCCCGGGCTGAATGCAGAAAGGCGGCCGAAGCCGCCTTTCGAAGTCCGAATATTGTTGCCGATCAATAGTAGGGCGAACGGCACTCGCGACGTGGCCCGTTATAGGGCTGGAACGTGTTGTCCGAGGCGCGGTAGGACCGATAGCGGTCATAGCACCACTCGACATGCGCGCTGCCATAGTCACGGACGACGCGGCGCGGCGGGGAAGCGATTGCACCACCGACGATGGCGCCCGTGATGAAGGCAGCGGCCGGATACCAGAACCCATCGTCATAGCGGCGATATCCAGGCCGATAATCGCGGTAGCCGCGATGCCCACGATAGTAGCCGCCCCGGCGGTCACGGTCGCGGTCCCAGCGACGATCAGCGCGCCGGTCGCGATCCCAGCGACGGTCGGCCCTGCGCTCGATGCGACGCTCGACATTGCCGGCCCAGGGGCTGAACTGGCGATCCGGGTTGACCGCTCTGAACGAGCCGGGGAACTGCCCTTGATTGGTCTGGACCTGCTGGATCGCAGACGGGGCTGAAGTCTCGACGCGCGGCAGCGCCGACGCCGTTCCCGTCATGCCGAGCGGCAGCGCCATGGCAAGCGCAATGAAGCCGGATAGGATCTTTTGCATAACGACCTCCGAATCTTGTGGAACCAATGTCCCTTTGTGACAGAATGAAATGACGCCACGTAAGTTCCCAAGCCGATCGCGCTAACGCACAAGAAGCGATCAAAAACGGGTGATCACCCCATCGGCCGCAACATCAGGATGCGGCACGGGTCGCCGGAGCGCTGTGCAGGGGCGTAGGGCGCGCGCACGATCAGGCAGTTCGCACGCGCCAGGATCCGCAACATCGACGAATCCTGCATTGCAAGTGGCGAGACGATCAAGTCGCCTTCTTCATCCAGACGTGCGATCGCGCGGACATAGTCCTGCCGGCGATCGTTTTCGGCGAGTACGCCGTCGAGAACCGCCTTCGGCAAGTGCTGATCCGTCGGCAGACCCTGCAACGCGGCGAGCAAAGGACGCAGGAAGAGATCGGCGCAAACCATTGCCGAAACTGGATTTCCCGGCAGGCCAAGCACCGATGCCCGCCCCAGCCGACCCGCCATCAGCGGCTTGCCGGGCCGCATCGCGATCTTCCAGAAGGCGAGGTCCACACCTTTCGCGGCGAACGCCTTTGCCGTCAGGTCGTGATCGCCGACCGACGCGCCACCGAGCGTGACGATCACATCGCTGGTCTGGGCGACGGCCCGATCCAGCGCAAAGCCGATGCTCTCCAGATCATCGCCCACGATACCGAGATCGATCGCTTCGCCGCCGGAATCGCGGACGATCTGCGCGACGCCGAAACTGTTCGACGCGATGATCTGGTCATCCGTTCGCGAAGCTCCCGGCTGCACGAGTTCATCGCCCGTGGCGATGATCGCGACTCTCGGCCGGCGCACCACGCGAACGCGGTCCGCATCGGCCGCCGCGATCAGCGCCAATGCCTGCGGATCGATCCGCCGACCGGCCTCCAGCAGAACGTCGCCCGAATGGAAATCCAGCCCCGCCTTGCGAATATGCCGACCGGCGGCCACGGTCTCGACGGCCGTGACGACGTCGCCTTCACGCTTCGCGTTCTCCTGGATCAGGATCGTGTCAGCGCCTTGCGGGACGGGCGCCCCGGTGAAGATACGCACGGCCTCGCCATCGCCCAGACTGCCGGCGAACCGACGGCCGGCAGCGGATTCGCCGATCACGGTCAGCCGGGCAGGGACCCTGTCGATATCGACCGCGCGAACCGCGTAGCCGTCCATGGCGGATGCGTCGAAGGGCGGATGCGTCCGGCTGGCGAGGATCGGGGCCGAAAGGACGCGGTTACCTGCCGAATGCAGCTCCACTGCTTCGCTTTCGAGCGGCTCGACGCCGCCGAGCAGCCGTTCGAGCGCCTCGGCGACCGGTATCATGGCTTCTGCTCGTCGCGGCGAAAATCGCCCGACTTGCCGCCGCTCTTTTCCACCAGCCGCACGTCGCCGATGATCATAGCCTTGTCGAGCGCCTTCGCCATGTCGTAGATCGTCAGGCAGGCGACCGACACGGCCGTCAACGCCTCCATCTCGACGCCCGTCTGGCCTTTCAGCCGCACCTCTGCGGCAACCCGAAGGCCGGGTAGCGCATGATCTGGCTCGATCTCGACGGTGATCCTGGTCAGGAGCAGCGGATGGCACAGCGGAATGAGCTCGGATGTCTTCTTGGCAGCCATGATGCCTGCGATGCGCGCCGTACCGAGCACATCGCCCTTCTTGGCATTGCCGGCCAGAATCGCCTCGAGCGTCGCCGGCTCCATGCGCACGTGCCCCTTCGCAAGCGCGACGCGCTGCGTCTCGTCCTTGGTTCCGACATCGACCATGTGGGCTTCGCCGGTTGCGCCGATATGCGTGAGGCCGCTCATTGTGCTCCCAGGAGTTCCCGCGTGGCACCGGTAACATCGTCCCGGCGCATCAGGCTTTCGCCGACGAGGAACGTGTCGATGCCAGCCACGCGCAGCCGGTCGCAATCGGCCCGCGTGAAGATGCCGCTCTCGCCGATGATGATGCGGTCGTCCGGGATCAGCTTCGCGAGACGCTCGGATGTGGCCAGGTCGACTTCGAACGTGCGCAGATTGCGGTTGTTGATGCCGATCAGCGGCGACCGAAGCTTCAACGCACGCTCGGTCTCCGCCTCGTCGTGAACCTCCACCAGCGCCGCCATCCCGAGTTCTTCGGCGGCGTCTTCGAGGTCGTTTGCAAGACCGTCGTCGACGCTCGCCATGATGATCAGGATCGCATCCGCGCCCCATGCGCGGGCTTCGTGCACCTGGTACGTATCGAAAAGGAAATCCTTGCGCAGGGCGGGCAGGTCGCAGGCCTCGCGCGCGGCGGTCAGAAAGTCGGGCGAGCCCTGAAACGACGGCGAATCCGTCAGCACCGAAAGACAGGCCGCACCGCCGGCTTCATAGGCGCGCGCCAGCGACGGCGGATCGAAATCCGGTCGGATCAGGCCCTTTGAAGGGCTCGCCTTCTTGATTTCAGCGATCAGTGCCGGCCTGCTTTCGACGTGCTTGGCACGCAACGCCGCGGTGAAATCGCGTGGCGTCGGCATGTCCGCGGCGGCTTTGCGAATATCGCCAAGAGGGATCGCCGATTTGGCCGCTGCGATCTCGTCGCGCTTGTAGGCTTCGATCTTTCGCAGGATGTCGGCCATCACGCGCTCCTTGCGCGGTTGGAAATTTCGATCAGTTCCGTCAGGCACTGGCGCGCCTTGCCACTGTCGATCGATTTGGCGGCGAGTTCGAGGCCGGCTTCCAACGTGCGCGCGCGACCGGCGACGACGAGCGCGCCGGCAGCATTCAGCATCGCGATATCCCGATAGGCGCCTTCCGCACCCTCGAGAACACCACGAAGGGCCATGGCATTCGTCTGTGCATCCCCGCCCTTGAGTTCTTCGGGGCGGGCACGGCGAAGGCCGAACTGCTCGGGTTCGATCTCGAACGTATGGATTTCGCCATCTTCGAGCGCGGCGACCTGCGTGACACCGGCCGTCGTCATCTCGTCGAGCCCGTCGCCATGAACGACCCAGACACGCGACGAGCCCAGTCTCTTCAGCACCTCGGCGATCGGCTCGAGCCAGACGGGCGAGAACACGCCGACGAGTTGGTTGGAGACGCCTGCGGGATTGGAAAGAGGGCCAAGGATGTTGAAGATCGTACGCGTTCCGAGTTCGACCCGGCTCGGCCCGACATGGCGCATCGCGGCATGATGGGCGGGCGCGAACATGAAGCCGAGCCCGGCTTCGCGGATGCAAATTGCGATCTCGTGTGCGCCAAGCTCGATGTTGACGCCGAGCGCCGCCAGCGCATCTGCGGCGCCCGAGCGTGACGACAGTGCGCGGTTGCCGTGCTTGGCCACGGGCACGCCCGCGCCCGCGACGATGAAGGCCGCGCAGGTCGAGACATTGTAGGAACCAGACGCATCGCCGCCGGTGCCGACGATGTCGACGGCGTCCGAAGGCGCGTCGACACGGAGCATCTTGGCACGCATGGTCGCCACCGCGCCGGAGATTTCAGGCACGGTCTCGCCGCGCACGCGCAGCGCCATCAGGAAACCGCCGATCTGGCTCGGCGTCGCTTCGCCCGACATCATGATGTCGAACGCCTTTTGCGCCTCCTCGAAGGAAAGCGTGTCCCCCGAAGCCACCCGCGCGATATGTTCCTTCAGGTCCGCCATCGATCAGAAGCTCAATGCCTGTTGCACCGCGCCCTGGTTCACCGTGACCGAATACTGCGCTTGAAGGCGGGTAACGAGCTGGTCGAGGAGGTCGTCGCCGAACCCTCCTGCGTAGTTCTGCGCGACATTTTCGGGGAGCGAACCTCCGGACGCATTGGCGGGCGCGAACACCTCGCTCACCTGCAGCACGATCTGCCGGTCGCCCTCGTTCGACCCGATCGTCTCGACCCCCCGGGCGGGCACCGAGAAAGCGGCTGCAACGCCCTCGCGGCCAAGATCGACATCGTCGGCGCCGCGGCGCAGGCCACGCTTAGTCTGCACTTCCAGTTCGAGTTCGCCCGCGACCTCGCCAAGCGCCGCCCCGTCTTCGATCTGGGCAGCGATCTCGTTGGCACGTTCGGCAAGAAGACGCCGGCCTTCCTGTTCGCGCCATTCAGCCACAACATCATCGCGAACCTGGTCCAGTTCGCGGTCGCGGGCAGGGGTCACCTCCGTGACCTCGTAGAAGACGTAGCCATTGGCACCAAGGGCGATCGGCGCGTTTTCGGTATTCGGCTCGGCATCGAATGCCGCCTGCAACACCTCTTCGGCACCGGGGATGCCGTCGACCGGATCGCCGTCCGGATCGAGACCGTTGGCATCGATGGCCGGAACACTGACGATTTCGAGGTTCTGCTGGCTTGCAGCCTCCCGCAGCGTCGCGCCCCCGGCACGCGCATCCTCGTAGGCGTCATAGACATCGAGCAGGATTCGGTTGGCCTCATCAAGAGCCATTTCTTCGCGAATTTCAGCCGAGACGTCCTCCAGGGGGCGAACGGCTTCCGCCAGAATCTCGTCGACGCGGACGATGAGCGATCCGAAGGACCCGGCCACCACGTCGCTCACGCCGCCTTCCTCAAGGGCAAATGCGGCCTCGGCGATGGCGGGATCGGGCACGTCTTCACGCGTGAAGGTGCCGAGCGTCAGATCGCCGGCCGAACGGCCAAGCTCGGCAGCGATTTCGTCGAACGTCGCTTCGCCGGACGAGATGCGTTCCGATGCTGCCTCTGCGGCTTCCGCATTGGGGAACACGATCTGGCTGATGGTGCGCTGCTCGGCTTCGGAGAAGGAACTACGGTGTGTTTCGTAAAACTCGGCCACCTGTTCGTCGCTGATCGCTGCCGGATCGGCAATGTCCTCCGGTTCGAGCTTCGCATAGTCGAGCGCGCGATATTCCGGCGCGGCAAAGCTCGCCGAATTCTCGTCGAACCAGGCCTGCAGAACGTCGTCGGCCGGGTCTTCGATCGGCTCAACGAGCGAACGGTCGAGGATGAGATACTCCGCCGTCCGGTCTTCCCCCTGATAGAGTGCCACTGCATCAAGGAAGGCGTCCGGCACGCCCATGCCATCGGCGACTGCATCGACGATCTGCTGGCGGATCGCCAGTTGCTCGCGATTGCGCAGATAGTCGTCGGGCCGCATGCCGACCTGCTGCAGCACGAAATTGAACTGGTTGCGGTCGAACTGGCCGCTCGCATTGCGGAATGCAGGGTCCTCGGCAGTCAGGGCAGCGAGACGATCGCGCGACAGGCCGAGATCCATCTCGCGCGCCTGCTCGTCGAGCACGGCGCCGGCGACGAGTTGCGCCAGCACCTGTTGCTCGAGCCCGAAGGCGCGTGCCTGCTCACGCGATATGCGCGTGCCGAACTGTTGCGACAGAAGCTGGAGTTGGCGATCATAGGCCAGCCGGTACTCGTTCACCTGTACGCGGGTGTCCCCGACGGCAAGGACATGATTGCCGACACCCGTCAGGATCTGGCCGGAAATGCCCCACACGGCAAAACTGACGACGAGCAAGCCAAGCAGCAGCTTCACCATCAAGGAACCGGATTTGCCGCGCAGCCAAGTCAGCATTTTCGACCTTCCCGTATTGGTCCATCATGAAATCTGGTTGACGGAATACCGTCACTGGCGGGCCCTGTCGATTGCTTTGTCGACGCATTTTGCTACCAAGCAGCGATCGATACCCGGAACAAACGAAGGAAATTCGATGAGCGCGCGCATACGACCCGTATTGGCCGGCAATTGGAAGATGAACGGAGTGGCGGCATCGCTTCCCGAGCTCCAGGCCATCGTCACCGGTTCTCATGGCTTTACCGGCCTCGACCTCGTCGTCTGCCTGCCGGCGACGCTGATCGCGCGGGCGCAGCCGATCGTTGCGGGCTCTTCGGTCCGGCTCGGCGGGCAGGATTGTCACGCCAACGCATCCGGCGCCCACACCGGCGACGTGTCTGCCGACATGCTCAAGGACGCCGGCGCGGACTTCGTGATCGTGGGTCATTCCGAACGCCGGTCCGATCATGGCGAGACGAGCGACGCCGTTGCGGCCAAGGCCAAGGCCGCCTGGGCCGCCCGGCTTACACCCATCATCTGCATCGGCGAAACCCGCGCCGAACGCGAGGCGGGCACTGCGCTCGACGTGCTGTCGGCACAGATCGATGGTTCGGTGCCGGAAGGCGCCACGGCCGAGAACACGATCGTCGCCTATGAACCGGTCTGGGCGATCGGCACCGGATTGACCCCGACGGCGGAAGACGTGGGCGTCGCCCATGCGCACATCCGCGCCCGGCTGGAGGCGAATATCGGCGCGGCGGCGCGATCCGTGCCGCTTCTTTATGGCGGATCGGTCAAATCCTCGAACGCTGCCGAACTGATGGCGGTGGAAAATGTGGACGGCGCCCTCGTCGGCGGCGCCAGCCTCAAGGCCGCGGATTACCTCGCTATCGCTGGTGCATTCTAGACAATTTGCTTTAATGTGCATTGGCGTCGTTCGCCATCGCTTCACCACCTGACAAGCCGATACATCTGGTGACCTGACGCAGACATGGTCGCGCACTAGCATAGTCATATGGCGAATCGCTCAAGGCATGACACTTGGCGGCGTGTTGCCATTTGTATTGATGCGGCGGGAGTATGCGTATGAGCGACGAAGACATGATCAGCGCCGGCGGTGCGGTCGAACCAGAGCGGTTGTTGGAACTGACGACGCAGATCGTCTGCGCCTATGTCAGTCACAACCCCGTTCCGGCGTCGGAAGTATCGGGGTTGATTGGCTCGGTTCACCGGTCGATTTCCGCCCAGGGCAAGGCAATTGCTCCGGAACAGCAACTGGAGCCGGCGGTGCCGATCCGCAAATCGGTTACGCCCGACTACATTATTTCGCTCGAGGACGGACGCAAGTTCCGCACCCTGTCGCGCCATCTGATGGCCCGGTACGGCATGACGCCTGAGCAGTATCGACGCAAATGGGGCCTGCCGGACGATTACCCGATGGTCGCCCCCAACTACGCGGTCGAGCGCTCGAAGATCGCCAAATCGATGGGACTTGGCCGACCCGAATCCGGCGGCCCGGACGAATAGGCGTCGATCAGCCGATCAGCGGACAGTTCGGCGCCCGGCCGAACACGACCCAGACGCGTTCGCCGCGCGATCGCCCGATGATCTCGATCGAGCGTCGGCCGACGCCGACGATTTCGGCCCGCCGGATGCCCATCCGGTCAGCCTTGCGCAACGCGTCGCGCGGCGAGCACCCACCACCCCGGCCGCGCCACTCGTCGCGATCGCGGTAACCGCCGCGGTCCCAGCGTCCCGGTCCGCGGTCCCAGCGTCCGGCTCCGCGGTCCCAGCGTCCGGCTCCGCGGTCGGGCGCGAAGAACTCCGCACCCGGGCGCTGCCCGCCACCCAGACCGTAATATCCACGATCCTGCGCCACGGCGGGCAGGGCAGCCAAAAGGCTGGCGGCGACCAGACCCAGGACAGCGAACTTCTTCATTTCCAGAACCCCTCGACCATGTCGCACGATTGCGACGATAGCGGACTATGCAAGTGCGAAGCTGAATGCCGGGCTTCCGCGCCGTTCATCGACCGTTCATGCGCAACTTCAGGCGTCACCGCACACATTCAAAATTTGAGTAACTGACTGAAAGCAATTTGTTTTCTCTCCAAGACTGCCATGCTTCCGAATGAATGAACGATCCGCCGACCGAAAAACCACAGCGCAGGGGTTGATTTCAGAACAAAACAAGAACATGATCAATCATCAACTGAGGAAAGCAACATGTCCGATCTGGTCCACGATCTCGTCTCGTTCATTTCGATAGGCGCCTTCATCACGACGCTCGCCCTTTGGTTGGTGGCCGTCTGATCAGTCGCCGAGCGCCATGCCCTCCCGCCGTGGATCGGCGGCACCTTCGAGCCCCGATTGTGTGAATTCGATGCCGTGCAGGCCCGAATTGAGCTCGCGCATCTCGGTCTCGTAGCCCAGAGCCTGGAGGGCAGGGGCAAAGTCCTCCGCGCTCGATCCGGCCTCCAGCCAGTAGGGGCCGGCAATGTTGGCCAGATGCGGCAATGCGACCGCTTCGTTCATCGGCATCTGCCAGTCGATCAGGGCGACCAACGTCTTTGCGACATAGGGGATGATGGTCGCGCCGCCGGGCGACCCGATCGCGTAGATCGGCTTGCCATCCTGCAGCACGATCGTCGGCGACATCGAGGACCGCGGACGTTTGGATGCCTCGACCCGGTTTGCTACGGGTCCTGAATCCCCGTTCGGCAGAAAGGAGAAATCGGTGAGCTGGTTGTTGAGCAGATAGCCGTTCGCCATCAGCCGCGCCCCGAATGCGTTCTCGATCGACGACGTTACAGAAATGACATTGCCCTCCGCATCGGCGATGACGAAATGGGATGTTGCCGGCGCCTCGTAGGACAAGCCGTCCTGGAAAATGTCCGTTCGCCTGGTGAGCGGCTCGCCGGCCACAACCTTTTCCTGGGGCAGTGCTTCGTCGATCTGCAAAAGCTTGGAACGTTCGGTGAGATAGGTCGCGTCGACAAGTCCGGAGGGAACGTCGACGAAGTCGGGATCGGCCAGGTAGCGGTTGCGGTCGGCGAAGGCGAGGCGGGTCGCGTCGCCGATCAGCCGCCAGGCATCGGCGTCGTCCGCTCCCAGCGCACGAAGGTCATGAGGCTCGACGAGACCAAGGATCTGGCCGACGGCCATTCCGCCGGAAGAGGGCGGGCCCATTCCGCAAACCTCGAAGTCACGGTAGGGAACACAGACCGGTTCGCGTTCGACGACCTCATAGCCGGCGAAATCGTCCAGCGTCAGCGCGCCCGGATTGGTTGGATGGTTCGCAACCGCATCGACGATCGCGGCGGCTGGATCGCCACGATAGAAGGGCGCCGCTCCCTCGTCGGCGAGAAGTCGCAGCACATTTGCATAGTTCCCATTGCGTAACTCGTCCCCCACTGCCAGCGCCGCTCCGTCAGGGAAAAAATATGAGGAGGCGGCCGGATCGGAATCGAGCCGTCCGGCCTCGGCTTCGAGCAGGCCGGCAAGCCTCGGCGAAACTGTGAAACCGCTTTCCGCAAGGTCGATTGCGTCGGCAACACTATCGGAGAGGTCGAGCTTGCCGTGCCGTTCCGCCAGAAGCTCCAGCAGGAGCGGCACGCCGGGCACGCCTACGGACCGTCCGCCGACGACCGCCTCGAAAAAGGGCAAGGGTTCGCCATTGTCGTCGAGGAAAAGATCGGGCGCCGCACTCGCCGGAGCCGTTTCGCGCGCATCGTATGAGGTCAGGTCGCCCGTGGCGCCATCGTACCACAGTGCGAAGGCGCCGCCGCCAAGACCGGACGATTGCGGCTCGACCAGCCCGAGCACGGCCTGGACCGCGATTGCGGCGTCGGCTGCGGAGCCACCCCGGCGCAGGACTGCCATACCGGCTTCCGTCGCGAGCGGGTTGGCCGTGACCACCATCGATTCCCGCGCGCGCACGAGAGGAGCGGACTGAAGACCGGTCGCCGCCTCGGGAGAGACGAGATCGCTCGCCTGTTGTGCCGGAGCGAACGTCGTCACCGATAATGACAACAGGGCGGCAAGGACGGGCAGGGCGACATGGACAGATTTCGACATGGCCGATCTCATTTTGAGGGGATCACTCTACGTCGCCGAACACCTCTTCGAAAGCAGCCTTCATCGCCATGTCGACATCCGTCATGGTCACCGGAAGGCCGAGATCGACGAGGCTCGTGACGCCATGCCCACGAATTCCGCAAGGGACGATGCCATCGAAATGGGCGAGATCGGGCTCGACATTGAGCGCGATGCCGTGAAACGACACCCAGCGCCGCAGCCTTATGCCGATCGCAGCGATCTTGTCTTCGGCCGCCATCCCGTTTGGCAAGGCCGGCCGCTCGGGCCGTACGACCCAGACGCCGACACGATCATCGCGCCGCTCACCCTTCACGTTGAAACGATCAAGCGTGCGGATGATCCATTCCTCCAGCGCTGCCACGAAGGCGCGTACATCCTCGCGCCGGCGCTTCAGGTCGAGCATGACATAGGCGACCCGCTGGCCGGGGCCGTGATAGGTGTATTCCCCACCGCGCCCCGCGGCGAAGACGGGAAACCGCTCGGCAGCGAGGAGGTCGGCAGGATTTGCGCTCGTCCCGGCCGTATAGAGCGGCGGGTGCTCGACCAGCCAGACGAGTTCTCCGGCCGCGCCGTCGCGTATCGCGCCCGCGCGCTCTTCCATGAAGGCAAGCGCCGCCGGATATTCCATCAGGCCAGGCTCGATCCGCCATTCGACGGCCGGTGATCCGGGGATCGCCAGAAACTGGGCGGGCAGGGCGTCGCGCGTGGTCATGATCAGGCGGATGTATGGGATCGCGCGGCGCGCGTCCACTCGTTGACGCAGCGTCTTGCGGCAATCGGCAAAATAATCGGCAATTCCACGCCCGCGCACTTGTGCGGGGTGGGGCGATTTGCTAATTGCGCCGGGCCGGTCAAGACCGGCTGGTCATGGCGTGCGGTCGTGGCGGAATTGGTAGACGCGCAGCGTTGAGGTCGCTGTGGGGCAACCCGTGGAAGTTCGAGTCTTCTCGACCGCACCAATGCCATCTCGCTCCTATTTGGATGCGACGCGCTTCGTCCTTCGCGATTGACAGCCGGTCCCAACTATCTCACCGAATGAGTATGGTAGAAGGCCTCAGCCACATCACGTTCATCGTGCGCGATCTCGATCGTATGGAAACGATCCTCACCACGGTGCTCGACGCTCGGAAGGTCTACGACAGCGGAGCTGACACATTCTCCCTGTCGCGTGAGCGATTTTTCCTTGTGGGTCAACGCACCAATGCCGTCTGGATCGCGATCATGGAGGGCGAGCCGTTACCGGGACGAACCTACAACCACGTCGCCTTCAAAATCCCCGACACGAAGTACGATGACTATCTTGCCCGCGTTCGCGCCTTGAACATCGACCTTCGCGAGGGACGCAGTCGTGTGCACGGCGAGGGCCGCTCGATATATTTCCACGATCACGACAACCATCTGTTCGAGTTGCATACCGGCACGCTTGCCGAGCGCCTCGAACGTTACGCCGACGGTCGGTAGGGACATGCGATCCGCTGTCCGATAAGACATCCGCCAGTCGCATAAGATGGATTATGGAACTGCTGCATGCCTGCCGATCGCAGGGAAACGCCTCAGCCGCCAAACTCGATGACCATTCCGTCATAAGCCGGCTCGACATGATCCGGCGTCTCGGCGGCGACCGTGTCGTAGTCGAGCGGAATGTGCATATGCGTCAGCACCGCCCGCCTCGGCTTCAGCCGCTCGATCACCCCCAGCGCTTCCTCGAGCGAGAAATGGCTGGGATGGCGCTTGTATTGAAGCGCGTCGACGATCAGCACGTCAAGGTTCTGCAATCGCGCCAGCGTCTCAGTCGGAAATGCGCTGATGTCCGAGCAATAGGCCAGATCGCCGATACGGAAGCCGAGCGATATGATGTCGCCGTGGATTTGCGGCAGTGGCAGGAATTCGATGACGCCGCCGGGACCGTCGATCGCGAACGCGTCGTCATGCGTGATGACGTGCGGGTTCAGGATCGGCGGATAGGAACTGCCGGGCGGCGTCTCGAAGCAATAACCGAAGGAATTGCGCAACCGGTCCAGCGTCGGCCGGTCGGCATGGATGTCGATGCGTCTGCGTTGCACCAGAGCGAATCCGCGCAGATCGTCGATGCCGTGGATATGGTCGGCATGTGGATGCGTGTAGACGGCGGCGTCGACCGCTGCCACGCCCGCCGAGATCATCTGGTCGCGAAAGTCCGGCCCGGTGTCGATCACGACGCGCGTGACGCCCCCCGGCCCGATGCGCTCGACCATAGCGGCCGCGCGCCGGCGCCGGTTGCGCGGATTGGCAGGATCGCAGTTGCCCCAGTCGCCGGTGATCCGTGGCACGCCTGGCGACGAGCCGCATCCAAGGATCGTGAAGCGATATAAGGCGCTCATCAGGGCCGCGGCATCTTCGAAAACAGGCGGAAGAAATTGTCGGTCGTCAGCCGCCGGATTTCGGTTTCGTCGACGCCTATCGTGTCCGCCAGCACTTTGGCGGTATCGGCGACATAGGCCGGCTCGTTACGCCTTCCGCGATGCGGCACCGGCGCAAGGAACGGCGCATCGGTCTCGACCAGCAGCCGGTCGTGCGGAACGTTGCGCGCGATGTCGCGAATGTCCTGCGAATTGCGGAACGTCAGGATACCCGAAAACGAGACATATCCATCGAGCTCGACACCGACTTCGGCAAGCCGCGCACCGGACGAAAAACAATGCAGAACAAAGGGAAACGAACCGATCCTCGATTCGTCTTGCAGGATCGCAATCATGTCCTCGTCGGCCGCGCGCGCGTGGATCACCAGCGGCAATCCCGTTATCCGCGCCACCTCGATATGCACCTTCAAGCCATGCGCCTGCGCGTCGCGCGGCGCCTTGTCATAGTGGTAGTCCAGCCCCGCCTCGCCGATCGCCACCACCTTCGGATGACTGCTCAATTCGATGAGTTCGGCCGCGGTGACGTCGCGCTCCTCGCCGGCATTGTGCGGATGCGTGCCGACCGAGCAGTAGACCTCGTCATAGGCCTCGGCGATCGCGCGGATCTGGTCGAACCGGCGAACGCGCGTCGAGATCGTGACCATGCGCTGTACGCCCGCCGCGACCGCCCGCGCGACGACGGCGTCCCGCTCCTCCGCGAAGTCTGGAAAGTCGAGATGGCAATGGCTGTCGACCAGCATCGTCAGGCGCCCTGCACTTCCTGTTCCACATAGCGCGGGAAGATGCCCTGCGGCGCCGGCAGTTCGGCGCCCGGCTGAAGCCAGCCCTCAGCGAGATTGGCGAAGGTGCGGTCGCCAGACGGAACGTCCAGCAGATCGAGCAGCTTGTCGGCGGCCTGCGGAATGAAAGCGAGGCAGAGGATGCCGACGCGGCGCAGCACTTCCGCCGTCGTGTAGAGCACGGTGTCCATGCGCGCCGGATCGGACTTGCGCAGCGCCCATGGCTCCTGCCCGGCGAAATAGCGATTGGCCTCGGCAACGACGCCGAAGATCGCGGCGAGCGCGGTATGCAGCGCCTGGTGCCCCATGGCCGTGCGCGCGGTTGCAAGTGCTTCCAGCGCCTGGTCGAGGATCGCCCGGTCGACGTCTGCAAGCTCGCCGCGCTCAGGCACCCTGCCCGCGCAGTTCTTGGCGATCATCGACAGCGAGCGCTGCGCCAGATTGCCGAGATCGTTGGCAAGGTCCGCATTGGTGCGGTTCACGATCGCCTCGTGGCTGTAGTTTCCGTCCTGGCCGAAAGGCACTTCGCGCAGCAGGAAATAGCGCAACTGGTCGAGCCCGTAATGTTCGACGAGCGCGGCCGGGTCGATGACGTTGCCGACCGACTTCGACATCTTCTCCCCGCGGTTGAAGACGAAGCCATGGCTGAAGACGCGCTTAGGCAACGGGATGCCGGCCGACATCAGGAAGGCCGGCCAGTAGACGGCGTGGAAGCGCGTAATGTCCTTGCCGATGACGTGCAGGTCGGCCGGCCAATAGCGCCAAAGATCCGCGTTTTCATCGGGATAGCCGGCGGCAGTGATGTAGTTCGTCAGTGCGTCGACCCAGACATACATGACATGCTTTTCGTCGCCGGGCACCGGAATGCCCCAGTCGAATGTCGTCCGCGAGATCGAGAGATCCTTGAGGCCGGAGCGCACGAAGCTCGCAACCTCGTTGCGGCGTTCGACAGGCCCGACGAAGTCCGGCTGACGCTCGTAGAGATCGAGCAGCCGGTCCTGATAGGCCGACAGACGGAAGAAATAGCTCTCCTCCTCGACCCATTCGACGGGCGCCCCTTGTGGACCATACCGGACACCATCGTCGCGGACTTCCGTTTCGTCCTCACCGAAGTAGGCTTCGTCGCGCACCGAATACCACCCGGCATATCCACCCTTGTAGATGTCGCCGCTGGCTTCCATCGCCTTCCAGATCGCCTGCGAGGCGCGTTTGTGGCGCTCTTCGCTGGTGCGGATGAAATCATCGTTCGACGCATTGAGAAGCGTCGCCATCTTTTTGAATTCAGAAGAATTCCGGTCGGCAAGCTCCTTCGGCGATATGCCTTCCTTGCGCGCGGTCTGCAGCATCTTGATGCCGTGCTCGTCGGTGCCTGTCAGGAAGTGCACGTCCTTGCCGTCGAGGCGCTGGAAGCGCGCCAGCGCGTCCGTCGCGATCAGCTCGTAGGCATGGCCGATATGTGGCTTGCCGTTCGGATAGGAAATCGCGGTGGTAATGTAGAACTTCTCGGCTGCCATGCGCTCGCTCGGTCATTGGAGCATCGGCCGATGCTCTCGGATCTGGTCGCGGTCACATAGACCACGCACCGCCATTTGGCCAGTCGCGCAATCAGCGCGCGGCGCAAAGCTGGCCGAGCAGCCCGACAACGTGCTGGCGCTTGTCAAGATTGTAGGTGTCGGTATCGACGATGCGCTGGCGCACGCCAAACCATTGATCGGCGAGCCGCGCCGCCAACTCCGCGTCGCCGGCCCGACCGGCCGCCTGCGCCCGCGCCTCGGCGATGCCAGCGACATGCTCGTTGAACAGTCGGAACTGGACCGTGGAATCGCGTCCGCCGACGGCGTCGGCAATCCGGTAGGCCGCGGCGACATCGAACCTGCCGCCGGAGACCACGACGTCGACCGCATTGGCGATATCGAGCCCGCCGAACTGCGTCATCAAAAGCGCCTCGCGCACGCTGCCCGAGGCCTTTGCCGCGAGATCGTCCGGCACCTCTTCCGACCCCGGCGAAACCGCCCGCAATGCGGCGAGGAGATCATCGCTGGCCAGCGGCTTCAGCTTCAGGAGTTGGCAGCGCGAGCGGATCGTCGGCAGCATTCGGCCGATGGAATGAACGACGAGCAGGAAGAGCGTACGCGGCGGCGGTTCTTCCAGGCTCTTCAAAAGCGCATTGGCGGCGTTTCGGTTCATGTCGTCGGCGGCGTCGACGATCACGACCCGGTAGCCGCCATCATGCGAGGTCATCGATAGGAACCGTCCGACGCGGCGGATTTCGTCGACGGTCACGGCCGACTTGAAACCGGCTCCGCGATCGGCGGCAGGCCGCGTCAGGTGCAGAAGCGACGGATGCGCCCCCTGCGCCATCAGCCTGAACAGCGTAGACGCCGTGTCCGGCCGCGCGAGCGTCGACGGCGCTTCGGCCGGGCGCGGATTGGCGAGCAGATGATGGGCCAGCCGAAAGGCGAGCGTCGCCTTTCCGATCCCGCGCGTTCCCGAAAGGATCAGCGCGTGGTGGAACTTGCCCGTCCGGTAGGCGCGCGCCAGTTCGTCTGCTTCCCCGACATGCCCGAACAACTCGGCATGTTCCACCGGTTCGGGCACTTCGGGAATGCTGTCATACTGCTCGGGCGCGATGCGTTCAAAGCTCATCAGCGACCTGCAGCAAGCTCCCCGCAGGCGCGATTACCTTCTCGACCCGGCTCCACACGGCATCTGCGACCGCATCCCGCTCCTTCGACGCGTCGATGATGACGCAGCGCGCGGGCTCGGCGCGGGCGATGTCTATATAGGCCTCGCGGCGCTCCTCGTGCAGCGACAGGTCTTCCTTCTCGTAGCGGTCTGCATCGTCGGTGCCGCGCCGGCTTGCCGCGCGCCGCATGCCTTCCACCGGGTCAAGGTCGAGGATGATCGTCAGATCGGGCATCATGCCGTTGATCGCGACGCTCTCCAGTGCCGTCATGAACGCCTTGTCGAGCCGCCCTGAAATGCCCTGATAGACGCGTGAGGAATCGAGAAAGCGATCGCACAGCACGATCTTGCCGGCCTCGATTGCCGGCCGAATGATCTGCTCGACATGGTCGGATCGGGCGGCCGCGAACAGCATAGCCTCCATCGCCGGCCCGAAAGGCTCGGCCGCGCCCGAAAGCAGCACGTGCCGCACCGCCTCCCCGCCCGCCGAACCGCCGGGCTCGCGCGAGACGACGACCTCATGGCCCTCGGCCTCCAGACGGTCGGCAAGAAGCCGGATCTGGGTCGACTTTCCGGCCCCCTCGCCGCCTTCGAAGGTGATGAAATGTCCTCGTGGCAATGCGCATCCTTTCGCCGGCCGCTGAACTCGCCCCAGCGCCTAGCAGATAATGCGGGCGCGCGCCAAATGCGACCGGTGGATCAGCGCATCCAGCCGACGGCGAGTTCCTCGATCGCGTCGAGCGCGCGCTGGTGGAGCTTGCCGGTATCGACCGATTCGGCAGCATAGAGGGGCGTTTCCTGGCTCATCGCATCGCCGATCCAGACCCTGAGCGTGCCGACCCGCGCGCCCTCCTCCACCGGCGCGATGACCGGCCCGTCATAGACGATGCGCGCGACGAGGCGGTCGCGGTTGGTCAACGGCACGAAGAGCGAGATCGGCCCGTTGGACCGCAGACCGACGCCGCCCTTCTCTCCGCCATAGACTTTGGCCTCGCCGACGACCTCGTTCTCCGCGAATATCTGATACTTGTCGAAGGCGCGCATGCCCCAGTCGAGGATCTTGCGCGCTTCCTCGGCGCGCACCGCGTCGCTCTCCATGCCGCTCAGCGCGACGAAGAGGCGCCGGTCGTCGCGCGCGACTGACCCGACGATGCCGTAGCCCGATTCCTGTGTGAAGCCCGTCTTCATCCCGTCGGCGCCGATATTCATGCGCAAGAGCGGGTTGCGATTGCGCTGGGTGATGTTGTTCCAGGTGAATTCTGGCTGCGCGTAATAGTCATACTGGTCCGGATATTCGGTCCAGATGTGATGCGCGAGCATGGCGAGTTCGCGCACGGTCACCACCTGCCCTTCGGCGGGCAGTCCGGTGGAATTCTTGAACACCGATCGCGTCATGCCGATCTCACGGGCACGCTCGGTCATCAATTGCGCGAAATTTTCTTCCGAGCCCGCCATACCCTCGGCGATGATGATGCACCCGTCATTCGCAGACTGCACGATCACGCCCTGGATCAGATTTTCGAGACTGATCGACGAGCGCACTTCGGCAAACATGGTCGATCCGCCCGACATCGCGCCGCCGGTACGCCAGGCGTTCTCGCTGACGAAGAACTCGTCCTGCAGCGTCAGCCGGCCGGTCTTCAATGCGTTGAAGACGACCTCCATCGTCATCAGCTTGGCGAGCGAGGCCGGCTGGATCAGTGCATCGGGGTCCTTGGAGAAGAGGACCGTGCCGGTGTCGGCATCGATCATGAAGGCCTGCTGCGCGCGCGTCTCGAAGAGCTGGGCGGACGCGCTCGTCACAAGTCCCATGACGCACAGGAACGCGGCTATCGCCACGCCCGGAATTCGCCGATCATACATTGCCCTACCTACCCCATATGTGCCCTTCGACGAAGGCTAGCACCGGGGTCGGCAATCTCGCAACTCAACCTCGCGCGATCAGTCGATCTGACCGAGCCATTGCAGGATTGCAACGGTGCCGCCCGCAACGACCGCGCCCATGAACGTGCCCCAGCCGGTGTCGACCATCGCGACGATGCCGTCATAGCCGCGCAGGACCGAGAGATTGGTGAAATTGTAGGTGAGATAGGCGAAGAAGCCGAACAGCGCGCCGTTGAGCGCGGCCGCCTGCCATGCCCCCGCCGCCATGCCTGCGGCTACGCCGAAATAGACGAGCCCGACGATGTAGACCGCATAGAACACCGCTGCGACGCCCCAGCGCGGCTGGTCGAGCAGAAGGTCACCCATCCGGGTTGCATAGAAATTGCGGGCGATGACGCCGAGCCAGAGCGCATCGAGGATCAGGAAGAGGACGAGGGCGATCCCGTAGGCGGAAAGATACTTGGTCATCTGACGATCCCGATTGCTGCGACTGAACCGTCTACGCCGTCAGAGCGCCGGCAGATCGCCGCGCGCCCAGTTTTCCGTGATCTCGCCTGCCCTGTCCGCAAACCGCCCCGCCTCGATCGCGCTTCGGATATCGGCCATAAGCGACTGATAATAAGCGAGATTGTTCCATGTCAGCAGCATTCCCGCCAACGACTCGCCGGACTTGACGAGATGATGCAGATAGGCGCGGCTATACTCGCGCGCGGCCGGGCAATCGCTTTCCTCATCGAGCGGACGATGGTCCTCGGCGTGCCGCGCGTTCTTGAGGTTGATCTTGCCGCGCCGCGTATAGGCAAGCCCATGCCGGCCGGCGCGCGTCGGCATCACGCAGTCGAACATGTAGATGCCGCGGGCGACCGATTTCACGATGTCGTCCGGCGTCCCGACGCCCATTAGGTAGCGCGGCTTCATCTCGGGCAGAAGCGGATTGGTCACCTCCAGCATGTCGAGCATCACCTGCTGGGGTTCGCCGACCGCAAGGCCGCCGACCGCATAGCCCTTCAGATCGAGGTCGCGCAGCGCCAGCGCCGAGCGCTCACGAAGCGCCGGCACGTCGCCGCCCTGCACGATGCCGAACATCGCCCTGCCGGGCTGCGTGCCGAACGCCGTCTTGCAGCGCTCGGCCCAGCGCAGCGAAAGCTCCATCGCCTTCTCGATCGCCTTGTGCTCCGCCGGCAGCGCCGTGCATTCGTCGAGCTGCATCTGGATATCGCTGTCGAGCAGGCCCTGGATCTCGATCGAGCGCTCCGGCGACATCTCGTAGACCGTGCCGTCGATATGCGAGCGGAATTTGACGCCCTGTTCCGTGATCTTGCGCAACTGCGCCAGCGACATGACCTGGAACCCGCCCGAATCCGTCAGGATCGGGTGCGGCCAACGCGCGAATTCATGCAGCCCCCCCAACCGCGCGACACGCTCAGCGCCCGGTCGCAGCATCAGGTGGTATGTGTTGCCCAGGATGATATCCGAGCCGAGATCGCGCACCTGGTCGAGATACATCGCCTTGACTGTCCCGCCGGTGCCCACCGGCATGAAGGCCGGCGTGCGGATCGTGCCGCGCGGCATGGTGATCTCGCCGCGCCGCGCCGCGCCGTCCGTCGCGAGGACGCGGAATTCGAAATTCTCGGTCATCAATCGTCCGATCTGAAGAGCAGGCTCGAATCGCCGTAGGAGTAGAACCGGTAGCGATTCTCGATCGCGTGGGCATAGGCCAAACGCATCCGCTCCGTCCCGGCAAATGCCGAGACGAGCATGAAAAGGGTCGAGCGCGGCAGGTGGAAATTCGTCATCAGCACATCGACCGCTTTGAAGCGGTAGCCGGGCGTGATGAAGATATCGGTCGGACCGGACCACGGCGCGATCGTACCGTCCTCGCGTGCCGCGCTTTCGAGGAGCCGCAGCGACGTCGTGCCGACCGCGACGATGCGCCCGCCCGCGGCACGAACGGCGTTCAATCTGTCGGCTGTCGCGACGTCGATCGTCCCGATCTCGGCGTGCATCTTGTGGTCGTCAGTGTCGTCGGCCTTGACCGGCAGGAACGTGCCCGCGCCGACATGGAGCGTGACGAAGGCAGTCTGCGCGCCGGCCGCACTCACCGCGGCCAGCAGGCCCGGCGTGAAGTGCAGCCCCGCCGTCGGCGCGGCGACGGCCCCCTCCTCGCGCGCATAGACGGTCTGGTAGTCCGCGCGGTCGCGCGCGTCTTCCGGGCGCTTCGACGCAATGTAGGGCGGCAACGGAATGTGGCCGACGGCGTGCAGCGCCTCGTCGAGAAACGCGCCCGACAGATCGAAGGCCAGTGTCACCTCGCCGGCGTCGCCTTTCTCGCAGACCTCGGCAGTCAGGCGCCCGGCAAGGCACATCGACCCGCCATGGCCGAATTCGATCCGGTCGCCGACCTTGAGCCGCTTGGCCGGCCGCGCGAACGCCTTCCAGCTATCGGGCGCAACGCGCATGTGCAGCGTAAGGCCGATCTCACTGACCGCCTCGCCACGCCCGCGCAAGCCCGTCAGTTGTGCCGGAATGACCTTGGTGTCGTTGAAGACCAGCATGTCCCCCGGCCGCAGGAACGACGGCAGGTCGCGCACCGAGCGGTCGGCAAGACCGTCCGACGCTACCACCAGCATTTTCGCCGCGTCACGGGGCTCGGCCGGCCGCAGCGCGATCCGGTCTTCCGGCAGGTCAAAGTCGAAGAGGTCGACACGCATCGAAATCAGGGCCCCACGCAGGTCAGCGCATAGGCTCCCTGCCCGACGATCCGCAGTGTCCCGGCCATCACGTGATCGCGTTCTTCGGTCGCCGACAGCAGCCGCAACTCGGCGACGATCCGCTCGATGTTCGGATCGGTGACGTCGACGACGACGAGATCGCCATATCGCGCCGCCTGCCCGACGACGACGGGCAGGGCGTCCCGGCCGTCGATCGTCGTCCAGCGTTGTTCTCCGGCCGCGATCTCGACCCCCACGACGGAAAGCACCGGCAGGCTGCCGAGCGTCAGTTCGACCGAAGCACCATCATCGGAGGCGCAAGAAATCGTGCCGGAAGCGTAGGCGCTCCCGGCACTAAGGGCCATCATCAATGTTATGGCCGCGCGTCGCATCACGCGTCGGCGACGACCTTCATCGACACGATGGTATCGGGGTCCTGCACCGGCTCGCCACGCTTGATCTTGTCGACATTGTCCATGCCTTCGATGACCTGACCCCAGACCGTATACTGGCGGTTGAGAAAGCCGGCATCGCCGAAGCAGATGAAAAACTGCGAGTTGGCCGAGTTCGGATTTTGCGAACGCGCCATCGAGCAGGCGCCGCGGCCGTGATTGGCGTTGGAGAACTCCGCCTTGAGGTCCGGCATGTCCGAACCGCCCATGCCGGCGCGGCCCGGATTGAAGTCCTTGCCGCCCTTCTTGCCGAACTTGACGTCGCCGGTCTGCGCCATGAAGCCGTCGATCACGCGATGGAAGACGACGCCGTCATAGGCGCCGGCGCGCGCCAGTTCCTTGATCCGCGCGACATGGCCGGGCGCCAGGTCGGGATAAAGCTCGATCGTGACGTTGCCCTTGGTCGTCTCCATGACGATCGTGTTTTCCGGATCCTTGATCTCGGCCATAGTCGTTCCTTCCGTGTCTGAATGAGAATTACTCGCCCGCGCTCGCGCGCAGCTATTCGGCCGTGCCCATACGGACGCTGACCATGCGGTCCGGGTCGGTGACCGAGCCGTTCATGGCCGGGTCGCCCTTCTTGATGTTGTCGACCAGTTCCATGCCGCTCTCGACTTCGCCGACGATCGTATAGGCGCCGTCGAGCGGCGGCGCGGCGTCGAACATGATGAAAAACTGCGAATTCGCCGAGTTCGGGTCCTGCGCGCGCGCCATGCCGACGGTGCCGCGGACGAAATTCTCCGCCGAGAATTCGGCCGGGATGTTGCCGAGGTCGGAGCCGCCGGTGCCGGCGCGCTGGCTGTTATAGCCGTTTTCCATGTCGCCATACTGCACGTCGCCGGTCTGCGCCATGAAGCCGTCGATCACGCGGTGAAAGGCGACATTGTCATACGCGCCCTGCCCGACCAGCGTCTTGATCTGTTCGACATGTTGCGGCGCGAGATCGGGCCGAAGCGCGATTGTCACCTCGCCGTCCTTCAGCGTGATGATCATCGTATCTTCCGGCTCGGCGGCAAGCGCCGAAGTCGCCATGAAGGCGGCGATGAGCGTGGACGAGGCGAAACGGACGAAGGACATGTCGAACTCCCTGAGAACCTAACTGAATTTCTGACGCAACACCGGAGCGACGCTCTTCGGCACGAATGCCGAGATGTCGCCGCCCATCGAGGCTATCTGGCGGACGAGTGTGGCGGTAATCGTGCGAACTGACGGACTTGCCGGAATGAAGACGGTCTGAAGCTCCGGCGCGATCGTCTCGTTCATGCCCGCCATCTGCATCTCGTAATCGAGATCGGTGCCGTCACGCAGGCCGCGGATCATGATCGACGCGCCGTGCTGGCGCGATGCGGTCACGACGAGACCGTCGAACGAAACCACTTCAAGTCGCGCGGATTCCGCGCCGAGTTCATCGGTACAGGCCTGCTTGATCAGGTCGACCCGTTCCTCGAACGAGAACAGCGGCTTCTTGGAAGCCTGCACGCCGATGCCGACGACGATCCGGTCGGCGACCGCGAGCGCGCCCTTGAGAACGTCGAGATGGCCGTTGGTCAGGGGATCGAACGATCCCGCGTAAAAGGCAATGCGCTCAGTCATGAAGGGCTTCTACTCAGACGATGCATGGATGGCAAATGCCGGGGCGCGGCGTGAACGTCAGATGAACGGCACTCTCAGAACGGGTTCAGCGGAAAATGACGATTGTCAAGACAGCCGATGAAACCTTTTGATTCATTCGTCGTTAATTCGGCAAGGAGACACACCATGATCATCATCATGCTCGCAGCCACCATGACCCTCGCAATGCTGATCGCCACGGCGTTCGGCCTGCATCAGGAAGCCCAGCGCGTTCGTGTCGAGAGCCGCCAGCAGAAGATCAATCGCTACCGCTACTGATCTTCTCCCGTCGCTGCCGGACCACCTGCTGCGTCCGCGGCGGTCTGCGCCACGATCTCAGCCTCGCTCTCAAGTTCTTCCTCGTCGTTCTGCGGGTCCGAAATCCGCTCCACCGAAACGACTTTTTCGTCCTTCGCAGTATTGAAGATCGTCACGCCCTTGGTCGCGCGGCTGGCGAAGCGGATGCCATTGACCGGCACCCGGATGACCTGCCCCGCATTCGATACGAGCATGATCTGGTCGTCGTTCTCTACCGGGAAAGCGGCGACGAGCGAGCCGATTTCCCCGGTCTTCGAAACGTCCGTCGCGCGAATTCCCTTGCCGCCGCGGCCGATGACGCGGAAATCGTAAGACGACGAGCGTTTGCCGTAGCCCTTTTCGCTCACGGTCAGGACGAACTCCTCCCGCGCCTTCAGTTCCTCATACCGATCGCTATCGATCTGCGCGTCGTCGGAAACTTCCTCGTTGGTCAGCGCGATTTCTTCCTCTTCGCCCGTCACTGCACGCCGTTCGGCCGCCGACTGCTTCAGATAGGCGGCACGCTCGGCCGGCGTCGCGTCGACATGGTGCAGGATCGCCATCGATATCACGCTGTCGCCGTCACCGAGATTGATGCCGCGTACGCCCGTCGAATTGCGGCTCTGGAACACACGCACATCGGTGACCGGGAAGCGGATGCACTGCCCCGAACCTGCGGTCAGCAGGATGTCGTCATGCTCGGTGCAGGTATAGACGCCGAGGATTTCATCGCCCTCCTCGTCGAGTTTCATCGCGATCTTGCCGTTGCGGTTGACCTGCGTGAAATCGGACAGCTTGTTGCGGCGAACGGTGCCCCGCGTCGTCGCGAACATGACGTCGAGATTGCCCCAGCTATCCTCGTCTTCCGGAAGCGGCATGATGGTCGTGATGCGCTCACCTTCCTGCAGCGGCAGCATGTTGCGCAGGAACTTGCCGCGCGATTGCGGCGTGCCGATGGGCAGGCGCCAGACCTTTTCCTTGTAGACGATGCCGCGTGAGGAGAAGAAGAGGATCGGCGTGTGCGTGCTGGCCACGAACAGGCGCGTGACGAAATCCTCGTCGCGGGTCGACATGCCCGAACGGCCCTTGCCACCGCGCCGCTGCGCCCGGTAGATCGAGAGCGGCACGCGCTTGATGTAACCGGAATGGCTGACCGTGACGACCATGTCCTCGCGCGCGATCAGGTCCTCGTCGTCCATGTCCGCGCCGCCTTCGGCAAGCTCGGTGCGCCGGGGCGTGCCGAACTCGTCGCGAACCGCGATCAATTCATCCTTGACGATCCGCTGGATGCGGGCGCGCGACGACAGGATGTCGAGGAAATCCTTGATCTCGTCACCGATCGCGTTCAGCTCGTCGGCGATCTCGTCGCGGCCGAGCGCGGTCAGGCGCTGCAGGCGCAGTTCGAGGATCGCGCGGGCCTGCTCTTCGGAGAGGTTGTAGGTGCCGTCTTCGTTGATCCGGTGACGCGGATCGTCGATCAGGCGGATCAGCGCTTCGACGTCATGCGCCGGCCAGCGCCGCGTCATCAACTGTTCGCGCGCCGTCTGCGGGTCCGGCGCCTTGCGGATGAGGGCAATGATCTCGTCGATATTGGCGACGGCGATGGCGAGACCAACCAGCACATGCGCGCGTTCGCGCGCCTTGCGCAGAAGATACTTCGTGCGCCGGCTGACGACGTCCTCGCGGAAGAACACGAAGGCGCGCAACATGTCGAGCAGGTTGAGCTGCTCCGGCTTGCCGCCATTGAGCGCCACGATATTCGCGCCGAAGGAGGTCTGCAGCGGCGTGAAGCGGTAGAGCTGGTTCAAGATGACGTCGGCAACGGCATCGCGCTTCAGTTCGATGACGACGCGATAGCCCTGACGATCGGATTCGTCGCGAATATCGGAAATACCCTCGATGCGCTTATCGCGCACGAGTTCGGCCATCTTCTCGATCATCGAGGCCTTGTTCACCTGGAACGGCACCTCGGTGACGATGATCGCCTCGCGGTCGCCGCGCATCGGCTCGACATGAACCTTGCCGCGCATCAGGATCGAGCCGCGGCCCGTTTCATAGGCGCTGCGGATACCCGCCTTGCCGAGCACGATGCCGCCGGTCGGGAAATCGGGACCGGGGATGATCTCCATCAATTCGTGCAGCTCGATCGCCGGATTGTCGATCAGCGCGATGCAGCCATCGACGACCTCGACGAGATTGTGCGGCGGGATGTTCGTCGCCATGCCGACCGCGATGCCGCCCGAACCGTTGACCAGAAGGTTCGGAAAGCGCGCCGGCAGGACCTTCGGCTCCTGGCCGGAGGAATCGTAGGTGTCCTGCCAGTCGACCGTTTCCTTGTCGATGTCCTCGAGCAGTTCGTGCGCGACCTTGGTCAGGCGCGATTCCGTGTAGCGCATCGCCGCCGGCGGATCGCCGTCGATCGAACCGAAATTGCCCTGCCCGTCGATCAGCGGCACGCGCAGCGACCAGTCCTGCGCCATGCGCACCAGCGCGTCGTAGATCGAGGCATCGCCATGCGGATGGTATTTACCCATGACGTCGGCGACCGGTCGCGCCGATTTCACGTATTTCCGGTTCCAGTAATAGGCGCTCTCATGGCTGGCGTAGAGAATGCGCCGATGCACCGGCTTGAGCCCGTCGCGCACGTCCGGTAGCGCCCGGCTCACGATCACGCTCATGGCGTAATCGAGATAGGAACGCTGCATTTCCTCGATGATGGAAATCGGCTCGATGTCGTCCGGTCCGCCCTGCGGCCCGCGCGGTGTCGTCAAATCGGTCAAGTGGGTTCACGATCGTGCTGATGAATCACAGGCAACTTATATAGGAACGGCAGGGAAAATGCCAAACCCTCCGCCTGCACGCAGTGTCGAATAACCTACGACTTATCAATGCGTTAGCCAGCCCAATTCGATTTGTCGCGACAAACTGGGGAAAACGCGGCGATCGTGTGGCGATCGGGCTCACCCACCATCCGCCTCCACGAGGATGCGGCAGCGGCCCGAACATGCGATAAGGACGCTCCTTCGAGCCACTCGCACCACGGATTCCGACGTGTTCGACGCCATCTTCAACGCCTTCGTGACGCTTCTCGTGACGATCGACCCGCCGGGGCTGGCGCCACTCTTCCTGGCTTTGACGGGCGGCATGAACCGCGCCGAGCGCGCACAGGTCGGACTTCGGGCAAGCATCATCGCCTTCGCCATTCTGGCGCTGTTCGCAGTGGCGGGAACGACTATCCTGGCGGTCTTCGGCATCACGCTTCCCGCCTTCCGCGTGGCCGGCGGGCTTCTGCTCTTCTACATCGCCTTCGAAATGATCTTCGAGCGCCGCAATGAGCGCAAGGAAAAGAGCGCCGATGCTGCGATCACCGTCGACCACATCCGCAACATCGCCGCGTTTCCGCTGGCATTGCCGCTGATCGCCGGGCCGGGCGCGATCTCGGCGACCGTCCTCTTGTCCGGCACATTCGATTCCGCGCCCCACCGCGCCCTGCTCGTCGCGATCATCGCCGCCTGCATCGGGCTGACCTGGCTCGTCTTCATCGCCGCAGAACGGATCGACCGGTTTCTGGGCGAAACCGGTCGATCGATCCTCACGCGCCTTCTCGGCGTCATCCTGGCCGCGCTGGCGGTCCAGTTCGTCGCCGACGGCATCAAGGCGCTGATGGCGGCCGCTTGAGCCTTACTGTGCTGGCGCAGGCTCGGCCGGAGCCGCCGGCTCGGCAGGCGCCGCGGAAGGCTCCGCAGGTGCTGCGGGCTGCGCCGGCTGGCCGACAGCGGCCTGGATATATGTGTTGATCTGCTCGGCGAGCGCCGGATCGGTCTGCGCCTGCTGGATGATCGTGCCGTACTCCTCGACCGTGATACCGTCGACGGACTCGACCGCATCGACCATCTCTTCGCTGGCCTGCTCGCGAACGGTGTTTTGCGCGTCCTCGCCCTCGGCTTCCTGAAGCTGCGGCGCGTAAGTCCGGTTGATCTGGTCGACCTGGAGGAAGGCGACGACAAAGGATTGCAGCTTCGCCTCGTCGTAGTTGGCGGCGGGCCCAGTCTGTTCGGCGGGAGCCTGTGCGGCGGGCGCTTCCATCGTCTCCTGCGCGATTGCAGAAAGCGCGGTCGCTCCCGCAAAGCCTAAAGTGGTCGCGAGAATTGCTGCGCGGATTTTCGTGTTCATCGGCATATTACGCCCTTCCATTTCGATTGCCGGAAGTATTTCGAAATTCCGGCATGTTCGGCAACGTCACATCGAAAGGCTTGGGAGAAGCCCATCGAGGGAAAACGCAACCATGAATTCATCCGACAACGCCGGGTGATTTCAGCAGCCCGGAGATTGGCATCGATTGTTCGAATTGCCACTCAATTGATCTTTGAAGATGAGACAAAAATTCAAAAAGGCCGGCGCTATCTGCACCGGCCCTTTGCGAATTCATAACGAATGGGAAAGATCAGAACGGTTCTATGTGGTCACGGTTGTCAACGTCGCGCTCTGACCCCATGGCACGCCTGCTGTACAGCTCTCCGGATCGCAGTTGAGTGTAAACTCGGTCCGTGTAAACAACCACTTTTTTCGGCATCGGCACAGGAGGATTGGCAAGCGGGCGCGGCGAAGCTGCGTCCGAATGCCAATTCTCATGTGGCGATCAAAATTCTGAGGGCTCTATGCCTCAAAAGCGGCGCCGAACAATCTCGCACCTTCTCCAGTTCCGAAATCCTCACCAGACAAGTTTTCCACAGCACGAAAAGTCGATTTCGACGGAGGATGACGTCGGCGCTTCGGCCGGCTAGGGATGCAAGCCGGCAACGACACGGCGTCGTCGCACTTAGGCGAGTGTTCAATGGCAGGCAGTGCGAAGCGGGCGGCATTTCCCCGCATGATCAGTCAGTTTTTGCGTCAGCGCGGAGCTACAGTTCTTCCACCACGCGACCTCGAGCGCCTTAGCTCCTATCTTCAAAGGCTCATCCGCAGCGGCATCCTGCCACCTCGCGTGGGTGGCAGGCTGGATTGGCAAGCGATTGCCGAAGCTGTCGACCTGGATCAGGCCGCACTGGCGGAAGCCCGAGCAACGCTGGAGCCCGCCCTCGACGCAATCTGCCGTTTTCTGGAACCGACCGCCTCCGAACACGCTCGAGGTGCGCAGACGAAGATCAAGATGCCGAAGCAGCCCAACGTACCAGCGCCTTCCGCGCGCAGATCAAATAGCAAGAGCAGTCCGGAATGGCGATGGGAAGAGACGGCCATGGCTGCGGCAGCGCGCTCCGGTCGGCCAAGATGCAGCCTCTCTTCTGGCCGCCGCCGAGGTATGATGCCCAAGCCAGTTGTCGAGTTTCCCGAGGCGCAATGGGCTGTTTGGGAAGAGCCATTGACGTTTTCGGAGGCACTTAAGCTCCATATGGATCGTCATAGCGATTCTGTATGGCACCTACATCGCGCAGTTGTCCAATCCGACGAGTCATTCAATCACAAGACCTTTACGAGTTGGATCCAAGGCACCAAGACTCCTCGGGCAGCGACGAGCTTCGAGATCCTTGGACGGATCGAACGACGCTATCGGCTTCCTTCAGGCTACTTCAAGGCGAAACTGGCGCAGCCAAACCGCGCCACCTCTGGACACCACCCGGCCAATGTTACGCCGTCACAACGAAGACGTTTGGCCTGGCACCTACCTGACGATTTCGACCGCAGGCCTCCTTACGGGCAGGAAGAAATTCTTAAATGGGTACAAGAGAACATCATTTCTGGTGGCACCGACTACAGGCGGTTCCAAGCGCTGGCACTGCGCAACCGCTACGCCGTACGCTTCCCCGGCATACTAGACCAAGATCTCGGCTTTGACAGACCACTGTCAAGCCATCAGCAATCGGCGGCTCCCAACGCAGATGATATCGATACGGAAGGTGCGACAAATGTGGCCGTCGATGCACCTCGGCGTCTATGGCTTGAGATGTCCGAGCTACTGCGATTCAAGACGGCGACACTAACTACCATTGGTTTCCAGAGAGTGGGTGTGTGGGGAGGCGAAACAGCAGCACAGAAGGTCGAGCACTTCGGACTTCTCTTTGGTTCGCTCGCGGCACCGAAGCGTAGTGCAGTGCGAGGCCTCGGCATCCCGCTCGAAGCGCTGACCTTTGCGATGCTCGTCTTCCCGGCAGTGTGGGATTGGTATCTGACCTGGCGCGAGAAGCGCCGCGGCTTCTACACTTCCTGGGAGGTAGACATGCTCAGGATCGCGCTGGCGCTAACTCGTGCAGAAACCGGTTGGCTTCGACAACGCCCTGATCTTGCTCACCACATCCAAGCAATTCCTGCACTCATATCTGAAGCGGAAATCCTTGCTACCCAGTCTGATTGGGACGCCGCATGCGACCTTTGCCAGAAGCACTGTGCGGGCCGCATCAAGGAAATCCAGCGCGTGGCCAAGGTCCACCGCGATCCGTTCGAGCCAATCCTGCCCATCTTAGAAGCAGACAGCCCTGTCGGAGAGTATCGGAAGATCGCGGACGAGATTCTGAGAATGATGCCGGACGAGTGCCGGTATCCGGTGGCGGCAGCCGAAGCCACCCGCTCGTTCCTCATTATTCGGCTTGGCCTTCACACGGGCCTTCGCCAGAAAAACCTTCGGCAGCTCTTACTGTGTCCTCGAGGCCGTACTCATACATCAGAACGCCACCTTGAGGACATGAAGGTTGGCGAATTGCGATGGAGCGAGCGAGATCAGGGTTGGGAGGTCTTTATTCCCGCGGCGGCGTTCAAGAACGCCAGTTCCTCATATTTCGGCGATAAGCCTTTCCGCCTTGTGCTGCCGAACATAGGCGATTTCTACTATCATCTGGAGGCTTATGTTGGTCGCCATCGGCTGAGGCTTCTGAAGGGAGCCCACGACCCTGGTACGTTTTTTGTCAAGACGATGAAGGTGAACAGCGTGACAGCAGCCTATGACCAGACAACATTCTTTGAAGCCTGGAGGCTCATTATCCAGCGCTATGCCATCTACAACCTCTGAATAGCCCCGAGTTTCGTGGACGCCCTCGGGTTACAGTTCCTGCTGCCGTTCGAATTCGACGGGTGACAGCATCCCGTTCCTGACGTGCTTGCGCTTCGGGTTGTAGAACATCTCGATGTAGTCGAACACGTCCTGCCTTGCCTCTTCGCGTGTTCGGTAGGTCCTTCGCCGGATTCGCTCGCGCTTGAGGAGATTAAAGAAGCTCTCCGCCACGGCATTGTCATGGCAGTTGCCGCGCCGGCTCATCGAATGCTCAAGATTGTGGTGCTT